>CAJBBZ010000275.1 GCA_903951445.1 uncultured beta proteobacterium
GACGAAGCCGAGGTGATGGGCGCACTGACGGTGATGTCGCCCGTCTGCGTGCCGGTGGTGCCGGTGAATACCGTGACGTCGGTGGTGTTGAGCGCGGTTTGCAGCGTCGCGGCGCTGATCTGCGTGTTGTCCGCTGCTGCGGTGTAGGTGCCGCCACCCGAACCGCCGATGGTGATGTTGCGCGGATCGAGCAACCACTCGCCGGTTTGACCTCGGGGGGCCAGGGTGCTGACCTGAATGCCATCCACTTTCAGGGCGGCGCCCGAGGTTTCTATCTGCCCGCCATCGCCACCTTGGCGTCCCCCTTGGGCTTGGATGCTGCCGTGCGCAGCCGTCACCGAGTTGGGCAGCGCAATGTCGCTCCACAAGACCACCGTGCCGCCCTTGCCCTTGTCGGTGGCGCTGGCGTCGATGGTGGCGCCTGCTTCCATCGTCACCTTGCTGGCTTGGTACAGCGCCATGGGGTCGTCAAACACCCGGCGCTCGGCGTTCTGCCCGCCTTGCCAATCACCACCGACCAGCACCTGCCCGCCGCCCGTTGCACCGGTGGCGCTGATGCTGCTGCCCCCCTTGAGCGTGATGTGGTCACCCGTGAGGACGATGCGACCGCCCACGCTGGTGAGGCTGCTGGCGTTGATGCTGCCGCTGTTGCTCACCACGCTGCCTTGCAGCTCGCGCGCGGCCATGGCGCTCAGAATCAACAGGCCGCCATCGGCCTCAATCGCTTGCTTGTTCTCCACCAGCGCTTGCCACTGACCGGCTTGCACGCGGATGTTGGTCAGCTTGTTATTCGGGTCGAGCTGCAGTTCCACCACTTCGCCCGCAGCCAGGGCCACGGTGCCTTTGGTCGCCACAATCAGGCCTTGGTTACGCACTTCAGGGGCCATCAGGGCAATGTAGCCTTCGAGCTTGGCACGCAGTTCGCCATCGTTGATCACGCTGCCTGTGGCACCTTTGCGCTCAAAGGTAAGGTCACCAGACATGAAGCGCTCGTTGCCTATGCTGTGGGTGGTGGCAATCAAGCTGCCCACATCCACCATGCTGCCGCGGCCAAAGAACACGCCGTTGCCATTGCTGATGATCACTTGGCCTGGCGCGGTGATGCGGCCCATGATGGTGCTGGCCTCGGGGCCAGTGACGCGGTTGAGGGTGGATCCGCCGGCATTGTTGAAGTGCACCTGGGCGTCTTGGCCCACATTGAAGCTTTGCCAGTTGAGGATGGCACGCTGGCTGGCTTGGTCAATGACCATGTTGGCGCCACTGCTGCGGATGGTAGCGCTGCCTGCGGCCAGGCTACCGCCTGTGGGCAAAGCGTTGTTCGCCACGGTTTGGGAGAGTGCGGGGGCCACTGCTGTGAGCACGCCAAAGGCCAGCACCAAAGTAATGACCAGGGTTTTAGCGGTCCACGTGCCTGTGTTGATGGCAGTGCTTGCGGTGTCGGCTTCGCTGCCGTGGGCCTGAGCGGGCTCGCTGTCCTGCTTCACGCTCTTGGCTTTGCCGCGTCCGCGCACAATTTCTGACACCACCACCATCTGCCGAAGGGTGTGGCTCCAAATGACTTTACAGGCGTTATTCATGGCGTGTTCTCTTAGAGGCCGACTCCCGGCCAGGTGCCTTGTTGGCTTAAAGGCTGCGCGAGAGCGTCAGCCAAAGGCGAGTCATGTCCAGTGATCCATCTTGATCAAGGCCGGTTTGGGCATTGGCATTGGGGTTGCGGCCAAGGCGCTGGGCTAGCGTGGCGCGCGCCGTCCAGCCTTGAGGGTTGGTCCAGGTGACGCTGACACCGGCACCGTTCAGGCTGTATTCGGGTAAAACGTCAGCGATGCGCTTTTGAATGCGTCCGTGGTCATAAAAGGGCGTCACCAGCCACTGTGGGCTCAGGCGCCAGCGCAGCTCCAGATTGAGCACATAGCCTTGCGGACCAGTGGCTTCGCTGACGGCGTAGGCGCGCACACGAGACGGCCCCCCAAGACTGAAGTTCTCTGAACCATCCAAAACCTTGTCACCCGTCAGCTGGCCGCTCAGCAAGGTATAAAGACTGAGGTCGCTGCGGAGAGTCTGCTGCCGGCTTAAGCTCCAATTGAGCTTGCTGTAGCTGCCCTGAACAACCGGCAACACCGGCATGCGGCCGTCTTGCACAACCCCACGCCGCCAGTCCAGGCTGTAGCTGTTGGCGGCCGTCTTGCTCGCCCAGCTGTCAAAGAAATTACCTTCCAGGCCGATGTTGCCCCCTTGCACAAAATAGTCGCTGTTGAGCAGATCATTGGCGTTGCCATAGTAGAGACGATGGTCAAGCGAAGCAGTCACAAACATGTTGGCGTGCCTACTGCGTACAAGCGGATAGCTCATGTCCAGTCCAGCACTTTGGCTGCGTCCCTGGATGTTCTGAGCTCGTCCATCGGCATCGGGGGTGATGATCGCAAAGTCCAACTGGCTCAGATGAATGCCCCCACGCCAACCGCCATAGCCTAGCGGCAGAGTGCTACCCAGACGCAGGAAGTCACTGCCTTGGCTCTTGAGGGCCTGTGAACTGAAGGTCTCGCCAAAGCCCAAAGGACTGCTCCAGCTGCCGCTGACACTCAGTCGGCTTGCACCAACGGTTCGGGCGTTGTGGTTGTCGAGGCCCAAGTCCAATGTATAAGGCGATTCCGCAGCCGTTGTGAGGATGACGTCGGTGGCGCCCGGCAGAGCACTGGCTTGCAAGGTACCCGCCACACTCACGCCGGGCAAGTCATCGGCAATCAGCAAACCTCGCTCCAGCCGCCGGGTGTTGAAAACCGCATCCTCTGCTTGACCGTTGCGCACCCAGGCCAGCAGTCGCTCAGGCCGCACACGGGTTGAGGACTGCGCGTCCAGCCGAACTTCGCCAAGACGCGCTTCGGTGATGACCAGCCTGATGCGGCCATCGGTCGAGTCCTGTTGTGGGATATCGACACGGGCCAGCCAACCCGCATCTTCGTAGGCTTGCTGCACCACAGCGGCTGCCTCGCGGATTTGTTTGAGTGACAAGTCAACGCCAACAAAAGGTTGCAGCAACCTCTGCAGGGCATCTGTGCGCAAGACCTGTTGACCTTGCAAGTCCCACTGTTGGACGCGCACCACTGGGCTGCCCGGTTCAGGCGCACTGGGCTGGTTGATGCGCTGGGGCTGCATCTGCAAGGCGGGCAAAGCGGGCACCCGAACGGGCTCCACCTGGCGGCTTATGTCTCCGGGGGCAGTTTGGGCCAATACAATTTCAAGAGTCAAAAAAAAGGTCACGGTCAAAGCATTTTTGACAGTGTTGATCTTGACATTTTGATGAGCAGTCATGTGCGCAGCCCGTGGACCGTGATGAGATGAATGGTTCCGAAGTTATTACGACAAAACCAATAGTTCTAACAAAATCTAACAACCAAAAGGAGTAAATTGACAATATGCACCGCCAAAGATTCACCCCCAAAAAAAAACTTTTGGCGCTCGTTATCTGGCTGTGGTTTGTCACGACCAACATGGCTCTGGCTACCACAACACAAGCCACATTTGCAGGTTGGCTGGATGAATCAGGTGCTGCCACGGTAGAGACCGTAAAGACACAAGCCAGATGGGAAAATTTTTCTGGCTGGAAAAGCTGGGCATATGGGCCAGAGCCAGTGTGGCTGCGAGTGCAAATACCTGCAGTTGCACTGAAAGAGGCGCCCGGCTTTGTTCTGACTGTGCGACCGCCTTACCTGGACAAAGTCACGTTTTACGACCCCTTTTTTGGGGTTGAAAAAAAAGCCGGTGACTTTTACCCCGCCAAAGATGATGCGCTGGGCAGCGTTTTGTTCACCTTTGAGGTGCCTGCGCTGGATGTTGAGCGCACGGTGTTGATCAAGCTGCAAAGTACAAGCACACGGTTGGTGCATCTTTCGCTCATGCCTTTGGCCGAGGCGCAGGTCTACACACGGTTTGTGGAATGGATGACCGGCTTTATACTGGTTTTGTCAGTGGTGTTTTTGGTTTGGGCAGTGGTGAATTGGATACTGACCCGAGACCGCATCATGGGTATTTTTGCCATCAAGCAGGCCATCATCACGGTTTGGGGATTTCTATTTTTCGGCTTTGGCCGCTTAACAATGGGGCCACTGTTTGGCGAGGGAACTTTATCCCTCATCAGCAGCATCGCAGTGTCGGGCTTGATGTGGTCTGGACTTTGGTTTTTTGCAACCCTGCTGCAAGATTACAAAGCCAGGTTATGGATGCTGCGCTGCATGCAAATCACCGCGCTTGGCATTGCCTGCTTGAGCCTGATTAACTTTTTTGGATACACACAGATTGCCTTGCAAATTACCAACGCATTGGTGCCTGTGTTCTTGTTATGGATTGTGCTCACCCTGTGGTTTTCGCCGAACACCCAAGGCAAAGTGCCCATTTCTAAATACGCACTCTTGGCATATTTGGTCATTTACGCCGTACTCTTTTCGCTTCCAGCGCTGATGTATGTGGGCCTGATCAATGAGTCGCCCATTTTGTCTTTGGGCAACATTGGCATGCTGGTCTTGGACGGGTTCGTGATGCTCATGATTTTGAATGTGCGCGAGCGACGCTTCAAAGAACAGCACCGCGCTGTAGCGACACAGCTGATCGTGCAACAAGAGCAAGCCAGGCTTGACCAACAGTACCTGCAGGAACAACGCCAACTTCTGGCCATGCTCGCCCACGAAATGAAAACGCCCCTGGCCAATCTGCGGATTTGGATGGAGGCTGGCCCCACAGGCCGTCCGGCGATGCAACGCGCGATTGTGGACATGGACGGTGTGATTGAGCGCTGTGTGCATGCGGGGCTGCTGTCCGACCACAGCCTCAAGCCCCTCAATGAATGGCTAGACGCTTCAGAACTGACCCAAAGCGTCCTGGCCACCAGCCGCCAGCCACAAAGGGTCCAATGGCAAATGCCCGACGATGTCTGCGCTGTTCATGCAGATGCCCAAATGCTGTCGATTGTGCTGGGCAACCTGCTGGAGAATGCCTACAAATACAGCGAGGTGGGTACGCCTATCGCGCTGGCGCTGTCGTCCAGCGTGGGTGCCCAAGGCATTGCTGGCTGGCAGTGGACCCTCGAAAATGAGGTGGGCGATGCTGGATATCCTGACCTCCAAAAAGTGTTTGTTAAATACTACCGAAGCGCTAACGCCAAGAGTCAATCGGGTTCGGGCTTGGGTCTTTTTCTGGTGAAATCGCTGTTGGATTTGATGCATGGCCGTGTGACCTACAGCCCGCTCAAACAGCGCGTTCGATTTGAAGTCTGGCTACCCGTGGAAAACAAGCTATCTGGCCTGGAGGAATGACAGGTTAGATTTTGTTGGATTCCACGGGATCCTGAACACCAAGATGACAACCCCATGGACTCAGGAATTGATAAATGCCTTCACGTTCCCTTAAAATTTTGCTTTTGGAAGACAATCACGACCTGCGCGAAGGGTGGCTCGCTTTTTTTCAGCGCCAAGGACATTACGTGCGGGGCGCAGCGCTGGCCGATGAAATTCTGGACGAATCGGGTGACTTCAGTCCGGACATTTACGTCATTGACCTCAATCTGCCCGATGCCAATGGGCTCGATGTCGTCAAACGTCTTCGCAGTGTCCAACCCAATGTGGGCATCATCATCACCACTGCCCGTACCCACATTGGCGACAAGGTCGAGGGCTACGACAGCGGGGCTGACATTTACTTCACCAAGCCTGTAGATCCAGTGGAACTGATGGCGGGCATCAATTCCCTTGCGAAACGGCGAAGCATTGTTGTGGGCGATGAGGATGATTTGCACCTTCAACTCGATACCCATCAACTGCGCGGGCCGACATCCGCGGTTGATCTCACACCCAGCGAAACGTTGATTCTTTCTGGCCTCGCTCGTGCAGCAGGCCAACCTTTGGCACGCTGGCAAATCGCCGAACTGCTTGGTGTGGGTGAAGAACTACCCTCCGATTCAATGCTTGAAATGCGGATCGTGCGGCTACGCAAACGGCTTATCGCCGTTGGAGCACAAGCGCCTGGCATCAGGGCCATGCACAAACGGGGTTATGTGCTTTGCTGCCGAGTCATTTTGGAATAGTTGAGCCGTGGTTGCGGATCGATTCAATGTATCCCCTTTCCGCACCGGAATCGGTGAGTTTTTTGCGCAACCGAACCATGCGCAATTCTAGGTTGGCTTAGGGATAGGTTTCCAGATGATGCCCGTCAGCGGGTAAGCGGTGCGCACATGCTCGGTCAGACTGAATCCGTTTTCACCAGGCAGGTTCAGATCGATCAGAAAAATGTCAATGCTGGCTTTCTCGGTGCAAACACAATGTTTGCAGGGCGCGTACTTTGTGCGCCAACATTTTGTCTAGCTACTTTTTTTGCAGTGGCGGCCACCCCTCTTCTCTGGCGATATGCGCCACAAAGGGTTCGTCGTCATAGTGGCGAAGGTTATAGTCTATGGCCTGCTGACCATACTCCTGCCATAGTGCTTTAAGTTCAGCAAGGGGTATATGGTTGATGCCGCAACCGACCCCTAGTTGGGCCAATACCAAGCTTGATACGCCCCTATTACGTCTTGTGCGTGTACGCTTTGATGGCATAGTTATCTCCCAGGTGGCCTACCGGCGGCGTCTCTTAGTGGTTCCAAATCGAGGTTCAATGCTTTCAGCGCTGACTGCATGGCAGCCCGGCTGTCACGCTCGATGGTGGTCGCGGGATTCGGTCGAAGTTGTCCGAATCGGTCAACGGTCACAGCTCCGTGCTCAGCGATGAGTGCGCTGGCCTGTTCCATTCGATCACGGGCTCTCATTGCGTTTTCTAGCAGCAACAAACCTTGAGCGACCGCAGCCCGAATTGAACCGGCCATTCGACGATGCGGTCATGACTAAGAATGCAAGTGCTACCTGATCTGCTATTTAAATGATCAACTTCGTCGGCTTCAATATCCGATCCGACAAATCGGGTAGTTGTGGTCGTGGCGCAAAATTCGCCAAAGTTATATACATATATAACTGATTTTTTGTCCAGTAAAATATATGCACGGCGCATCACGCACCGCGCCGCGCCACCAATAAGCGCCAACCGTCACCGAAACCAACAGCCACGACTAACCCTCGTGGCTGTTTGCATTTCTGGACCACCCTTTTCCGTAGCGCGGCTCAACCCCATGGAGTACTCCCAATGAGCCAAAGCCCAAACCACGACCACGCTACCAGCACGGCCAGACTGCCCACGCCAGACAATCGAAACCGTCCCATGTTTTCGCTTGGGCTTCTGGTTGCAACAGCAGGGGTCAATGCGCACCTGATTGACAACGGCATTGACCCCACGCCATTTATTCGCCAGCACTACTTCGGCCTTTGGGGTGACGTGCCGCCAGAGGATGCACAAGAAAACGATTTTTCTGTCTTGAACGGCTTTAGAGTTTTGTCCAGCTATCAGATGGCTGAAGAACGTGTTTGGATCATCGCAGCGGCGGACAGAAGTTCGACAACGATGTTGTTCCCCCACGAGTATTGAACTTCAAGCCCCTGAAGTAACCAACTGAAGCGGCAAATTCGCCGCTTACTAAAAACAGCTTAACGCTACTAAATGCACTATTCGCAAGCGCAAAAAAACCGTGAATTTTCAGAAAAATAAGGATCAGATCATGAACAAAACATCGCGCAAAATCGTTTCCCAAAAGCTGACAGTTAAAGACCCAGTTCGTGCACTGTTGGTTCACGCCAAGGACGAGCCTGCCAGGCAGTGGTGCCTCCATTAGGAGTTTGAACCCAGCCCCTCTGATCCGTTTCACCTTTTCCTTTTGATGAAGGACATCAAGGCCATGGCAGGCAAAGCCTGAGATAAAAGTTCCGGGAATTTGGCCGATTTATAAATCGTACGAAAAGCTCTTGAAGCCGTCCAATATTGACCGCCGGGGGTGCTGCGTAAAACGTGGACTTCAAACTTTATGCAGGCAGGAGCTTGAGCGCCGTGACGCCCGAAAGCGCCTTGCTTGCCTTTACATGCGCCCGCGCTTGCCAGAGGTCATAGGCTGTCTGCTGCGCCATCCACACTTCTGCGGCCCCACCGTGATCGCGCCCCAACCAACGCTCGATGCGCAGGGCCATCGCGGGGCTGATAGCTGCCCGGCCATGGAGCACTTTGGACAGCGTTGTGCGATCGACGCCTAGTTGGGTGGCCGCTTCACCCACCTGTAGGTTGAGGGCCGGCAGAATGTCGTCCCTCAGGGTGAGGCCGGGGTGGGGGGGGTTAAACATCGTACTCATAGTCACCTCAGTGGTAATCCTGGTAATCCACCAGAACGGCATCGCCGTTTTCAAATGTAAAGGTTAAGCGCCAGTTACCGTTGACGCTCACCGACCAGTGGCCGGACAGGCCGCCCTTGAGGGTATGCCAGTCCCAGCCAGGACGGTTCATATCTTCTGGCCGCTTCGCGGCATCCATTGCAGACAACTGCCGTGCCAGGCGGGGAGCGTGTGCGGCTTGAATTCCGGCGCGTGATCCAGACCGGAAGAAGCGCTCGATACCTTTGTGCCTGAAGCTTCGGATCATGTTTGAAGTGTAGCGCATGGCACCACACGCTGGCGCGGGCGGTGGAGTTCAGTGCCGCCATTAACCCCATGTCGTGCGAAAGCGTTCCTAGCCCCTTACATTCTGTAGCTTCCCCAACCAAGGAGTCCCCTGTGAATCCATTCAAATCCATCTTAGTCGCTTGCCTCAGCACCCTGGCGCTGCTTGCCACCAGCGCCAGCCATGCCGACATGCTGAACCTGGGCGCCACGCTATCGGGTGCCGCCGAAGTGCCACCCAATACCAGCGCAGGCATGGGCCAGTTGCAAGCGGAATTTGACAAAGCCACCAAAACCCTGCGCTTCACCTTGCGTTACAGCGGCCTGAGCGGGCCAGTCAAGGCGGCGCACTTTCATGGCCCGGCAGAAGCGGGCAAAAATGCCGGTGTGGCTTTGGGTATCAACAATGCTGGCGAGAGCCCGGTGCAGGGCAGCGCGGTATTGACGGCGGACCAGGCGGCTGACCTGCTGGCCGGTAAGTGGTATGTCAATGTACACACCGCAGCCAATCCGGGCGGCGAAGTTCGCGGACAAGTCATACCCGAGTAAAAAAAGCAATTGCGGGGGCGCAAGCTCCCGCCATCAGTCCGGATCATGGAGCGGCTATCACTCCGCTGGGGTGGCGTTGAAAACCGGCGGCTTTTGGGCGCCATTTGGGAGCAATGTCGCGCCCTAAATGGGTCTACGCCACCCCCAAGGCCTTATGCAATTTGGTGCTAGTTGTGGTGTATTGCAGCGCCACAGCTTCGCCGGGGCGTATGTACTGCATAGCACCAAAGGCCGCCAAAGTGGCCTCATGAAAGCCGCACAGAATGAGTTTCTTTTTGCCGGGGTAATGGTTGATGTCGCCCACGGCAAATATGCACGGCGCGCTGGTGGCGAAGCTGGCGGTGTCCACGCTGAGTTGTTTGCGCTCCATGTCCAGGCCCCATTGCGCTACCGGGCCGAGCTTGGGTGATACACCCAAAAACACCCACAGCTGGTCTAGTTTGAGCGCGGTTTCTTGCTCGTCGGCATCCAGCACGCAAAGCGTATGTAGCCGCGCCTTGCCTTTGAAACTGTGCGCTTGCCCGGCCACAAAGCGCAGGCGCCCGCTGCTGCGGTGCGCGCTAATGCGGGCCAGCGTGTCGGCGTCGGCGTGCAGCACGTCGCGTCGGTGCACCAAGGTTACGCTGCGTGCCGGGCCATCGCAGGCATCGGCAGCCGCTTCCAGCGCTGTTTGCTCCCCGCCAATGATGAGGATGGATTTGCCTTGGGCGGCGGCAATTGCCTGCGTCTGGTAATGGACTTGCGTACCTTCAAATGCTTCCAGGCCCGGTAAATGCAGCTTGCGCGCCTGAAAAGCGCCCACGCCAGCGGCAATAAAAATGCTGCGCGTTAAAAATACCTGCCCTATAGACGTTGCGACCCGGTAGCGGCCATCGGGCTGTGGAGCAATGCTGTCCACGGTTTGGCTGAGGTGAAGCTTGGGCTTGAAGGGCGCCACCTGGTCGAGCAAGCGCGCCACCAGTTCGCGGCCGGTGCAGACTTTGATGCCGGGTATGTCGTAAATCGGCTTGTCGGCATACAGCGCGATGCATTGGCCACCGGCTTCGGGCAGCGCATCGACGATATGCGCCAACACGCCCAAGAGGCCAAGTTCGAAGGCCTGGAACAAGCCGACCGGCCCTGCGCCGATGATCAGGGCGTCGATTTCAAGGGTTTTGGAAGGAGCGGCCAAGGGGCGGGCGTCTGGGGGAGGGCGCTGCGACCGGCCCGGCCTTAGCGGATTAGCTCGGAAAGCTTGTCGGTCTTGTCTTTCCACTCGTCCGCATCGGGCAGCGGCGCCCTGCGTTTGGTAATGCTTTTCCAGGTGGGCAGCTTGGCCAGCTCGGCGTTCAGGGCCGTCATGTGGCGCTGGTCGTGCGGCACATCTTCCTCGGCGTAAATCGCGTTGACCGGGCACTCGGGGATGCAGACGGCGCAGTCGATGCACTCATCGGGGTCAATCGTCAGGAAATTGGGGCCTTCCCGGAAGCAATCGACTGGACAGACATCGACGCAGTCGGTGTATTTGCACTTGATACAGGCTTCGGTAACGGTATGGGTCATGGAAAAGGAATGGGCTGTTGGAAAGAACGGCCTGCAAACCCAGGCCAGACCACGATTTTATTGGCAATCGGCGGCCAAGCCTGGCGCAGGGCTATCAGGCTGCCTTGGCGAAGTGCGGAACGTTTTGAACATCACCCTGGTAAAAGCTGCTGTAGTGTGCCAGCAGTCGTGCGCCATGGGCGGCATCCTGGCCTTCACGCAGCACCGCGCTGCTAAAGCCGCTGCGCTGCAATTGCAGCAATTGGTCGATCAGCACATCGCCCGTGGCGCGGATGTCGCCCGCAAAGCCTCGGCGGCGCAGCACATGCGCCTGGCTGAAGGCCCGGCCATCGGTGAACTTGGGGAAATCCAGCGCAATGCAAGCAATACCTTCCAAGGCCAGGGTTTGCACCTCGGCGTCATTGGCCAGGCGCAGATGGCTGGCGTCCGTCGGCTCGGCTGCGGCACCAGACTCGGCGCTCAGGATACGCAAAACGGTTTTTTCGGTAGGGAGGGACATGATGACAATGAATGGAGGCTGCTCAAGCAGCCAGTTTGGCGGTGGCGTAGCGGGCGCTGTTGGCCGCTGCCTTAAAGGGGTCGATGCCTAAGCGTTGTAGGGTGTCGATAAAGTTTTCGCCCGCGTCGCGTTGGTCTTTATAAACCTCCAGCACCGCCTCGATCACATCCACCACTTCAGCTGCCGCAAACGAGGGGCCGACCACTTTGCCCGCGCGCGCTGCGCCGCTCAGTTCCGAGCCGTCCGAGCCGCCCAACGTCACCTGGTACCACTCTTGGCCGTCTTTGTCCACGCCCAAAATGCCGATATGGCCGCTGTGGTGGTGGCCGCAGGAGTTGATGCAGCCGCTGATATGCAGGTCGATTTCGCCCAAGTCAAACAATTCGTCCAGGTCTTGAAAGCGCTCGGTAATCGCCGCCGCCACGGGCAGAGAGCGCGCGTTTGCCAGCGCGCAGTAGTCGCCACCTGGGCAGGCAATCATGTCGCTGAGCAAATGGATATTGGGGCGGGCCAGTCCGGCTTCTTTGGCGGCTTGCCACAAATCGATAAGCTGGTCCACGCGCACCCAAGGCAGCACCAAGTTTTGGTCGTGGTTGACGCGCACTTCACCGGCGGAGAATTGCTCTGCAATATCGGCAGCGGTGGACA
>CAJBBZ010000276.1 GCA_903951445.1 uncultured beta proteobacterium
ATGCAAACCGTAATGCGCCAGGGCCACCAGGCAGTGGAACCACAGGTCCGCCACCTCGCCCACTAGCTTGCTGGGGTCACCGCCGTGGTCTAGGTCCTTAGCGGCCATCACCACTTCAGTGGCCTCTTCGCCGATTTTCTTTAAAAAGGCGTCCGGCCCTTTGTCAAAGAGGCGCGCGACATAGCTGGTCTGCGGGTCGCCGCCGTGCGCGACTTTGCGACTTTCGATGAGGGCGGCCAATTGCGCTAGCGCATCTTGTGAAATTTCTTTGCCCGAACTGTCCATTTAATTGCCTTTGGGGTAAATCGTTGCAGGGTCTTTGAGCACCGGCTCCACCGGCTGCCACTGCCCCTTGTGCAGCATGCTGAAAAAACAACTGTGGCGCCCGGTATGGCAGGCAATGCCGGGCTCGTGGCCCTGCTGGGTGACGGTGAGCAGCACCACGTCGGCATCGCAATCGATACGGATTTCGTGCACCAACTGCACATGGCCGGACTCTTCGCCCTTGTGCCACAACTTTTTGCGCGAGCGGCTGAAATACACCGCACGGCCCAGCTCCACCGTCTTTTGCAGCGCCTCGCGGTTCATCCAGGCAAACATCAGCACGTCTTTGCTGCCCTGCTCTTGGGCAATAACGGGTACTAGGCCCTGGGCGTCCCATGTGATGGCGTCTAAATAGGTCATGGAGTGGGATGTTAAGGGCTGTTGTTGATCGTAATGGGGCACAGGCCATGGGTCGCTATATGAAAACACTCTTTCATTTGCACCACTTCTTGCCAAATTTTGCCAAGAACCCTACACTTTCTCCATGAGCACCATGAATATCTCTATCCCCGCCGCCCTCAAAACTTTCGTTGACGAACAGGTCAGCCAACAGGGTTATGGCAGCAGCAGCGAGTATGTGCGCGAGCTGATTCGCAAAGATCAGGATATGCGGCAGTTGCACAGCTTGCTTTTGGAAGGTGCTCGCTCTGCGCCCACCCAAGCCGTTAAGCCCAATTACTTCGACAGTCTGCGCGATCGGGTGCGCAAATCAGCAGAGTCCCGCAGCAAGTCGTGAAAGCCAAACCAATTATCCCGCGCCAATCGGTCAGCAGGGATATTGATGAGGCGCTTGCCTACTACCTAGACGAGGGCGCGGCGGGGGCGGCACTTGGGTTTATTGAGCTGTAGAGCATGCCTTTACCCACATCAGCCGCCAACCGGGAACCGGCTCTCCACGCTACGCCCACGAACTGAACTTACCTGGATTGAGAACCTGGCTTCTCACGCCCTACCCGCATTTGGTGTTCTATCTGGAGCGACCCGATCACATTGATGTTTGGCGTGTGCTGCACGGGCGCCGTGACATTCCGGCCTGGTTGCTTGAAGCCGAAGTTGGGTAGCGAACATGCAATAAGCCCCATACCTGCTCCCTAAGGCCCCATTGCCCGCGCCCGGATGCGCTCGGTGGCCAAAGCGGGCAAAGCCAAGGTGCGTGAATTGGTCGGATATTGGGCAAGCTTTATTCATATTTCTCCGCGAAAGAGATCAAGCTCGGCTTCATATTCAATCCTGGCGTGAAAGCCGTCAACCGTCATGGTGTTCATGGTTCTACTCCGTGCTGGTCTAACCAATTGCGAATGCTTGCGACAGCCGTTGAACGCAGGGTAGGCAGTGACCTCACCCGTTGCCCCAAAGTTTGAAGGGAATGTACGGAGCGGCGTTGGCGAAGTCCTTGTCCACGGACAACAGATTGAGCTCATAGCGACCGCAAAGCTGTATGAGTATTGCATCCATGGTGCCGACTTGCACTCCGTTTCTACGACAGACGTTTCGGACTTCGGCAGCACCTAGGTGATCCTGCCTGTCGGGCTGAATCAGTGGCAAAGTGCCGAAGCGTTGGATGATTGCCTCTCTCGCCTTGGGACCGCTGAAACCTTGCAGAAGCTCCTGCAAGACTAGGCCAGTCGTCACGACCGAGTCAGCGCCGTCCAGTGCCTCGCGCAGCGCGATAACTTCTCTGGACTCAACTGATCCGTCGCGCCTGAGCGCAAGAGACCAAACACTGGTGTCGACAAGTAAGGTCACGATCGTGAGCGCTCCGCCTTGTAGTCATAGCTTGCGTCCCAGTCAAGCTTGCCAAAAAGCTCTGAGACGCGCCTTTGCTCCCGGCGCGCAACGAACTCCTTGAGCGCGAGCGTTACGGCCGCCTTCTTCGTGGGCTCTCCACTGACGGCGACTACCCGGTCAAGCAAGTCCGGATCTAGAGCGAGATTAGTAGCCATGTGTAGTACTCCTTGTGTGGAAGTCTACACAGAGATACTAGAAAGTGCAAATTGACGCTGGAATTTGCTGCTTAACGTCGAAGTCAAGCCGCGACGCGCTTGCGCGTTATCGCACTTGGACGACCTGTTAAATTTCGGACCACTTCCATGCGAAGCGCTGCATTGATCCGCGACTGATAGCCAACCGTTGTCGATTTAAAGAACTCCAAATTGTCCGCATCCAAACGGACTCCAACATTTGTCGCATCGGCATGATTTGAATTGCTTATTGATAATGCGACCACATACGCAAAACCTTCACGATTTTTTCTTCTTGGAGAATTTCGTAAACAAGGCGGTGCTGAATATTGACTCTTCGAGAGTACGCCCCGGATAAATCCCCAACAAGTTTCTCGTACGGTGGAGGATTTTGAAATGGATTTTCCTTGATGATGGCAAGTAACTCTTGCGCCTTGCTTTTCAAGCCACTTGCAGCTAGTTCTTGGGCATCTTTTTGTGCATGCTTGGCATAGACCATTTCCCAACTCACCAGTCAAGCTCCTTGGCACAAGTTTCAGGTGTCTGTGCCATACCTTCTTTGATCGACTCACGCATGCCTTGAACGGAGAGCAGGTGCAGCGTTTCTTGGATGGCTTGCCAATCCTCAGCCGCAAGCAGCACTGCATCGTGACGCTTGCCTGCAATGGTTATTGGTTGATGGGACTCTGCGGCTTGGTCCAGCAGCCGGTAGAGATTTGCGCGTGCTTCGCTTGCTGTGAGAGTTTGCATGATTAGCTCCTGTACATAAGAGCGTACGTCTATTGGTACGACTTGTCAAGCTGCAGCCTATTCCGTTCTTAGACCTTGCTCAATCGCTCCGCCATGCGGGTCTGCCAGCCCGGGCCGGTGGCGCGCCAACGCTCGATAACCTCGGCGGGCAGGCGCAAAGAGATGGGTTTGCGGGGATTGGCTGACACAGGCCGACCGCCTTTGTTCAAGCTGGCGCGTGACAGCATTTCTTCAGTGAGCTCGGGCAAGTCTGCATATTCATCCGGCGCGATGGCATGCGCATCCACCTGCTGCAAGTTAGACCGCAAGGAGCGGCGCGCTACGGGCTTTTTCACGGTCATTGGCTTTCCTCATGCTAAAAACATGGCGATCCGCGCCACGCGGTGTGTATCCCACCACCACCATCCGGCCTGCAAGCAAACCAAAACAAATGATGCGGGTTTCACCATAGTCTTGCCGCGTGTCTTGAACCTCCAAGGTTGCGCCCGAAAACACGACCGCAGCATCAGCGAAATCCAAACCACGCTGTCGCCATGTTTTTTCACGCTTGGCTGGATCAAAGGTGATGCGCATGGTTATTGTATATACATAAACATAGGTGGTCGCTACCTTGCGGGGAAAGACACGCTACCCGCGCGTGGAGTTGGGGCTAGAGAGGTGCCGCCTGGTCCTGCGGTCTTGGGGTTTGTAGCGGGGCATGCTGTGAGCCAAACAATTGCGATATGTGCCAAACGTTTCTGGCGTCACAAACGTCGCCAGAATTTGCCTTTGGGTTAGGCTTTTTTACAGCCTCAACGCTAAGTTCAGCGGCAGTTTTTAGGTTGCCGTTTCATGGAATGCTTTTGCGCAGCAAAACCATAAAACCGCAATTAAAAAACTGTCCAGCACGCGAAGCGTGCGTGCTACAACTACTTGTTAAATATAGATTGCACCTTCTAAATAGTTGACGCAGAACCCAGATACAAAAATTGTTGTGTTTTCGACTTTGCAATACAATACTCCAGATCGATTTGATGCCTGTAAGGCAACCAATTCAGGCTTATTCAGTATTTTAGACCAATAAGGTGCAAGACCCGCATGAATTGAACCCGTTACCGGATCTTCTATTCCACCATTCGCTGGCCAAAAATACCGAGACACAAAATCAAAATCTTTACCCCTTGCAGTAACTACTACGTCGAGAGGACCTAACAATTTTAATCTTTCTAAATTAGGCACTACTAGTTTAACTTGCTCTTCGTTCTCCATAACTGCAAAGTAGGCTTGTTGATTCTTTAAATAAGCAATTGGGCTAATTGATAGACCTCCTTTTAAATTCTCTGGAATTTCTATAAGTTCGACTGGCTCTCTATTTGGGAAAGCCATTTTAATTAGACCATTTTCTTCCTTTTTAACTACTACATTACCTACGGCTTTTGCCCAAAACGTAATTTCGGATGAAACAACCCGAGCTGAGAAAATTACAAAAGCACTCGCCAAGGTTGCGTGCCCGCAAAAATCAATTTCCTTAATCGGAGAAAACCAACGAATTTCAAAAACCCCTGAAGAATTACATACAACAAAAGCGGTTTCTGACAAATTGTTTTCACTGGCAATACTTTGCATAAGCTCAATAGAAAGCCAACTTTCAAGTAAAACTACAGCAGCTTGATTTCCGCAAAACTGCTTCGTAGTAAATGCATCAACTATATTAATATTTAACTTCATACTTGCCCTATTTAACGAGGCTGTAAAAAAACCAAACGATTCGCAGAATCCGAATAACTTCGAGGGTACTTGCCCCATTTCCCTGCGCGAGATCGTGGCGTATACGCTGTTTTGACGCGTTGATTTTTTGGGTAATCCATCTGGGAATCCTTGAAAAACGTTTTTTTACAGCCTCAACGTTTGAATTCAGCGGCTGCCGAAGGCAGTCCGCTGTAATGAAGGGTTAGGCCTACGTGTACGCAGACCAGACTCGCGATGCGATGAGGAGAAGAAAGCCGACAAGGGTTAGCGCATTGCGAAGATGGTACTGCTGCTGCGTTGCTTTTTTGGCTGGCTCTAACTGGCGCTCCAGTTGATCAATTGTCTTTGTCAGCTCCGTTACGCGAGCCATGGCCTGTTCAGGCGTGTATGTTCGGCCCGTTGCTTCGTTAATGAGCATTTGGGCCTCGGGTAACTTTGCAACCATTCCGCCGCGGGCTTCATACGCGTGCAGTTGTCGTTGGTTGATGAGCGTTAGCAGAAGCGCCTTCTCAATGCGCCTGAACCCAGCCACAGCTGCCAGCACAAGAGTAAGCAGAGCAATGAGTTCTAGCGTGCTGGAATTTATGCCTAGTTGAGATGCCTTGTAGCCTTGACCGATGAAGGCGCAGAGAGCGCAGATTACGCCAAGAATGAAGTAGTCAAACTTTTCGTTTGAGTCGCGCCAGCTGGCGTAGACCTTGTCACTGCGTTCTGTCGCCATGGGTGATCCGTAGGCCTAACGTAATGTAGACCGCAAAACCCGGTTGATACATGTGGGCCGGGTCGATACATCTTGTTGTTGCAATGCCTCCCAGTCCCTTGCACTGTGACTTGAAGGCAAATATTCTGTATGTACAGACCGATATAAATTTTCCATGAAACCCGGCACCCCTTCTTTGCAGTCCACCCGCTTGCTAGACCAAGTGCGCGAGTGGATCAGGTGCTAGGACTATATCTTCAAAATAAAAACGATTTTCATTTTTTTATTAGGTTATTTAGTCGCTATAGCGCCACTCAGACTGGCGGCAAACGATACGAGCGCGAGATGGGGAGTGACTTATGCCGAGGAGTTTTAGCCGTCGCTACCAAAGCGGCACAAGTTGTCGGCAGGCCGCACCGCCAGTCCCTTAAAACCGCTGCGTCCCGCCTACCCCAGCCTCAAACCCGAACCGCGATCCCCCGCTCCCGCATCCGCGCCTTGGCCTGCCCTACGGTGTATTCCCCATAGTGAAAGATGCTGGCGGCCAGCACAGCGTCGGCACCGCCTTGTTGGATGCCGTCGGCCAGGTGGTCCAGGTTGCCGACGCCGCCCGAAGCAATGACGGGCACGGGCACGGCGTCGCTGACGGCGCGGGTGAGCGCCAAGTCAAAGCCGGCTTTGGTGCCGTCTCGGTCCATGCTAGTGAGCAAAATTTCGCCCGCGCCAAATGCGGCCATTTGTGTGGCCCAGGCCACGGCGCACAGGCCTACGTTTTTGCGGCCACCGTGGCTGAACACGTCCCAGCCGGGGCCTACGGGCAAGCCTTCTTTACCCATCCGCTGCTCTTCTTCCGGTGATCGGCGCTTGGCGTCAATAGCCACCACGATGCATTGCGCGCCGTATTTGGCCGAGGCTTCTTGAATCACGTGCGGGTTGGCAATAGCCGCCGAGTTAAAGCTTACTTTGTCCGCGCCCGCATTGAGCAGGCGGCGCACATCGGCCACGGTACGCACGCCGCCGCCCACGGTGAGCGGAATAAACACTTGGCTGGCCACGGCTTCGATGATGGGCAGTATCAAATCGCGCTGGTCGCTGGTGGCGGTGATGTCCAAAAACGTGAGTTCGTCCGCGCCCTGCTCGTTGTAGCGCGCCGCGATTTCTACCGGGTCGCCTGCGTCGCGCAGCTCCACAAAATTAATGCCCTTGACCACGCGGCCACCGGTCACGTCCAGGCAGGGGATGATGCGTTTGGCCAGCATGGTTTAGGCAGCCATAGCGCGCAAAACCTGGCTGCCGCTCCACTGCGCGCTCGGCGCGACGGTGATGGGCGCGAACACTTGCGCGGCCTCTACGCAGAGCATGTGGGTAAACGCATCGGGCGTCATGTCAGCCATACCCGCGCAGCCCGCTGCGCCAGGGTTCCACACCACGCAGTCCGCCCAGCCCTCGCTGTTGCTGATCTCCAAACTGCCTTGCGGGTCGTGCAAATGCATAGGCGCGTGCGGTGCGCCATAGACGCGGTCAAACGGGCCCGTGCATTGCAAACTCTCAAGCGCAGTTTGGTGCGTGTCGGCCAGGGCATCCCATTCTTTTTGTCCACCCAAACCCGTCAGGCGCACCCGCGCAATATCGCTCACGGCCAGGTAGGAATGCAGCGCGCCGGTAAAGCTAAAGGCTTGCGTGCCCAGGTTGCGCACTTCCAGCCTCACGCTTAGTTTCCCCGGTTGTAAACCTACGCGCAAGCGGGCTTGAAACTCGGCGGGCCAAATCGCGCGGGTGCTGTCGTTCGCGCTAAACCCAAAGCACAAAGTGTCTGGAGAATCGCTAGGCTCTGCGGCCAGCAAAGCCCAGGGCCGGTTGCGCACAAAACCGTGTTTGGGCAAATCGCCGCGCTGGTTAAATTGGGGAAAGCACACCGGAATGCCGCCGCGTATCGCAGCGCGCCCGTCCCACACGGTGTTGGGGCTGAGGAACAAGCGCTCGCGCCCACCGCACACCCAAGAGACCACATGCGCGCCGTGCTGCGCCACCAGCACGCTGTCGCCATTAGCAAGCGTAAGGCGATGGCAAGGCTGGCCGTGGAAAAGTTCTTCGCTGCGCGTGGCTAGTGAGCCTTGCCTGTCGGCGTCGTCCGGTGCCCTTGGCAGACCATGTGCGGCTACTTGCTTGGCCGCATCCGGTAGTGTGCCGACAGCGACAGATTCACGTCCCGAATTAGCCATTGAGTTCGTCAGCACGGGCTTGGCCGGCGGCGAAGTCCAGGTCACCGGTGTAAATCGCGCGTCCACAGATCACGCCTTCTACGCCTTCGTCTTCTACTTCGCACAAGGCTTCGATGTCGGCCATGTTGGAGAGGCCGCCCGATGCGATGACCGGAATCTTCAGGGCTTGCGCCAGCGCCACGGTGGCGGGGATGTTGATGCCGGTGAGCATGCCGTCGCGGCCAATGTCGGTGTAGATGATGGACTCGACGCCGTAGTCTTCAAACTTTTTGCCTAGGTCGATGACATCGTGGCGGGTGAGTTTGCTCCAGCCGTCGGTGGCGACTTTGCCCTCTTTGGCGTCCAGGCCGACGATGATGTGGCCACCAAACGCAGTGCAAGCGTCTTGCAAAAAGCCGGGGTTTTTAACCGCGGCGGTACCGATGATGACGTAGCGCAAACCGGCGTCTAAATAGCGCTCAATCGTGTCCAGGTCGCGGATGCCGCCGCCTAGTTGCACATCTACTTCGCTACCCACTTCTTTGAGGATGCGGCGTATGGCCGCTTCGTTTTTTGGGTGCCCGGCAAAGGCGCCGTTCAGGTCCACCAAATGCAAACGTCTGGCACCTTTGTCCACCCAGCTGCGCGCCATGGCGACCGGGTCTTCCCCGAAGGTGGTGGATTGATCCATATCGCCTTGTTGTAGGCGAACGCAGTGGCCGTCTTTGAGGTCAATAGCGGGGATAAGCAGCATGATGCAGTGGCGGTGGGTAGTAAAAGTGAAGGGAAGGGATACGAAAAATTAGGCGAACCATACACGCAAGCGGGCTGCAATAGTCATATTAAGGCGCCCAACGCAGAAAATTGCGGTACAGGGCCAGACCTTGGGCGGCGCTTTTTTCCGGGTGAAATTGCGTGGCAAAAATATTATCGCGGGCCAGCGCGGAGCAAAAGCGCCCGCCGTAATCGGTCTGGCCGACACAGTGCGTTGGGTTTTTCGGATCGGCGAAATAGCTGTGCACAAAATAGAAATAACTGCCGTCGGGCACACCCGCCCACACCGGGTGCGCGCCCTTGCCGTGATCGGCCTGCCAGACTTGGTTCCAGCCCATTTGCGGTACTTTATAGCGGCTGCCATCATCCTGCAAGCGCCCGTCCAAAGAAAATTTGCGCACCGTGCCGGCCATTAAGCCCAGGCCGGGCGTGTCCAGTTCCTCGCTATGGTCTAGCAGCATTTGCATGCCCACGCACACACCCATCAGCGGTTTGTGCGCCGCAGCATGCAGCACGGCAGCCAGCATGCCGCTGGCGCGCAGCTCGGCCATACAGTCGCGCATGCCGCCTTGGCCGGGCAGCACCACGCGCTCGGCGTCCATCACTTCTTGCGGGCTGCGCGCCCACACCGCTTGCACGCCTTCCTGGGCGGCGGCGTGCATAACCGCCTGGGTGACCGAGCGCAAATTGCCCATGCCGTAATCGACGATAGCAACGGATTTCATGGCGGGATGGCGCAAGCCTCCGGGCGGGGTGTCACGTCAGAGCGAGCCTTTGGTCGAGGGAATAGTGCCAGCGGCGCGCGGGTCGCGCTCTACCGCCACACGCAAGGCGCGGGCAAAGGCTTTGAACACTGTCTCGCACTGGTGGTGGGCGTTCTCGCCCTTCAAGTTATCAATATGCAGCGTGGCACCGGCATGGTTGACAAAGCCCTGAAAAAATTCATGCGCCAACTGGGTGTCAAAGCCTCCGATCATGCCGCTTTTAAAGGGCACGTCCATTTCCAAACCGGGGCGGCCTGAGAGGTCGATCACCACGCGCGAGAGGGCTTCGTCCAAGGGCACATAAGCATGGCCATAACGGCGAATGCCTTTTTTGTCACCCAGCGCTTTTGCAAAGGCCTGGCCGAGGGTAATGCCTACGTCTTCAACCGTGTGGTGGCCGTCGATATGCAAATCGCCCTGGGCTTGGATGTCCAGGTCGATCAGTCCGTGGCGGGCGATTTGGTCCAGCATGTGATCAAAAAAGCCGATGCCCGTGGACAACTGGGCTTGGCCGCTGCCGTCTAGATTGAGGGCCACGCGGATGCGGGTTTCGGCGGTGTTGCGGGTGACTTCGGCGCTGCGGGCGCTGCCGTCGCTAGTGGGCTGGGGCAGCACGCTTACCAGGCTGGAAGCTGTGTCGGTCATAAAGATGCCTCAAGCGCTGCAAGAAGCAGCGTGTTTTCAGGGGCTGTGCCCACCGTTAGTCGCAGACAGTTGGCCAGCAGCGGGTGCATTGTAGAAACGTTCTTTACCAAAATCTGACGCTTCTTTAAAGCATCGTACAGGCGGGCCGCAGCGTCGGCCTGGCCCTGCACGCGCAACAGAATCATATTCGCCTGGCTGGGGAAGGGCTGCAGGCCGGGAAGCGCGGCCAGCGCGGCCAACAGGCGCTCGCGTTCGCTACAGATCAATTGCGCTTGCTCGGCAAATACCGGCGCATGCTCCAGCGCGAACAGCGCGCACTCCACATTAAGCACGCTGACGTTGTAAGGCGGGCGCACTTTGTCGATCTGCGCCAGCAAGGCCGCAGGGGCCAGCGCATAGCCCAGGCGCACACCGGCGAGGCCAAATTTGGACAGCGTGCGCATCAGAACGACCTGGGCATTAGCAGCCGGGTCGCGGCGGATTTCGTCCAGCCAGGTGTTGGCGGCAAAAGGCTGGTAGGCCTCGTCCAGCACTACCAGCGCGCCATAGGCGCTGGCCTGGGCAATCAGGCGGCGCAGCACGGCTGCGTCCCACAAATTGGCCGTGGGGTTGTTGGGGTAAGCCAGGTAGACGATGGCCGGTTGGTGCTGCGCAATGGTGGCGGACATGGCCACTTCGTCCAGCGAAAAGTCTGCCAGCAAAGGCACGCCCACAAAGCCCAGGCCTTGCAATTGGGCGGACATGGCGTACATCACAAAGCCCGGCTCGGGCGCCAGAATGCAAGCGCCGGGCCGAGCGCAGGCCATGGCCAGCATGGAGATGAGTTCGTCTGAGCCATTGCCCAGCGTCAGTGCGTAGCCAGCGGGCAAGTCCACATAACTGGCTAGCGCGGCGTGCAAATTTTTGACGCGCGCGCCGGGGTAGCGATTGATGGCAACGCGGCCCAAGCGCTCGCCCAATTGGGCTTGCAATTCGGCTGACAAGGCATACGGGTTTTCCATCGCGTCAAGCTTGAGCATGCCTGCGGCATCTTGCACCGCATAGGCGTGCATGGCTTGCACGTCGTCGCGGATAAAGCGCAAATTGGGGCTTGGCGTGTTCATGCTTTGTTCCCGCGCATACGCATTTCGGCGGCCCGCGCATGGGCTTGCAAACCTTCTCCGTGCGCCAAAACCGAAGCCGTCTGGCCCAGTGTCTGCGCCCCGGCTTCGGACACTTCAATCAAGCTGCTGCGCTTTTGAAAATCGTACACACCCAGCGGCGAAGAAAAACGCGCGGTGCCCGAGGTGGGCAACACATGGTTGGGCCCAGCGCAATAGTCGCCCAGGCTTTCGCTGGTGTAGGCGCCCAGAAAAATGGCGCCTGCGTGAATCAGCAAAGGCTCCCACTGGTGCGGGGCCTTGCTACTGACCTCGAGGTGTTCAGGCGCAATGCGGTTGCTGATGGCGCAAGCCTCTTGCATGCTGCGCGTGTGTATCAATGCGCCGCGCCCATTCAATGACGCAGCAATGATTTCGCGCCGCGGCATCTCAGGCAATAGTTTGTCGATGGCCGCTTGCACAGCATCTATGTAAGCCGCGTCCGGACACAGCAAGATGCTTTGCGCGAGCTCGTCGTGCTCGGCCTGGCTGAACAAATCCATGGCCACCCAATCGGGCGGCGTGCTGCCGTCGGCCAGTACCAAAATTTCTGATGGCCCGGCGATCATGTCTATGCCGACCGTGCCAAACACACGACGCTTGGCCGCCGCCACATAGGCGTTGCCCGGGCCGGTGATTTTGTCCACACGCGGCACGGTGGCCGTGCCGTAAGCCATGGCGGCCACGGCTTGCGCACCGCCGATGGTGAAGGCGCGGCTGACACCGGCCACATAAGCGGCTGCCAAGACCAATTCGTTACGCTCGCCGCGCGCAGCAGTCTTGCCGCCAGCCGCGCCGCCGGTGGCGACGCTGCCGCGCACCGGAGTCGGCACCACCATGATGATCTCGCCCACACCGGCCACATGCGCGGGAATCGCGTTCATCAACAAACTTGACGGGTAAGCGGCTTTGCCGCCGGGCACGTAAATACCGGCGCGGTCCAAGGGCGTGACTGTTTGGCCGAGCAAACTGCCGTCGGCATCACGGTATTGCCAGCTTTCGCCGCAGGCTTTTTTCTGCGCTTCGTGGTAGCTGCGGATGCGGGCGGCGGCGTCTTGCAAGGCGCGTTTTTGCGCTTCGGGCAGGCCGTCAAAAGCGGCTTTGAAATCGGCTTGGTGCAATTCCAAGTCGGCCATGGTCGCAGCCTGCAAACCGTCAAAGCGCGCGGTGTAGTCCAGCACGGCGGCGTCGCCGCGCGCTTTCACATCGGCCAGGATGTCGGCTACGCGCTGCTCGATGGCGGCATCCGTGTCAGCCGACCAGTGCAAACGCTGTTGAAACAATGCTTCGAAATCAGCCTTGGTGGTGGACAGGCGTAAGGGACGGGCATTCATGCTGGAAAGCGCCATGCGATTTAAGCGCCGGTCTGGCCTGGTGCGCCCACAACGGCACCAAAGGCGTCGATGATGCGGCGGATCGGTTCGCGCTTGAGCTTGAGTGCCGCTTGGTTGACGATCAGGCGCGAGCTGATGTCCATGATGCGCTCTACTTCAATCAAATTATTGGCGCGCAAAGTATTGCCGGTGGACACCAAGTCCACGATGGCATCGGCCAAGCCCACCAGCGGCGCCAACTCCATACTGCCGTAGAGTTTGATCAAGTCCACGTGCACGCCTTTGCTGGCGAAAAATTCGCGCGCAATCGCCACATACTTGGTTGCCACGCGCAGGCGTGCGCCCTGACGCACGGCGTAGGCGTAATCAAAATCGGCCCGCACCGCCACGCTGATGCGGCACTTGGCAATTTGTAAATCCAGCGGTTGAAACAAACCAGCGCTGCCGCCACCCCAATCGCCGCCATGCTCTAGCAACGTGTCTTTGCCGGTGATGCCCATATCGGCGCCGCCAAACTGTACATAGGTGGGCACATCGGTAGCGCGCACCACCAGCACGCGCACGTCGGGCTGGTTGGTATCCAAAATCAGCTTGCGCGATGTTTCCGGGTCGTCTAGCACGCGTATGCCCGCTGCCGCCAGCAAGGGCACAGTCTCTTCAAAAATGCGGCCTTTGGACAAGGCGATGGTGATCATGTATGCGCTTCTTTAGGTGGGCAAAATAATTTAACGGATGCGCTCGACGTCGGCGCCCAAGCCGCGGAGCTTGCTTTCCATGCGGTCGTAGCCACGGTCGAGATGGTAAATGCGGTCCACCACGGTCTCGCCTTCAGCCACCAAACCGGCAATCACTAAGCTGGCAGAGGCGCGCAAATCGGTCGCCATCACGGTAGCGCCAGACAAGCGCTTCACGCCCTGCACCACCGCCACTTTGCCTTCAATCTGGATATTGGCGCCCAAGCGAAGCAATTCGTTGACATGCATAAAGCGGTTTTCAAAAATCGTTTCGGTGCTGCGCGAAGCGCCTTCCGAAATGCAGTTCAAAGCCATGAACTGCGCTTGCATATCGGTGGGGAAACCGGGGTATTCAGTGGTTCGGAAATTCTGCGCTTGCAAGCGACCTTGGGACTGGATGCGGATACCGCCCTCCACTGCCTGCACTTGCGCTCCGGCAGCTTGCAGTTTTTCGATCACCGCGTCTAGATGGTCGGCGCGTCCGTCTTTGAGAAACACATCGCCACCGGCTGCGGCCACCGCACATAAAAATGTGCCCGCTTCGATGCGGTCAGCGACCACTTGGTGGCTACAACCGTGCAAAGCTTCCACACCCTGAATACGGATGCGGCTGCTGCCGTGGCCTTCGATGCGCGCACCCATGGCGATCAGCATTTCGGCCAAATCAGGAATCTCGGGCTCTTGCGCCGCGTTTTCCAAAACGGTTTCGCCTTCGGCCAAGGCTGCGGCCATCAAAAAGTTTTCGGTGCCAGTGACGGTCACCATGTCGGTGGTGATACGCGCGCCCTTGAGGCGTTTGCGCCCGCCGCCGATGCGTGCCAGCATATAGCCGTGTTCCACGGCAATCTCGGCGCCCATAGCCGTTAGGCCTTTGAGATGCTGGTCCACCGGGCGCGAACCAATCGCACAACCGCCGGGTAGCGAGACCTTGGCATGGCCGAAACGCGCCAGCAAAGGCCCCAAGGCCAGCACCGAGGCGCGCATCGTTTTGACCAACTCATAAGGCGCTTCGGGCGTGTGCAGTAGCCCCGCGTTGATGAGTAGCTCGTTGCCATCTTGCTCACTAACCTGCACGCCCATATTGAGCAAAAGCTTGCGCATGGTGGATACGTCCTGCAAGCGCGGGACGTTGCGCAGGCGCACCGGCTCAGGCGTGAGTATGGCTGCGCACAGCTCGGGCAAGGTGGCGTTCTTGGCGCCAGAAATTTGCACCTCGCCTTGCAGGCTGCGGCCACCGCGAATCAATAGTTTGTCCATCGCTTAGCCCTTACGCGTTTTGCGCTGCCCATTCGGCAGGCGTAAAAGTTTTCATGGACAAGGCGTGCACCTCATCGGTCTGCATGCGCCTGCCTAGCGTGGCATAGACCTGCTGGTGCCGCGCGATCGGGCGTTTGCCTTCAAAAGCGCTAGATACGATCGTGGCATACCAATGGCGGCCATCGCCTTCCAGCGCAATATGCGTGCAAGGCAGGCCAGCGGTAATAAGGGCTTGGAGTTGTTCTGCGGTCATGGAAATAGAAGTTTTAGCTGCGGATTTTGTAACCGGTGCGCAGCAAATGCAGGGCAATCGCAAAGACCAGCAGCATCGAGCCGCCGACCACGCTTAGGCTAAGCCAAGGCGATACATCGCTCACGCCAAAAAAGCCATAGCGCAGCCCGTCGATCATGTAAAAGAAGGGGTTGCAATGGCTGACGATTTGCCAGAACGGGGGCAGCGAGTGGATGGAATAGAAAACACCGCTTAAAAATGTCATGGGCATGACCACGAAGTTTTGAAACGCAGCCAGTTGGTCAAACTTCTCGGCCCACAAACCGGCAATCAGCCCCAAGGTGCCCATCATGGCCGCGCCCATCACCGCGAACAGGAAAATAAACAGGGGTTGCGCAAAGCTGATGTGCGTGAAAAACGCTGCAATCACAAACACCCCCATGCCCACCACCAAACCACGCACCACGGCAGCGCCCACATAGGCGACAAACCAGTGCCAGTACGACAGCGGCGTGAGCAAGATAAACACCAGGTTGCCCATGACCTTGCTCATGATGAGCGAAGACGAACTATTGGCAAACGCGTTTTGCAAGAGGCTCATCATGGCCAGGCCAGGCACCAAGAAGGCGGTGTAGCTAACCTGGTCATACACCTTCACATGGTCTTCCAGGGCGTGGCCGAAGATCAGCAAATACAGCATGGCGGTCAGCACCGGGCCGGCGATAGTTTGGAAAGCGACTTTCCAAAAACGCAAAATTTCTTTGTAGAGCAGGGTTTGCCAGCCGTTCATGCTGCGGCTCCTGCGGTATCGGCCACCGGCGGTGCGGCTTTGCCGGAATGCTTTTGCATCACGTCTAAAAACACGTCTTCCAGATCGGCTTTGCGGATTTCTACGTCCTCGGCATGCAGACCGGCTTCGCGCACCGCGGCCAAATAGCGTTCTATCTCCAGCGCGTCATGCGCCGGGAATTGCACGATGCGGCCGGTAACGCGCGCTTGCGTACGCAAGGCCTCGGGCAGCGTGCCTTCCACCTTGAATCGCAGCACGTTGCTGGAGGCGGCTTTGAGCAACTCGCTGGTATGGTCCAAAGCCACGATGCGACCGGACTTGAGCATGGCGATACGGCCACACAAGGCCTCAGCCTCTTCCAAATAGTGGGTTGTCAGCAAAACGGTATGCCCTTGTTTATTGAGCTTGGCAATGAACTGCCACAGGGTCTGGCGCAATTCCACGTCCACGCCAGCGGTGGGCTCATCGAGCACGATGACCGGCGGCTTGTGCACCAGGGCTTGCGCCACCAAAAAACGCCGCTTCATGCCGCCGGACAACTGGCGCATATTGGCCTGGGCTTTGTCGGCCAGGCCTAAGCTTTCTAACAACTCGTCGATCCAGGCCTCGTTATTGCGCACGCCGAAGTAGCCGGACTGGATGCGCAAGGCTTCGCGGATATTGAAAAAGGGATCGAATACCAGCTCTTGCGGCACCACGCCGAGTTTGCGCCGGGCCTGTGCATAGACGCGCTGCACATCGCTACCTAACACGCTGACGCTACCTGCGCTGGGCCGGGTCAGGCCCGCGAGCATGCTGATCATGGTAGTTTTGCCAGCGCCATTGGGGCCGAGCAGACCGAAAAACTCGCCTTGCTCAATATCCAGACTGACCTGGTCCACGGCTAGGAATTTGCTGCCCGGCGGGCCTTTGGGCGAGGCATACGCCTTGGATATCGACTGGAAGGAAATGGCAGGCATAAACGCAAGATTTTACGCCCCAAGCCTTAGCACGCCCCGTGGGCTGGACGATGGGCTTAAACCGGTGCCGGAACTATGGTTTAGGTGTGGGCCCGCGCGCCGTCCTCGAGCAAAGCACCTACACCATAAAGCGAGGCCAAATGCATCAGCCGCACTGGTGCACCCTCGATAGTCAACTGCTTGCCCAAGCGCAGGCAGGTGCGGCGCAATTCCAGCAAAACGGCCAGCGCCGAGGAATCGAATTCTTGCAAGGCTTGCGCGTCCAGCACCACGCGCTGCGGACCCGCCGCCATACCCGCAGACAGCTGCTCCAGGCAGGGGCCGGCCTGGGCATGGGTGAGAACGGCGGGCAAGGCGAGCACGTCAGTTTTTCTTCGCGTTAGATTTATTGCGCGCTGCCAGGGATTCGATCAGGCCATCCACGCCCTTGGCGTTAATTTCCTGAGCAAACTGGCTTTTATAAGTTTCGACCAGCCAGACGCCCATGACGTTGATATTAAAAATCCGCCATCCCGTGCCCTGCCCCGGCGTTTTTTGTAGGCGGTAATCAAGCTGAATCGGTTCGCCGCTGCCGCGCACTTCGGTGCGCACCACCACTTCTTTGTCATCAGGCCCTGCGCGCAATGGCTTGATGGCAATGACCTGGTCGCTGATTTGGGACAGGGCGCCGGAATAGGTGCGCACCAGCAAAATTTTGAATTCGTCTTGCAAGCGCTTTTGCTGCTCGGGCGTGGCCTGACGCCAGCCTGGGCCGACGGCAGAAGCCGTCATACGTTGAAAATCTACGTGCGGCATGATGCGCGTGTCCACCAAAGCAACCACTTTGGCAATGTCGCCACCACGCATGGATTTGTCGGCTTTGATCACGTCCAGCACCTCGGTAGACATGCGCTTGACAAAGACGTCGGCAGCCTCGTCCTGGGCCCATGCGCTTCCCGCCGACAGTGCGCCCGCTGCCAGCATCAAAAGTGCGGCTAGCTGCTTGATATATCGAAAATTCACCATTTTTCTCCCTGCGTAGCGCTGCAATTGGGTGGACCTTGCTTGGTACAAGCCGGGCCGGGGGAGCTTTTGACCATGTAACTCCCGCCCTTTCGGCGGATTCTACGGTTGATCGTCCATGCTTTCCGGGCTTTCCCCGTCGTTTTGCAGGTAGATCCTGCGCTGTAAATACGCATCCCGCTTAAAGGAGTACTGATCAAAGGCTACCGCATTGACGACATCGTCAGCCTGCAAGTAACTGACCCGCAAATCGGTAAAACTGACCGCCATTAACAGGTCACGCAGCAGCACATCATCTACATTGTTGGCCAGATTGCCTTTCCAGTCCAGGGGATAGACCACCACCTCGATCAGGGTGCGAGGGCCCAATAAAGGCACTACGACAAAGGGGCCGGAGGGCACGCCCCAGCGGTTGAGCATCAGCCCGAAATCAGCGGGGTGCTTGTCAATATCCAGCGTGCTGGCTACATCCCTCAAGCCCAGCAAGCCCACCGTACTGTTGATCGCCACGCGCTTGATGCTGTCCACCGTGGCCTTGGGCCGCAAAGACAGCGCATTGTTGGGTATCGACCAAACATCGGCCAAATTACCAAAAAAATGGGTGACGCTGTTGCGCACCCAGCGCGGTAAGACCTGGCTGTAGGCAATGGCTACAGGACGCATCACCGCATGGTCGAGTACTTCGTTGAAGGCGTAAATGCTGCGATTTACGCCTTCAAAGGGATCCACCAAATTTACCGGCTTGGCCGTTTGCGCATAAGCGCCTGCCCAGGCACCGGCAAAAGCCAATGCGCAGGCCCATAAGCGCAAGCGTCTAAGGAAAGAAGGAATACGCATTAATCCGCTTCTTTAGGCCCGGCGCTGCCTGCCGCTTTGCTGTACAGGAATTGGCTGATCAGGCTCTCCAGCACCACTGCCGACTGGGTGGTGGTGATCAGGTCGCCCGCAGCCAGCACGGCTTCTTCGGCACCGGCTTCTATGCCCAGGTATTGTTCACCGAGCAAGCCACTGGTCAGGATTTTTAGCGAGCTATCTTTGGGGAAACGGTAACGGCTTTCCATCGCAATATGCACCTGGGCCTGAAAGCTTTTGTCGTCAAACACAATTTTTTCTACCCGCCCCACCACCACACCCGCGCTGCGCACCGCCGCCTTGGCTTTGAGGCCACCCACGTTATCGAACTTGGCAGTCACTTTATAGGTGGACTGGAAATTGAGGCTGAGCAAATTGGCCGATTGCAAGGCCAAAAACAAAATGGCGACGGCGCCAATCAGCACGAACAGGCCAACCCACAGATCATTTTTAGAGCGTTGCATGCGAATTCTTTCTGGAAAAGCGGTCGCTAAATCGTAAACATCATGGCGGTGAGGACAAAGTCCATCACCAACACGGATAAAGAGGCCATCACTACGGTGCGGGTGGTGGCGGCGGCCACGCCTTCGGGCGTGGCCTGCGCAACATAGCCCTGCAAAAGTGCTACGTAGGTGACGGTAAAGCCAAAGATGATGCTCTTGATGATGCCGTTGCCCACATCACGCCATACGTCCACGCCGCCCTGGATTTGGCTCCAGAAGGAGCCGCTATCGACGCCAATCATCACCACACCGACCACCCAGCCGCCCACAATGCCCATGGCGCTAAACACCGCCGCCAGCAAAGGCATGGCGATCACGCCACCCCAAAAACGCGGTGCCAACACGCGCAGCACCGGGTCTACCGCCATCATTTCCATCACGCTGATTTGTTCGCCGGCTTTCATCAAACCGATTTCGGCGGTCAACGAGGTACCGGCGCGCCCGGCAAACAGCAAAGCGGTGACGACCGGGCCCAGTTCACGTACCAGGCTGAGCGCTACCAACAGACCCAAAGCCTCGGAGGAGCCGTATCGCTGCAAGGTGTAGTAGCCCTGCAGGCCAAAAACAAAGCCCACAAACAAACCCGAAAACGCAATGATGACCAGCGAGTAATTACCTAAAAAATGAATCTGGTCGCGGATCAGCCCGAAGCGTTGCAAACTGGACTTGAGGGTCCACAACAAGCGCACAAACAAGCGCGCGCCATAACCGATGTGCGCCAGCTTTTCGCGCACCGCAAAGCCTAGATCGCGCAAGGCTTGGGCCATCATGGTGCAGACCCCGTGCCAAAGTCCTGCGCCATGTCCGGCGCCGGGTAATGAAAACGCACCGGACCATCGGTTTGCGCGTGCACGTATTGATAAACCAGCGGGTCGGTGCTTTCGCGCACATGCTGGGGCGTGCCTTCGGTGGCAACACGGCCATTGGCCAAAATCACCACATGGTCAGCGATACCAAAGGTTTGTTCCAATTCGTGGGACACAAAAATACTGGTCAGGCCCATGGTGTCGTTGAGCTGGCGAATTAAGTGCGCCGAAGTGCCCAGGGAGATCGGGTCCAGACCGGAAAAGGGCTCGTCGTACATCACCAGTTCGGGGTCTAGTGCAATAGCACGCGCTAAAGCAATGCGCCGCGCCATGCCGCCGGAGACTTCGCTGGGCATCAAGTCCCGCGCGCCGCGCAGGCCGACGGCTTGGAGCTTCATCAACACGATGTCGCGAATCAGCGCTTCGGGCAGGGTAGTGTGTTCGCGCAAGGGAAAAGCCACGTTGTCAAAAACGGATAAGTCGGCAAACAAGGCGCCAAACTGGAACAACATGCCCATGCGCCGCCGCGCGGCGTACAAAGCCGTTTGGTCCATGGAACCTATGTCCTGGCCGTCAAACAGCACCCGCCCGCTTTGACCCCGAATCTGCCCCCCGATGAGGCGCAGCAAGGTGGTTTTACCGCCACCGCTGGCGCCCATCAGCGCGGTCACCTTACCGCGCGGCACGCTAAAGCTGGTGCCATCCAATATGAGGCGCTCGTGGTAAGCGAAGCTCAGATTGTCGATGCGTACAAGGGGGTCGGAGGCGGCAGGCATGGGGCGAGGAAGTAGGCCCGCATCATAAGGGCTAGCCCCGCAAAAGTCCGTGCGAAGGGGACTCTTGTAGGGGCTGTAGCCGGGTTTGGGCCGGACTTTGCATGAGATTTACGCAATCGGATAGATGCACAAACAAACGCTGTTACGTGCAAACCCGTTATTGCGAGGCCGAAGGCTGTGGCAATCTAGGGCTTCATGCCTGCATGGATCGCCACGGCCTTCGGCCTCGCGATGACCTCTTATGCAGACCTTCCTTATCGCGGCAGCTCGCTGCTGCCCATCAAAAACTCATCGACGGCACGAGCGGCCTGGCGTCCTTCGCGGATCGCCCAAACCACCAAGGACTGGCCGCGCCGCATGTCTCCGGCGGCGAACACCTTGGGCACGTTGGTGACGTAGGCGCTGGCGCCCTCCGTGCCCGCTTTAGCGTTGGCACGCGCGTCTTTGGCGACCCCGAAGGCGTCCAGCACGCTGGCCACCGGATGCACAAAACCCATGGCCAGCAGCACCATATCGGCTTGGTAGGTTTTTTCCGTGCCGGGCACTTCCACCAATTTGCCGCCCTTCATTTCCACGTGCACCGTGGTCAGGCTTTTGACTTTGCCTTTTTCTCCGGCAAACGACTTGGTGGACACCGCGAACTCGCGCACGCAACCTTCTTCGTGGCTGGAGCTGGTGCGCAGCTTGAGCGGCCAGTAAGGCCAGGTCAGGGGCCGGTCTTCCACTTCCGGCGGCTGGGGCATGACTTCAAACTGGGTCACGCTGGCCGCGCCATGGCGGTTGCTGGTGCCTACGCAGTCCGAGCCGGTGTCGCCCCCACCGATGACGATGACGTGTTTGCCATCGGCGCGCAATTGGCCGGGAAACTTATCGCCTGCATTGACTTTGTTTTGTTGGGGTAAAAACTCCATGGCGAAATGGATGCCGTCCAAATCGCGGCCCGGCACCGGCAGGTCGCGCGACTGCTCGGAACCACCAGCCAGCAAAACCGCGTCAAAGTCTTTTTGCAATTGGGCTGCGGACACGGTTTCCTTGGCCCAGTTGGTGACTTTGGAATCTTGGGGCCACTCGCCCACCAGCACGCCGGTGCGTACCGTTACGCCTTCGGCATGCAACTGCGCCATGCGCCGGTCGATGTGGCCTTTGTCCATCTTGAAATCAGGGATGCCGTAGCGCAGCAAGCCACCGACGCGGTCATTCTTTTCAAACACCGTCACCGCATGGCCGACACGCGCCAATTGCTGCGCCGCGGCCAAACCGGCGGGGCCGGAGCCAATAACGGCTACTTTTTTGCCGGTCTGCTGTGCTGCAGGCTGGGCGTGCACCCAGCCTTCGGCCCAGGCGCGGTCGATGATGGCGTGCTCAATGGACTTGATGCCCACCGCGTCGTCATTGACGTTCAGCGTACACGCTGCTTCACAAGGCGCGGGGCAAATGCGGCCGGTGAACTCGGGGAAATTATTCGTGCTGTGCAAGACCTCAATCGCGGCTTTCCAGTCTTCCCGGAACACCAGGTCGTTGAAGTCCGGGATGATGTTGTTGACTGGGCAGCCGCTGTTACAAAACGGCGTGCCGCAGTCCATGCAGCGCGCGCTTTGGGTTTTGGCTTGCTGGTCGTCCAGCCCGATCACAAACTCTTTGTAATTTTTGACGCGCTCGGGAACCGGGGCATAGCCCTCTTCGACGCGCGCAAATTCCATGAATCCGGTAATTTTTCCCATGATGCTGGTCCTGTATTGTCGGTAAAGCGCGCTTACACCGCAGCGCTGCTTTTGGTTTTGGCCGCCGCTGGGGGGCTAGCCGCTGCGGTTTTTTTGGTATGAATTTCACCCAAAGCCCGCTTGTATTCCAGCGGGAACACTTTGACGAATTTGCCGCGCGCGCTATCCCATTGGTCTAGCAATTCGCGGGCGCGTTTGCTGCCGGTCCAGCGGTTGTGCTCTTCCAGCAATTTGCGCAACTGCGCTTCGTCGGATTGGCCGCGGTGCCAGACGGCTTTGTCTATTTGCGCCTCTTGCTCTTTGCTGCTGAGCACCGGCTCCATGCTGACCATGGCGGTATTGCAGCGGCTGGCGAACTGGCCGTCTTCGTCATAGACGTAGGCGATGCCGCCGCTCATACCGGCGGCAAAGTTGCGCCCGGTTTTACCCAGCACCAATACGGTGCCGCCGGTCATGTATTCGCAGCCGTGGTCGCCCGTCCCCTCGACCACTGCAGTGGCGCCTGACAGGCGAACGGCAAAACGCTCGCCGGCCACGCCGCTGAAGAATGCTTCGCCGCTGGTAGCGCCGTACATCACGGTATTGCCCACAATGGTATTGCGGATGGCTTCGCCCCGGAAATCAATACTGGGGCGCACCACTACGCGCCCGCCCGACAAGCCTTTGCCGGTGTAGTCGTTGGCGTCGCCAATTAGGTAGAGCGTCACGCCATTACACAAAAACGCGCCGAAGGACTGACCGCCCGTGCCTTCGAGCTGGATGCGGATGCTGTCATCGGGCAGGCCTTCGGGGTGCACTTTTGTAATCGCACCTGAGAGCATGGCGCCGACCGAGCGATTGACATTGCGCGCCACTTCCATGAACTGCACTTTTTCGCCTTTATCGATGGCAGCGCGACTCTTTTCGATCAAGCGCACGTCGAGTGCTTTTTCCAGGCCATGCTCTTGGGTTTCGTTTTGGAACCGAGACACGCTGGCCGGCACTTGCGGCTGCGCAAACAGGCGGCTGAAATCCAGACCGCTGGACTTCCAATGGTCTATGCCTTTGCGCATGTCCAGCAGGTCGGCCCGGCCAATCAAATCGTCAAATTTGCGGATACCCAATTGCGCCATGATGTGGCGCACTTCTTCGGCCACAAAGAAGAAGTAATTCACCACATGCTCGGGCTTGCCCGAGAATTTTTTACGCAGCACCGGGTCTTGCGTCGCCACACCGACCGGGCAGGTGTTGAGATGGCATTTGCGCATCATGATGCAGCCTTCCACCACCAGCGGCGCGGTGGCAAAGCCAAATTCATCGGCGCCGAGCAAGGCGCCAATCGCCACATCGCGGCCGGTTTTCATCTGGCCATCGACCTGCACCCGGATACGGCTGCGCAAGCGGTTGAGCACCAGGGTTTGCTGCGTCTCGGCCAGGCCGATTTCCCAGGGGCTGCCGGCGTGTTTGATGGAAGACCAGGGCGAGGCGCCGGTGCCGCCATCATGTCCGGCGATCACCACATGATCGGCCTTGCATTTGGCCACGCCTGCGGCTACCGTACCCACGCCGATTTCCGACACCAACTTCACGCTAATATCAGAATGGGGCGCGACGTTTTTCAGGTCGTGAATGAGTTGCGCCAGGTCTTCGATGGAGTAAATATCGTGGTGCGGCGGCGGCGAGATCAGGCCCACACCGGGCACCGAGTAGCGCAGCTTGCCGATGTACTCAGACACTTTGCTGCCGGGCAATTGCCCGCCTTCGCCAGGCTTGGCGCCTTGCGCCATCTTGATCTGAATCTGGTCCGCGCTGACCAGGTATTCCGCTGTCACGCCAAAGCGGCCCGAAGCCACTTGCTTGATTTTGGAGCGCATCGAATCGCCCGCTTGCAGGGCGTAATCGACCTCAAAAATTTCCTTGCCCAGCAGGTCCGACATGGTCTGGCCTTGCTTGATTGGGATACCTTTGAGTTCGTTGCGATAGCGCAGCGGGTCTTCGCCGCCCTCGCCGGTATTGCTCTTGCCGCCGATGCGGTTCATGGCCACGGCCAAGGTGCTGTGCGCTTCGGTGGAAATAGAGCCTAGCGACATGGCGCCGGTGGCAAAGCGTTTGACGATTTCAGCGGCGGGTTCCACTTCGTCGATGGAGATCGCTTTGGCAGGGTCGATGCGGAACTCAAACAAACCGCGCAGCGTTAGCTGGCGGCGCGTCTGGTCGTTGATGATTTGCGCGTACTCTTTGTAAGTGCTCCAGTTGTTGGCGCGAGTGCTGTGTTGCAGCTTGGCAATTGCATCAGGCGTCCACATATGCTCTTCGCCGCGCACACGCCAAGCGTATTCGCCACCGGCATCCAGGGCGTTGGCCAGCACCGGGTCTTTGCCAAAGGCCAGCTTGTGGGTGCGGATAGCTTCTTCGGCGATTTCAAAAACGCCTATGCCTTCCACGCGGCTGGGCGTGCCGGTGAAGTATTTACGCACGGTGTCGGTGGACAAACCAATCGCCTCAAACAACTGCGCGCCGCAGTAGCTCATGTAGGTGCTGACACCCATCTTGGACATGATTTTGGACAGGCCTTTGCCCACAGCTTTGACGTAGTTGTAAATCGCTTTGTCGGCGCTGAGCGCACCGGGCAAGCCAGCGCTCATCTGCACCAGGGTTTGCATCGCCAAATAGGGATGCACAGCTTCGGCGCCGTAACCGGCGAGCACTGCGAAGTGGTGCACTTCGCGCGCGCTACCGGTTTCCACCACCAAGCCTGCCGTGGTGCGCAAGCCTTCCAACACCAAATGCTGGTGAATAGCCGACAGCGCCAGCAAAGCGGGTATCGCCACTTGGGTAGCACCCATAGCGCGGTCGCTGATGATCAGGATGTTGTTGCCGCTCTTGATGGCGTCCACCGCTTCGGCGCACAAGGACGCGAGCTTGGCTTCTACGCCTTCGTGGCCCCAGTCCAGCGGGTAAGTAATGTCCAGCGTGTAGCTGCGGAATTTGCCGTGGGTGTGACGCTCGATGTCGCGCAGCTTGGCCATGTCGGTGAAGTCCAGCACCGGCTGCGACACTTCCAAGCGCATGGGAGGATTGACTTGGTTGATGTCCAGCAAATTGGGCTTGGGGCCTACAAAAGACACCAGGGACATCACGATAGCTTCTCGAATCGGGTCGATGGGCGGGTTGGTCACCTGGGCAAACAATTGTTTGAAGTAGCTATACAGCGGCTTGTTTTTATCGCTGAGTACGGCCAAGGGGCTGTCGTTGCCCATAGAGCCCAGGGCTTCTTCGCCCAGACTGGCCATAGGCGCGATCAGGAATTTCAGGTCTTCCTGCGTGTAGCCGAAGGCTTGCTGGCGGTCTAGTAAATCTGCGGCATTAGGCATGACAGGGGCTGTGCTTTCGCCCTTAGCCACATGGTCAATCTTGATGCGCAGGTTTTCAATCCATTGCTTGTAGGGACGGCTGTTGGCCAGGCCCGATTTCAGTTCCTCGTCATCGATCATGCGGCCTTGTTCCAAATCGATCAGGAACATCTTGCCCGGCTGCAAACGCCATTTGCGCACGATCTTGTTTTCGGGCACTGGCAGCACGCCGGACTCGGAGCCCATGATGACCAAATCATCATCGGTGATGCAATAGCGCGAAGGGCGCAGGCCGTTGCGGTCTAGGGTGGCGCCGATCTGGCGGCCATCGGTAAACACGATAGAGGCCGGGCCATCCCAGGGCTCAAGCATGGCGGCGTGGTATTCATAAAAAGCGCGGCGGCGCTCGTCCATGGTGCGGTGGTTTTCCCAGGGCTCGGGGATCATCATCATCATGGCCTGGCTGATGGGGTAGCCGGCCATGGTCAAGAGCTCTAGGCAGTTGTCAAAAGTAGCGGTGTCCGACTGACCGGCAAAGCTGATGGGATACAGCTTTTTCAGGTCAGCAGCCAGCACCGGCGAAGACATCACGCCTTCGCGGGCTTTCATCCAGTTGTAATTGCCTTTGACGGTATTGATCTCGCCGTTATGCGCCACATAGCGGTAGGGGTGGGCCAGCGGCCACTCGGGGAAAGTGTTGGTAGAAAAACGCTGGTGCACCAGGCCCAGCGCAGACACGCAGCGCGCGTCTTGCAAGTCTTTGAAATAGGTGCCTACTTGGTCGGCCAGCAACAAACCTTTGTAGATGACCGTGCGGCTGGACATACTGGGAACGTAGTATTCCTTGCTGTGCTTGAGGTTGAGGTGCTGGATCGCCGCGCTGGCGGTTTTGCGGATGACATAGAGCTTGCGCTCCAACGCGTCTTGCACGATGACATCGTTGCCGCGACCGATAAACACCTGCCGCATGACCGGCTCTTTTTCACGCACCGTGGGGGACATGGGCATGTCGGCGTTGACCGGCACATCGCGCCAGCCTAAAAACACCTGGCCTTCGGCCTTGATGGCGCGTTCCATTTCCTGCTCGCAGGCCAGACGCGAGGCGTGCTCCTTGGGTAGAAAAATCATGCCAACGCCGTATTCGCCAGCAGCGGGCAGTTGCACTCCCTGGGCCGCCATTTCTTCGCGGTAGAGCGCATCGGGCAATTGAATCAAGATACCCGCGCCATCGCCCATGAGCTTGTCTGCGCCCACTGCGCCGCGGTGGTCCAGGTTTTCCAGAATCTTGAGCGCGTTGCTGACAATGCTGTGGCTTTTCTCGCCCCGGATGTGGGCCACAAAGCCCACTCCGCAAGCGTCATGCTCATGCTCCCCCGCATACAAACCAAATTGCTGCAGATGCTCCTTTTCAGCCGCCGTGGTCATAACCCGCTCCTGGAAAAATTACAAAGGACGACAAGCATACTGCAACGCAACATCATTTTTTGAAAAATAATTGGGGTCAGAACCTAATTAATTCCCCTAAAGCCAGGAATTCCGTAAATTGGGGACAGGTTAAATTTGAACGAAAAGGCGGCTGAAATAGCGATTAGCCGATTAGGCGCCTAGGTGATTGCAGACGGCGCCAGCGGCGGCCTGCCGGCCTTGGATTTGCTGATACGACGCTCGGTGCGTTTTTGTAAAGCCGCCACAAAATCCGCCTCGCCCAGCGCCCAGCCGCGCAGCGTGGCATCGGTCAGGGCTTGTTGGGCGGAACCGTCCACGCCCGATTGCACCCAGGTCTGATAAGCGGCCTCGCGGGCAAACGGCGTGTTGCCCATTTCCCAGTACAGCGGGTGCGGGCTGACTAAGGGGTCGGCGCGCTGCCCGGTGTAATGCGCATACGAAGACCAGGCATAGTCCTGTGGCCCCGCCACCATGCCCGCGCGCACCGGGTTGAGGTCGATATAGGCCATGCATTGCAGCAAATAGCGCTCGGTCTGTAAGACGGTGGAGCGGTAACGCCCTTCCCATAAAGTACCGGTGCGCTGCTGCTTGCGGTTGAAATACTGCACATAGCCGCGGCCCACGGCTTGCATCATGCGCGGCAGGCCCTCGGCGTCCTGCGGGGTCAGCAAGACATGGAAATGGTTGCTCATCAGCACATAGGCGTGCACTGCGACCTGGCATTCGCGGGCATGGGTACGCAGCAACTCCAGCAAATGCCGGTAATCAGCGGCGCTGGAGAAAATCGCCTGCCGGTTATTACCGCGCTGGATGATGTGGTGCGGGTAGCCGGGCAGGCTGAGGCGGGGAAGGCGGGCCATGGGCGATGCGGAGGGTTTGCCGCATCTTATCGCCAACCTGTCCCCTATTTAGATATGGCCCTGGGCAGCGCCATTTGATGTGGGCGCTGGCCAAGCCTTGTGATGTGTGCGCCGGGCAGCGCCTTTTTCTTAACGCGGCGCGCGCGAGACGCGAACCTTGCCGCCAGAAGTCACGATGATCACGGAGTCACCGGCCAACAAAGTTTCGTTGCCCTTGGCTTGCACGATGGCGCGGCGATCGCCATTGCGCAATTGGACAATGATTTCAAAGGCTTCTTCTTTGGTCGCCATGCGCTCAATGGCATTGCCTGCCAGCGCGCCCGCCACCCCAGCCAATACGCCCAAGCCGATTTTTTCGCGCTGGATGGTGCTGCCACCGGTGCCTACCGCAGCGCCAACGATACCGCCTGCGGCTGCGCCCATGCCGGATTGGCTGCCATCGACCGTAACGGGCCGAATACTGATAACCGTACCGTCCTGCACCTGGGCCGCCACTTGGGCGTCCTGGCGGCTGATGACGTCGGGGCTGCTGGTGGCGCAGGCGCTCAGTACCGTAACCGCAACTACGAGCACAAGACTTTGAACTGTGTTTCTCATGTAAATCCCTTTAGTAATATTAAAAATGGAGGCTAAAGCCGCACAACTTATGAACCCGGCCACGGGACTATTGCGACGGCGTGCTGTGGTAACGCGCCAGCCTGCGCTGGCGTTGTCTTAAGAATTGTCCGCCCGCCATGTAAACCGCGTGTCAATCAGGTCTTTCAGGCCGAATTGTTCGCCAATTTCCTGGATGCGCTGCGCGCAAGCGCGTTTTTTCTGGCCGGTGTAGCGGGCCAAAATCAATTCATTTTTCATGCTGTGCTCCCAGCCCACCAGCTCGGTCACCGTCACTTGGTAGCCACTGGCCTCCAAATACAGGCAGCGCAGCACATTGGTAATCTGGCTGCCCAGCTCGCGTGTGTGCAAAGGGTGGCGCCACAACTCTGCCAAAGGCGTGCGCGACAGCATCAGCGCTTTGTTGCTTCCTAAATGGCGCGCCGCTTCCGCCTGGCAGCAAGGCACCAGCGCAAAAGCGCGTGCTTGCTTGGCAAGGCCGAAGGCAATGGCGTCGTCGGTGGCGCTATCGCAGGCATGCAAGGCGGTGACCAGGTCGATGCGCGGTGGCAGCAAGGCCGAATGCGCCGATTCGGCCACCGTCACATCCAGAAACTGCATGCGCGCAAAACCCAGTTGCGCGGCCAGTGCGCGCGATTTCTCCACCAATTCGCTGCGGCTTTCGATGCCATAAACCTGGCCACTGTCCAGGTGGTTGAAAAACAAGTCGTAGAGGATGAAGCCCAAATAGGACTTGCCCGCGCCGTGGTCGGCCACCGTCAAGCCCTGCTCTGTGTGCGCGGCGTCTGCGGACCCTGCAGGCGTTAATTCGCGTAATAAGGTTTCGATGAATTGGTAGAGGTGGTACACCTGCTTGAGCTTGCGCCGCGAGTCCTGATTTAGCAGGCCTTCGCGGGTGAGGATGTGCAAATGCTGGAGCAAGGCGATGGACTGGCCTGGGCGCAGCAGTTCGGCCAGTTGCTGATCCCGCGCGGCTTGGCGACCACCCGCCGCTACCGCTCGCGACGCTTTGCCTGGCCGTGCTACTTTGCCGAGACTTTTTCCTGCAGCATCACTTTGCGACTTCATGGCGCGCCCTCCATGCTCTGCGGGGGTGTGACCGTCTGCAAATCTTGCCAGCCTTGTAGCCCGAGATCGCGCAGCCGCGCGATATTGCACTCGTAAATCAGCGCCGCATCCGGGTAAGCGGCCACCGCGCGGTCCATGCTGTCTTCGCGCAGCAGGTGCAATATGGGATAGGGCGCGCGGTTGGTGTAATGCGCCATATCGCCCGCCGGTGCATCGGCAAATTCAAACTGCGGATGGAAACTGGCAATTTGCAAAACCCCATCCAAGTTCAGGGTGCGCAGTAATTTTTCTGCGCGTTGCACCAAGCCGTGGAAATTCCAAAAATCAGGGAAGGCATCGGGCAGGATCAACAAAGTCGTGTCGCGCTGCTCGGGGGCTTGGGCTAGTAAATCTTGCAACTCGGCGGCCAGTGCATCGAGCACATCCGCAGTGTCTTGCGCCCAGCACAGGGCATAGTGGATTTGGCCTTTGGCATGCACGGCCTTGGCAAAAGGACACAAGTTCAGACCGATAACAGCGCGCTCCAGCCAGCCTTGGGTGGCCTGCAAGACTTCACTTGTGCGTGCCGCGCAAGCGCTCATGCCAAAAGCACACGGCCCGTCAGCCGCTGGTGCTCGCGTGATGCAAAACGGTCGGTCATACCCGCAATATAGTCGGCCACACGCCGATAGGTCTGTGCTTGCGGCGCGCTTGCATCCGCGCCCGCCTGCATGGCCGCCGGGTCGTTCACGTACGCGGCGAACAAATCGCCCACCACCTGGCGCGCCTTGTCCATGGTCTCCAGCACACGCGGATGGCGGTACAGCGAGGCAAACAAAAAGGCCTTGAGCTGCGCGGTTTCCTGCTGCATAGCGGGACTAAATTGCACCAGCGGCGGGCAGTTGCGCACCGCCTGCACATCCGCAGGCGCGGCCAGGGCGATGGCGGCCTGGGTGCTGTCCATCAAGTCGTAAATCTGGCTGCTGAGCATGAGGCGGGCCGTTTCGTACAACCAGCGCCGGGCCTTGTGCACCAGTTCCACATTGGCACGCGCGGCCTGCTCGCTAAAGCGCCCGAACAAGGGCACTTGCTGCACCTGCGCCAGCTCTATCAGGCCAGAGCGCACGCCGTCGTCAATGTCGTGCGCGTTATAGGCAATCTCGTCGGCAAGGTTGCACAACTGGGCCTCCAGGCCAGGCTGCGCGCGCCGCAAAAAACGCGCGCCCACGCCGCCCTGCCCATCTGCAAACGCAGGCTCTTGGGCTTCGATCAACTCCGCGTTGTGGCGGGAGCAGTGTTTCAAGATGCCTTCGCGGGTTTCAAAGCACAGGTTCAGGCCGTCAAAGTCGGGGTAGCGTTCTTCGAGGTGATCCACCACGCGCAGGCTTTGTAAGTTGTGTTCAAAACCGCCGTGCCCGGCCATGCAGGCATCGAGCGCGTCCTGCCCGGCATGACCAAAAGGCGTGTGGCCCAGGTCATGGGCCAGGGCGATGGCTTCCACCAGGTCTTCGTCCAGGCCCAAGGTGCGCGCCATGGAACGGCCCAGTTGCGCCACTTCTAAGGAATGCGTGAGGCGGGTGCGAAACAAATCACCTTCGTGGTTCAGAAATACCTGGGTTTTATAGACCAAGCGGCGAAAGGCGGTGGAGTGGACGATGCGGTCGCGGTCGCGCTGGAATTCGGTGCGCGTGGGCGCCGGGCTTTGCGGGTGGCGCCGGCCCCGGCTCTGCGCCGGGTCACTGGCATAGGGCGCGCGCATCAGGCAGCGCAGCAGCGGTCGATCACCGCGCGCACCAGCGCATCTTCGGCGCCGCGCATGCAGGCACGGCCCGGCCCGTCGATCAGCACAAAACGGATGGCACCGGCTTCGGCTTTTTTGTCCACCCGCATCAGCGCCAGGTAACGTCCGGCGTTGTCGCTGGCGTCGAGCACCGGGCCGCGCACTGGCAAACCGGCGGCGGCGATCAGGCGCGTCAAGCGCTGCACAAATGCCGCGTCCACCAAGCCCAGCGCTTGCGAGAGATGGGCTGCCATCACCATGCCGCAGCCCACGGCCTCGCCATGCAGCCAGTCGCCATAGCCCAGGCCCGCCTCGATGGCGTGGCCAAAGGTGTGGCCGAAATTGAGAATGGCGCGCAAGCCGCCTTCACGTTCGTCTTGTGAAACCACCTGCGCCTTGATCTCGCAGCTACGCCGCACCGCGTGGGCTAGGGCCTGCACATCGCGCGCAACCAGGGCGTCAATATGGGCTTCGATCCAATCCAGAAAAGCCATATCCGCAATCGGTCCGTATTTGATGACCTCGGCCAAACCGGCGCTGACTTCGCGTGCGGGCAGGGTTTTGAGGGTATCCAAATCGCACAGCACGCGCTGCGGTTGGTAGAAGGCGCCCACCATGTTTTTGCCCAGCGGGTGGTTGATACCGGTCTTGCCGCCCACCGAGGAATCCACCTGCGCCAAGAGCGTAGTGGGCACTTGCACAAAGGGCACGCCACGCATATAGCTGGCGGCGGCAAAACCCGTCATATCGCCGACCACGCCGCCGCCCAGGGCGAACAAAACAGTTTTGCGGTCGCAATTATTTTGCAGCAGCGCGTCAAAAATAAGGTTGAGGGTTTGCCAGTCTTTATGGGCCTCGCCGTCGGGCAAAACGAGCAGGTGGACGCTAGCGTAATGGGGCTGCAAAGCGGCTTGCAGGGCGGCGGCGTAGAGCGGGGCTACGGTGCTGTTGCTTACGATCAGCGCTGTGGAAGCCTTCGGAAGGTCCGCAAAGCTGGCCGCATCCGAGAGCAAGCCGCTGCCGATCTGGATGGGGTAACTGCGCTCGCCTAGGGCGATGGTGAGGGAGTGCAAAAGCGGGGACGTCATAGCCCGCTAGTTTAGGCGTCTGGGCGGGGTGATATGCAGCTGGCCCAGAATCGAATTGACCAGACTGGACACCGACGGACGACCGGTCTCGACCGTGTGGTGCGCCGTCTCGCGGTACAGCGGGTCGCGCTGGGCGAACAAATCGCGCAAGCGGGCCATGGGGTCGGCCACTTGCAGCAGCGGCCGCTTATGGTCGTGGCGCAAGCGGCGCATCAAATCTTCGGGCTGGGATTGCAGGTACACCACCGTTCCGGCGGCGCGCAAGGCGTCGCGGTTGGCGGGGCGCAAGATAGCGCCGCCGCCGGTGGCCAGCACGCCCGGCTCCTGGGCGCAGAGTTGGGCGATCACCTCTTGCTCGATATCGCGAAAGCGCTCTTCGCCTTCCCGCTCAAAAAACTCCCGGATGGAGCAACCGAGCCGCAACTCGATGGCCTGGTCCGAATCCAAAAAAGACGTCTGCAAGCGCCGGGCCATATGTCTGCCAACGGTAGATTTGCCGGAACCTGGGAGGCCGATGAGGATGATCAAAAGCGATGCAGTGGGGTGAGAAGGAAGATTGAATATCAAAATACTTGGGTGGTAGACATACCACCAGGTGATTTTACGGTCACGGCAATTCTGACGCTATCGCAATCGGGCTCAGCCCCTAGCCGGATAAAAACCAATACCCCATCGGTCAAATTTGCCGGCACGGCATTGATCCCTAATCCCTTGACTGTACATTTAGCCTGCGAGGTTTCTACAGCGGCTGAAATGGCGGAACCCGAAGGCATGGAATTTTTATAAAGGGTAGGTAAGGGCGTGTAACCGGCTTGGGTCAATAGATCCCCCAGGGTATCCGTCGGGGTCGTCGCAAGACCCCCAAAAACAGAGCCAACAGCGAGCTGCGTATTTGAGAACGCCAAACTTGCGTCCTGATTGGCATCCGATATCCAAACCCAAAATCCTTCGAGACTTCGCGCACCCAATTGCGTAACACGCGCTTCGGCCGTAGCCATGACTAGGTATACATAAGAACGCACCGTCACATCATCGCGCCACTTGCTGGTATCACAGGTATTTGCCACGGAAGGGTATGCAGAGGGTGGACACACATTTGTACCAGGCGCGGGACCATTACCAACGGTTTGCTCAGTGCCGCTCCTCGCACCATTCCAATCACTATCTAAAAAAGGAATACCAAGTGGCAGAAATACCTCAGGACTTTGCCAAATACCATCGCCGTTGCTATCTACGAAAGCCTCTTCGCCAGTCATCCAAGCAATTACAAAAACATGGCCGTTACTCGGGCGGCTATCGCCATTGATAGATCGATAAGTTACGCTGCACTGCGAATTACCATCCAAATTGCAAGTGGCGCCACTGGCACCCACAATCACACCACTATTGGTTGCGAAATTAACCGTGGTACCAGCGGGTACAGGATTGCCAAAACGGTCTGAAACAATAAAAGTCAAATTTGCTGTTGCACCGTTTGTGGAAAACGCCTCTAGACTTGTCTTATCTGAAGCGAGAGAAAGACGATTTTGCGCAGCTTTGCTCCCTGAAACCGACACGCCGGTTGAAACTCCAACAACACTCGGGTTTCCAGCGTCGGTTACGCGCACCGTGACAGGCGCTGGCACCGCGCCGGCTTTGACGACTACCGATGCTAAGCCGGTCCCATCCGTGCTCGTAGCCAGCGTAGTTCCGCCTCCATCAAAACGAATACCGGCCAATATTGACTCGTTGGCAAGGGTGGCACTGATATTTTGGTATGCGATCGGATTATTATCGCTATCGACTAATTTAAAAGTCAAAGTGGAATACGATAAAGCACCGGGAATACGAGAGGTCACCATGGTCTGCTTTGTGGCACCCACAAAAGTAATCGCACTTGAAGTCGCCTTCACAATCGGCAAACTAATTGACTTTGATTGACCCGCCACTTCCGCCAGTGTTGCGGTAATGGTGGCTGCGCTGCAATTACTCCCCGCTGTGTAATTGGTTTTGATTTCACCGCTGGAGTTGGTCGCCACAGTTGTCGAACTAAATTGCCCGCATGTGGTCACGAAATTAGCGTTTATTAAGGCGCTGGGAGCTGGATTTCCATCCACGGATACAGTTACCAAAATCTCTGCGTTCTTATTGGTGGCCAAGGAAATCGGGCTGCTTAAAGTGGGAAAACTCAGGGTTTCTAAGCTAATGACCGCTGACTTGGTCTGGATATCTATAGAACCGGAAATGACTTGGGTACCAATGGTTGAAGTAGCCGTCACACTGCCTGCTACTGCCTTCAAACTGGCAGACTGAATCGCAATCTCCGCGACACCGCTATTGTCCGTGAGCGTGGAAGGACTTGTGAGCGAGGCGGTGGCAGCATCAGCCGTGAATTTAACCAATGCATAGGGTAGTGGCAAACCGTTGGCATCCAGCAAAGTTGCGCGAACAAAAAAAGAGGCACCTCTGAGAATCGTATTATTAGAAACCGGTGATTTAGCCGCATCCACGAGCGCGATTTTGAGTGTAGGAACCGCCGTGGTACCTGTCGGCGTATCACCAGCGCCCGTGGAGGAATTTGAGCCGACATTGCCTCCAGTACCACTTGACTTAGTCAATTTCGTCCCTGGATCGCCACCTCCGCCACCGCAGGCGCTAAGTAGGCAAATCATGGCGCACATCACCAATAATTTGATATTTTTCATACTACCTTCCCTTTCCTTCGCTTTCTCGCAATGGTCTTACACCACTACAACAAACATACGTATTTAGTTTTATATCCAAGCTATTTTTAGGTCAGCTGCTGCTAACGCATCACCCAAATTAACAGTTTGTGCAATGGCAAGCGTTCATGAAACTAATCACCGCGTCCCTACCAAGTCACTAATTAATTTAGGCGTAATAAACACCAGTGTTTCGCTTTTGGCCGTTTTCTTCGTCTTGTTCTGAAACAGAAACCCCACGCCGGGTAAATCGCCAAAAAAAGGCACCTTGGTATCTGTTTCTTGTTGCTCTTCGGTATAGATGCCTCCAATGACCACGGTGCCGCCGTTGTCCACCAACACTTGGGTTTTGATATGTTTGGTATTGATCGAAGGGCCGGAGGCCGTGATGGTGCCCACACTGTCTTTGGAGACGTCTAGCTCCAAACTAATATTTCCGTCTGGGGTTATTTGCGGCACAACATCCAGCTTTAACACCGCTTTACGAAAGCTCACTGCCGTAGCGCCGCTGCTGGTCGCCATCTGGTAGGGAACCTCGGTGCCTTGCTCGATGACGGCCTTGGTTTTGTCATACGCTATGACGCGCGGGCTGGAGACAATCTTGCCGCGCCCATCGGACTCGAGGGCCGACAATTCCAATGCCAGCACGCGGTTGGAAGCAGCGCTAAACAAAGTCACTGCAAACGACGCCGCGCCAAATCCGCCGGCGCCACCCGCGGGTAAATTGACAAAGTTGCTGCTGGCATCCATGGTGGTGGTCGCGCCTGAGGAGCCCAGGGCGTTGGCGTAGTTGGTACCAAAGGCAACGCGGTTTTCGCCTGCAAGCTGGTAGCCGCCGTCGCCGCCCTGAATGGCGCGCCTATCCATGCCGCCCAATTTGGCACCCAGGTTTCTAGCAAAGTCGCTGGTCGCTTCCACAATGCGCGCCTCAATCAGCACCTGGCGAACCGACACATCCACCTTGGCAATCAGCTGGGCCACCTGGTCGAGTTTGGCCGCCACGTCGGTAACAAACAACTGGTTGGTACGCGGCTCGGCGATCACGCTGCCGCGCGCACTCAGAATGCGCCCGGCACCGCCTTCGGCACCACCACCGCCGGCCATCAATTGCGGCGCCACATCAGACGCTTTGGCGTAGTTCAATTGAAAAGATTGGGTGCGTAGCGGTTCGATTTTTTCATTGGTGATTTGCGATTCGAACTCGAGTTTTTCTTTGGCGGCAATCTCGTCTTTGGGTGCAACCCACAGCACATTGCCGTTTTTGCGCATGGCCAGGCCTTTGCTGCGCATGATGATGTCCAGTATCTGGTCCCAAGGTACGTTTTGCACCCGCAAGGTAACGGTACCGCTGACCGAATCGGACGTAACGACGTTGAAATTGGTGAAGTCCGCAATCACTTGCAACACCTGACGCACATCGATGCTCTGGAAGTTCAGCGATAGCTTCTCACCCGTAAACGCGTCTTTTTGCGCGGCCTTTTTAGCATCCTGGTTGACCTGTCGCACTTCCAGGACCAGCTCGGTATCGGTCTGGTACGCGGTATGTTCCCACGCGCCTAGCGGCGTGATTTGCATGCGCACGCGCCCAGCGTTCTGGTTGGTGGTGATGGATTGAACCGGTGTGGCGAAGTCGGTGACGTCCAACTTTTTACGCAAACGCTCGGGAAGGCTGACGTTGCTAAAGTCCACTATTAAGTTGCTGCCCACCTGGCGGACATCGGCACTAACTTGTTTGCCGGGCAGCGTGACTACCACCCGTCCCGCCCCATCGCTGCCTCTGCGGAACTGAATATCGCTGATAGGGGCGGGACCGGTAGGTGTTGGGACAACGGCTTGTGTAATTGGCGCAGCGGCAAGTGCACTGCTCGCCGCAGGGCTAGGAGCCGGAGTCGGTGCCGGCACCACGGCCGCAGGTATCTGCGCCGGCACCGCCCCCGTAATGGGCTCCAAGGCCACGATCAGGCTTTTACCCACAATATCCAGTCGGTAATTGGCGGGTTGGCGTAGGTTGATCACCACGCGGCTGCGTTCATCGGACTGGGCCACGATGGCCGAGTCCACCAAGGCCTGGGTAATAGCAATACGGCCCATGCCCAGGGCGCTGCCAAGGCCGGGGAAGTCCAGTGCAATACGCGCAGGGTTGCGGGTGGCAAAGGCTTTGGGTAAGGCCGTCAATTCCTGCGCGAATTCGATACGTACTTGCTCAGAATTGCCACTGCGCTGGGCAGTAATCGCCAGGACCGAATTTTCGGCATACGCAAGGCTAGTCGCAACGAGGCAACCCCATAGGCAGCCCGTCCACGCGACCGCCTTCTTCATTATTTTCTTTAAAGTCATTTGGTACTCCCTTGAATCCGCAGGTAGCTATCCCGCTCCAACCATTTGCCACCGGCGTCTTGTGCGATTTCCCGCAGTTGGATACCTGCCTCATCTACGCGCAACACCTTGCCGAAATTTTTCCCGATGTACTGCCCGGGTACCACCTGGTGCACAACACCGTTGGCGCGTACCAAGCCCACTGAACGCCCTTGCTTTTGCAACATGCCCACGAAGTTCATGGCCTCTAGCGGGATACTTTCCAAGGGCTGGCGTGGGCGCGATTTTTGGGACAAGCTCAAATCCGGGTTGGCTTTGTCCGCCTCTGCATTGGCCAGGGCCACAAAGTACTGCTTGGTAAATGGGTCTTTGCGATCGCCCTGTTCATAGGACAAATGCTTGAAAGGTTGTGGCGCAGGAATTTTTTTGACGCTAGGCACACTGGCCTTGCGCTGCTCTTCCATCCACAGACGCAAATCATCCTGGCGCGAGGATCCGCAGGCCGATAGCAGCGCTACCGCCAGCATCAGGCCCGCGAGCGGCAGCTGCCTCATTTGCCCTCCTTGGGATTCTTGGTCTGTGCCGCAACCTCACCCGGGTCTAGGTAGCGGTAGGTTCTCACGGTGGTCTCCAGCGTCAAGGCCCCCTCTGCCTTGGGCGATATGGTCATATTGCTTAGGTTGACAATACGCGGTAGGTTCGCCACATCGGCGGCAAAGCGGGCGAAATCGTGGTAGCTCCCGTTCGCCCGGAAGGTGACCGGAATGATGGCGTAGTAGGTTTTAAAAATAGGCGCGTCAGGTTTGAATAATTCCTGCTGCAAGTTCTGGCCGCGCCCCATCTGGCTGATACTAAAAAGTAAACCCGACATTTCCGTGCTGTTGGGTAATTGCTTTTCCAAACCCTCCACGGTAAGCGCAACTTCATCCCGCTGCTTTTTCAATAAATTGAGGTTGGCCGCTTTGCCCAACTTATCGGTAAATTCGGCGCGTAAGGTGTTTTCTTTTTCAACCGCTTTTTCTAATTCAGTGTCGTAATCACTCAAAGGGTAGAGCCAGAGCAAGCCTACGGTCAGGCAATACAAAACCAGCAGCAAAAACAATCGCGGCACCAGTGGCCATGAAGATGGATTTCCTGAATCCAGCCCCCGGAACTGTGCTGCGATGGTCGAGCCCAATGACGCGAAAAAGTTTTTATTCATAGCTAGCTTAGGCCATCAATACAGAAGTCTTATACTTTGGGGGCGCCCACTGGCCCCGCTTTAGATGCGGCGTCTGCGGGTAAAGCACCAGAAGCCGCCTTGGACGGAGCAGCCGGGGAAGCTGCTCCAGTGGCAGCAGATGCGTCCTGGGCGCGCAAAAACAGAACCTTGACGGAAAACTTGAATGTCTTTACTGGCAACTTGCCGGTGGGGTTGAGGCTTTGAACTTCGCTGACTTGAAGTTCTGGTTTAGAAAACCAGCCGCCCGCCTTACCCAAGTTATCCAAAAACTGCGACAAGTTTTCGTTGGTTTGGGCCATACCCTCCAGCGTTAACTCCTGGTCTCTTTGGGCTAACTTGCTAAGGGCCACACCTTGCGGCAGATTGTTTGCCAGCTCCGTAAGCAAGCGAACCGGCGTGTTCCGATCCGCCTGAATATCTTCCACTGCTTTTTGACGGGCAAGCAGCGCGTCGATCTGGGCTTTTAAATCTTTGATTTCAACGATTTGCGCTTCATAGCGCTTAATTTCTTTTTCTAAAACCGATATATTGTCTTTTTGTGCGTCAATAGAGGAAATGAGCGAACCGTAAATAGCAAAGGCGGTAATTCCGCCAAGAATCAGCGTCAATACCATGGACGCATTGAATTGGTCTTGCTTGAACTTGCGCAGCGCCTCACGGTGCGGCAAGAGATTAAACTGAATCACAAGCTAAACCTCCGCAAGGCCAGGCCGCATGCACCAATAAAGAGCGGTGCGTCTTGCAAGCGCAGGTTATTGCGCACCTGGGGCGCCAGGCTCATGCCCTCAAACGGGTTGATCAAAGTGCAGGGTGACTGCAGTGCCGTGGATATGGCAGCGGCTAAGCCGGGAACCATAGCGCCGCCGCCCGTTAGAAAAATCTGATTAACCTTGCTATAGGGCGTGCTGTTGTAAATAAACTGCATACCACGCTCAAGCACCTGAACCGTGGTCGATACATAGGGCGCTAGTACCGAGGATTCGAAATCCTGCGCCAGTGCACCGGAGATTTTTTTAGTTTCCGCCTCATCACTAGAAAAGCTGTAATGGGCAGCAATGCGCTGGGTCAGTTGTTCGCCGCCGACGGCCTGGTCGCGCTCATACACAATGGCGTCGCCTACCGAAACCTGCATCAACGTGCGGCCCGCGCCCACTTTGAGCAATAGCACCACCGCTTTATCTTGCCCGGGCAAATGAATATCGACCAAGCGTCGCGTCGCTAAGCGCAATGCATAGGACTGCACCTCAATAACGCTGGCTTCGAGTTCCACCAATTCCACCAGCTCTTGTAGGTTTTGCACGCGGTCACGGCGTGCCGCTGCAATCAGCACATCGTCCATTTCGGGTCGCTGCGGGTTGGGGCCTGTGGTGCAAAAATCCAGGCTTACCTCCTCCAAAGGGAAAGGAATATATTGACGCGCTTCCTCTTCTACCTGCGACTCCATATCCGCTGGACTCAAATTACCTTCCACCATGATTTTTTTGGTGATAACTGCGGATGTAGGTAATGCGAGGGCGACTTTTTTGGCTTTTATCCGATTTTTTCGCAACAAGGAACGCAGCACCTCTGCGACTTCGTTCATCTTGACCACATTACCGTCAACAATATGGCCGCTTGGTACCCTGGCGCTAGCCAGCAGCTCCAAAACAGGCTGCTCCATGGATCCGCTGAGCCCTACGACTTTGATGCCCCAGGAGCTGATATCCATCCCGATAATTTCTTCCTGACGTCGGCCAAAGAGTGACTTCAGATCCATTATTTACACCTCAATTGCCTGAATTTTAATGATTTTTCGCCTAATGTTTATCAATAGTACCATTAAATTTAGCAAATATTACAAATATCTTTGTGGATTTGCGTATACCCGGCTGCGCTACCATTGGCCTCTGACTGTTTCCGGCACCTCGCGTACCAAAGCAGAATCGGGCGTTTTGACGATTTCCCCGGTTTGGCACGCACTGCGGACGCGCGTTTTCACTATCTAGACCTTTGCATCCATGGCCGAACTGCCCCCATCCGCCTCACCCAAGCCTGCCGGGCCAAAAAAGGCCCCAGCGCGGACGATTTGGGGCTGGATGGGCTTTATCGTCCTGTCCCTAGCCGGGCTGGCTGCGGCCGGTGTCGCCTCCATTCTTTTTTTGGTGGCCATCGTGATGGCGCTGGCCTACCCTAATTTGCCGGATATTTCAGATTTAGAGGATTACCACCCTAAGCTGCCTTTGCGGGTGTTTTCATCGGAAGGGGATTTGATTGGCGAGTTTGGCGAGGAACACCGCACGCTGACGCCGATTAATGAAATCCCACTGGTGATGAAAAACGCCATATTGGCCATTGAGGACGCGCGCTTTTTTCAACATGGCGGTATAGATTACGTGGGTATGGTGCGCGCCGCCGCTGCCAATGTGGGCCGCTCAAAGAGCCAAGGCGCATCCACCATCACCATGCAGGTGGCGCGCAATGTGTACTTGTCATCCGAAAAAACCTTTACCCGTAAGATTTACGAGGTATTGCTGACCTTTAAGCTCGAACATAACCTGAGCAAAGACCAGATTCTGGAAATCTATATGAACCAGATTTTTTTGGGGAATCGGGCCTACGGGTTTGCCGCTGCGTGCGAAACGTATTTCGGCAAGCCGCTGAAAAACATCAGTATTGCCGAGGCTGCAATGTTGGCAGGCTTACCCAAAGCGCCCTCGGCTTACAACCCAATTAAGAATCCGCGCCGCGCACGTATCCGCCAGCAATACATTATTGAGCGCATGCTAGAGAACGGGTTTATCAGCGCTGAGGAAGCCAAAGCGGCCAAAGAGGAAGTCTTGCGTGTACAAACCGCCGCCAGCCGCCCGCAGGTGCATGCCGAATACCTGGCCGAAATGGTGCGCCAGCTAATGTACGAGCAATATGGCGACGAAACCTATACACGCGGCCTCGATGTGATCACCACAGTAAATAGCGCGCAGCAGGAGGCGGCTTACAAAGCCCTGCGTCGCGGCATCATGGACTTTGAACGGCGCCAGGTGTACCGCGGTCCGGAAAAGTTCATTACCCTGCCCAGCGACGCCCAAGAGTTGGAAGACGCGATTGACGAGGCGCTGGACGAGCATCCAGACAACGGCGACGTTTTAGCGGCTGTGGTATTGCAAGCCGATGGCAAACGCGTACTGGCCCAAAGGCAGGCTGGCGAGGTGGTGGAGATTAGCGGCGAGGGATTAAAGCCAGCGCAATCGGGCTTGTCGGACAAAGCGGCGCCCAATATCAGGATACGCCCGGGCGCCATCATTCGCGTGGCCAAATCGCTCAAAGGTACTTTGGAAATCACCCAGCTACCCGAAGTAGAGGGCGCTTTTTTTGCGATGGACCCGCGCGATGGTGCCATCAAGGCGCTGGTGGGTGGCTTTGATTACGGAAAAAACAAATTCAACCACGTCACTCAAGCCTGGCGCCAGCCGGGTTCGAGCTTCAAGCCTTTCATTTATTCGGCGGCCTTGGAAAAAGGATTTACGCCCAGCACAGTGATCAACGACATGCCTTTGTTTTTTGACGCCGGCACCACTGGCGGCCAGCCCTGGGAGCCCAAAAACTACGACGGTACCTTCGAAGGACCCATGCCACTGCGCAAAGCGCTGGCCAAGTCCAAGAACATGATCTCCATCCAAATTCTGCAATCCGTTGGCACGCAGTATGCGCAGGAATGGATCAGCCGCTTTGGGTTTGACGCGGAGAAGCATCCGCCTTACCTCACCATGGCGTTAGGCGCAGGTTCGGTCACGCCGATGCAACTGGCCACCGGCTATTCGGTATTTGCCAACGGCGGCTACCGCGTCAGCCCCTGGCTTATTTCCCGCGTCAGTGAACAGCGCGGAAAAATATTACTGGAAACCGCCAAGCCAGTGCTGGGCGAAGCCAATATCGCCATCGAGCCGCGTAATGCCTTCCTTATGACCAGTCTGTTGCAAGAGGTCACGCGTTCCGGCACGGCAGCCAAGGCCCAGGCCACGCTCAAGCGACCAGACATTTACGGCAAAACCGGCACCACCAACGACTCCATGGATGCCTGGTTTGCCGGTTACCACCAAACGCTGACCGCAGTGACCTGGATTGGCTACGACACGCCGCGCAAGCTCGGCGATAAAGAAACCGGTGGCGGCCTGAGCCTGCCAGTCTGGATTAGCTTTATGGAGACCGCGCTGAAAAATGTGCCCATCATGGAGTCCGAGCCACCCGAGGGCATTGTGCGGGTGAACAACGAGTGGTACTACGAAGAGTTTTCCAAGGGTACCGGCATCGGCGCGGTGGGCGCGGGGGACAAAGCAACGGCTGGCGCCCCGGCCACTGGCGCCTCCCGGCCCATGACGCCGGCTGAAGAGCAACGCAGTATTTTGGATTTATTTAGAAATTAAGGATGCCAGCCCTTAAGGAGGCACTGCTTAAGTCCAAACCCGTCATCGAGCGCAGCGAAGGAATCCATTTTGGTTTGCCCACCTTGCACTTATGGATCGCCGCGCCGTTACGCTCCTCGCGATGACATCCATGCTCGCTTGCGAACCAAGCACCTACAGATCACCGCGCGGCGGCGAACCATGCGCAGCCTTGCATTGCGCCATGGGGGCTTTTGCAGACCCCATTAAAAACGTGTTGCGGGCGAATGCGCTGCGCCGCATGCGGACGCCACCGCGTCAAGCCGCAAACTGCAAAGCCACACCCGCCTGCGCGCTGGCATCCTTGCCCAGCAGCGTAAAAAAATCGCCCTGCCCTTTGGTATCCTGCCACGCGCCATCGCGCCAGGAAAAATGGTAACCACCCGAGCGCGATGCCATCCAGACCTCGTGCAAAGGCTTTTGCAGGTTGATAATGATCTGGCTGCGGTTGGCAAACACTAAAGTCACCATGGCGCCTACGCGCTGGTTATCAATATCGGCACTGCCCGCATCGTTGATGGAATCGCAAACGCGCTCCACGCTTCGCAAGAGGGATTCGGCCAGATCCATGAACTCGGGGTCGGTCATTACAATTTCACCATGTCAAAAACAAAAAAATCAGCGGGCAACATATGCCTGGGCTTGGCCGCCGCTCTGCTACTGAGCGCCTGCGGGCAAAAAGGGCCGCTGTATCTGCCGCCTAAAGCGGCGCTTATCGCCAGCCCGTGCCAATCGCCTACAAGCCACACCATAACGGATCGGCAGCCTAGCTGCCGCGCAGCATGAACAATACCTTGCCCGGAGCTCCCTATTTCCACTATGGCGACACCGGCCTGATGGTGGAGGGCTTAGACCTTGGCACCTTGGCCCAAGAACACGGCACCCCCTTGTATGTCTATTCCAAAGCGTCTATGGTAGGCGCGCTAGCCGCGTACCAAGCCGGGTTTGCCGGTCGCAAAGCGCAGATTTGCTATGCCATGAAGGCCAACTCCTCGCTGGGCGTACTGCAAGTATTTGCGCGCGCGGGTTGTGGCTTTGACATTGTCTCTGGCGGCGAGTTAGCGCGGGTGCACGCAGCCGGTGGCGACATGGCCAAGGTTATTTTTTCTGGCGTGGGTAAAACGCGCGATGAAATGCATGACGCACTAGCAGCGGGCATTGGCTGCTTTAATGTGGAAAGCGAAGCGGAAATCGACGTCCTCAACGCCGTCGCCGTGGCTATGGGCTTGCGCGCACCCGTCAGCATCCGCGTCAACCCTAATGTGGACCCAAAAACCCACCCCTATATTTCCACCGGTCTCAAAGGCAATAAATTTGGCATCGCCCATGAGCGCACGCTGGCTACCTACCAGCACGCGGCCACGCTACCGGGCTTGCGCATCGTGGGCATTGACTGCCATATTGGCTCGCAAATCACCGAAGAGGCGCCTTACCTGGACGCGCTGGACCGCATGCTCGATTTGGTGCAAGCGATTGAAGCGGCGGGTATCCCTTTGGAACATATTGATTTCGGTGGCGGCTTGGGCATTCAATACCAAGACGAGGCGCCACCAGCCGCTGATGCGCTATGGGCTAAATTGCTGCAAAAAATCGATGCGCGCGGCTTGGGTGAGCACACCTTGGTGATCGAACCGGGCCGCTCTTTAGTGGGCAATGCCGGGGTGTGCCTGACGGAAGTTTTGTACCTCAAGCCCGGCGAGCAAAAAAACTTCTGCATCGTGGACGCCGCCATGAACGACTTGCCGCGCCCAGCGATGTACCAGGCCTACCATGCGATTGTTCCGCTGGAGCCAACAAAAACTGCAGATGAAGCCACGGTGTATGACGTGGTCGGCCCGGTGTGCGAAAGCGGCGATTGGATTGGCCGGGACCGCGCACTGGCGGTGCAGCCCGGCGCGCGGCTGGCGGTAATGTCCGCTGGGGCCTATTGCATGAGCATGGCCAGTAACTACAACACCCGTGGGCGGGCCGCTGAGGTTTTGGTGGACGGCGACCGGGCCTTAGTAATCCGCGAGCGGGAGACGGTTAGCGACTTGTTCCGGGGCGAGCGCCTGGCAGGTTAAAAAACCGACGCAAACGCCAGGCCAGTAAAAGGCCAATGATGGCGGCATACAGCGCCACTTGGTCGAAGTTACGCTTTCCCGCGCGCATCCAGAAAAAATGCAGAATGGCCAGCAAGGCGACCAGGTACACCGCCTGGTGCAGCCTGCGCCAGCGCACTGCACCTAGCCAGCGGATGGCCGCATTAAAAGACGTTAGCGCCAATGGCAGCAAGAGCATCAAAGCCAGCAGGCCCACCAAAATAAACGGGCGCTTGGGAATATCTAGCAAGATGTCCTCCCACTGCCCGCTCTGGTCCAGCCAGACATAGGCGACAACATGGACTACTGCATAAAAAAATACAAACAGGCCCAGCATGCGGCGCAAACGCGCCAGCGCGGTCCAGCCCATAGCCTCGCGCAATGGACTCACCAGCAATAGCACGCAAAGCATGCGCAGCGTCCACAGGCCGGTGCTGCGCAAAAGAGCTTCTGCCGGATTAGCGCCCAGCGCGTCGTGCAGCAAGGCAAACAGCAAGTAGCCCAGCGGCGCTAAGGCCAGCAAAAAAATAAAGGGCTTGGCCAAGCGCGAAGCCAAGGCGCGCTGCATCAGGGCGGACAACACCGGCGTTTAATAGAACTTTTTCAAATCCATGCCCGCGTACAACTGGCCGACCTGCGCCTCATAGCCATTGAACATCAAGGTCTTGCGCTTTTTGCCGAACACACCGTCTTCACCCAGCCTGCGCTCGGTGGCCTGGCTCCAGCGCGGATGGTCCACTTCGGGGTTGACGTTGGAGAAAAATCCATATTCCTGCGGCGCCGCCTTGTTCCAAGCTGTCGCAGGCTGCCGCTCGCTAAAGCGGATTTTGACGATGCTCTTGGCGCTTTTGAAGCCGTATTTCCAAGGCACCACCAAGCGCAGCGGTGCGCCGTTTTGGTTGGGCAGTATTTCGCCATACATGCCGAAAGCCAGCAGCGTCAGCGGATGCATGGCCTCGTCCATGCGCAAGCCTTCGGCATACGGCCAGTCCAGTACGCGGCTGCCCACAAAAGGCATGGTTTTGGGGTCGGCCAGGGTCACAAACTCCACAAATTTAGCGTTGCCCAATGGTTCCACCCGCTTGATCAGCTCCGCCAGCGAGTAGCCTATCCAGGGGATAACCATGGACCAGCCCTCTACACAGCGCAGGCGGTAAATCCGCTCTTCCATAGGGCTTAAGGCCAGCAAATCTTCCAATGCCCAGCGGCCGGGTTTTTTGACCAAGCCCTCGATGTCCACCGCCCAGGGCGTGGTTTTCAGGGTGTGGGCATTGGCGGCGGGGTCCGATTTGTCGGTACCGAATTCGTAAAAATTGTTATAACCGGACGCGTCTTTGTAGGCAGTCGGCTTGTCCATGGCCTGCGCACCGGCCAGGGCACTGGGTTTGGCGGGCAAGGCCGCCAATTTGCCGGGCTTTTGCGTGGGCGCAAGCACTTGCGCAGAACCCAAGGAAGGCAGGCTGCCCATGGCCAGGGCGCCGGTGCCCGAGAGCATGCGCCGCAGCGCGTCACGGCGGCCTTCTACCAGGGCGCGGGGGGTTATGTCTGAACTTCGAGGATTCACAGGGGCTCCAGGCAAAAAATTATGCCGTTACAAGCACCCTGCCGAGGGTACGCGCCGGGGAAGGCGGGATTAACGCAGACCGGCTACGTAGTCCGCAAGGGCTTTAATTTCTCGGTCGTTGAGCTTGGCCGCAATTTGGTTCATTTGCAAGCTGTTTTTGCGCACGCCATCGCGGAAAGCCGTCAACTGGGCACCAGCATATTCGGCATGCTGGCCGCCAATACGCGGGTATTGCGCGGGGATACCAGCGCCGTTGGGGCTGTGACAACCGGCACAAGCGGGCACCTGGCGGTCTGCGATGCCGCCGCGGTAAATACGTTCACCCAGCGCCACTGCTTCTTTGTCTTTGGCAAAACCGGGTTTGGCCGCTTTGCTAGCCAGCCAGAATGCAATATTGCGCATATCGTCTTCAGACAGGGCGCTAGCAAAACCCATCATGATGGCGTTGGCACGCTTACCGGATTTGAATTCTTGCAGTTGCTTGACTAAATACTGGGGATGCTGCTGGGCTAGCTTGGGAAAAGTCGGGGTACCCGAATTGCCGTCGGCCCCGTGGCAGGCTGCGCAGGCTGCGCCGTAGCTGGCTTCGCCTTTTGCTAGATCGGGTTGGGCAGCTTTAGCAGGCTCTGCGGTGTTGGCCGAGGCGGAAAACGCGCTGGCGAGCATGGCTGCGACTAGAAACAAGGGGGCAAACGACTTCATCATGCTAGGGCTCTTCTGTAGGGCAAAAACACCACCATTCTACAATGCGGCCCAGGGCCTGCCCGCCATAACAACCATAAGCACATGACCACCCCAAGCCCTTCTAAGCCCGCCCAGCCGGCCAGAGCCGCCGCCCCGCCGAAAAGCGCGGCACTGCAAGCAATGGGCTGGCTGCACACGGCGCGCTTTTTGACCACCGCCCCGCAATTGCATTTTTTGCCGGAGTTGGACGTCCCGGAAATCGCCTTTGTCGGACGCTCCAATGCCGGTAAATCCACCTGCATCAACACCTTAACCCAGCAAAAACAACTGGCTTTTGCCTCCAAGCGCCCTGGGCGCACCCAGCACATCAACCTGTTTGCCCTGGGCAAGCAGGGCCTGATGGACGCGGTGCTGACCGATTTGCCCGGCTATGGCTACGCTGCCGTTCCCAAGCAGGACAAGATCCGCTGGCAGCAGGTGATGGCCAATTACCTGGTCAGCCGCAAAAACCTGCAAGCCATTGTGCTGATGTGCGACCCGCGCCACGGTATGACCGAGTTGGACGAAATACTGCTCGACGTCATCCGCCCTCGGGTGGAGGAAGGCCTGAAGTTTTTGGTCGTGCTGACAAAGGCAGACAAACTGACCCGCAGCGAGGGCGCTAAAGTCTTGTCGATTACCAAGCTCCAGGCGGGCGGCGGCGAAGTGCGGCTTTTTTCCGCCACCAAGCGCACCGGCTTGGAAGACGTGGCGACGCTTTTGTGGGATTGGGCCCACCCGGCTGGCTCGGCGCCGATGGTGCTTGAACCGGCCCTCGTTTAAGCGCTGCCCTGCCCCGTGTAAACGCTCTGGGCAAATGAGGCGGGGCCAGCGCCGCCTTATGGGTAAATAGAAGGTGCGCCAGGCGGGCGCGTCTTAAAACGTTTGTGTACCCAGTAATACTGCGCCGGGTCCTGGTCAACACATTGTTCAATTGCGTTGTTCATGCACAGGGTATCCGCGTGCACGTCCTCGGTGGGAAAATCAGCCCAGGCGGCGCTTAAGCGGACCTCATAGCCGCCCGGCACCAAGCGGCTGACCAAGGTGCAGACACGCGCCCGCCCGAGCTTGGCAAAGCGCGACAGCCCCGGCACGGTAGCGGCAGGCACGCCGTAAAACGGCACCCAAAGCGCACCCTCGGCGCCAAAATCCATGTCCGGCGACAGGTGCAGGCGAATGCCTTTGCGCAAGCCGCGCAGCACCGGCTGCGGCCCGTCTTTGCGGGCGATGGAGTGCACATTGCCCGAGCGGTTGCGCCCTTGCACCATCCATTCTTCAGCCAAGGCGTTGGTGAGCGGCACGTAAATGCAGGCCGTGGTGATTTGCTGTAACTCCGTCAGCACAACGCCACCCACATCAAGGCCCACCATATGCGGCGCCAAAAATATCAAGGGCTCGGGATTGTCCAGTTCAGCCAAGGCACCATCAAAACGAATGCGCTTGCGCAGAACCGCCACCGGCGCGTGCCACAACCAGGAGCGGTCTAGCAGGGACTGCGCAAACAGCTGAAAGTGCCGTCGCGCAATAGCATTACGCTGTGAAGAGCTCCAATGCGGGAAGCAAGCTGCAAGATTGGCCTGCACAATGGCGCGTCGGCGCTTTGCGCCCAAATACAAAACCATGCCCAAGGCACTGCCAAAGCCGCGAAGCACTGGCAGCGGCAGATAGGCCAGCAAACGCATCAAAACAATCAGCGGATTCACGCAAGCGGCTCCTGGCGCGGCTGCTTGTAGCGCTCGTAACCCCATAAATACTGGGCCGGGCATTGGCGCACCAAATCCTCCATAGCGCTGTTGATATGCGCGACCATGGACTCCAGATCAGCCTGCATATCCACTTCCAACTTGCGCGCATGAATGCAATAGCCGCGTCCCCAAGCCAATCGCTCGCCCCAGACGACCACCACGTCGGCGCCGGTTTGCAATACGAGTTTGGCGGCTAAAGTCATGGTGTAGGCGGGTCTGCCCCAAACCGGTGACCAAATACCCATGCCCATGGGAGGCACCTGATCAGGCAAGAGGCCAACGGCCTCCCCTTTGCGCAAAGCCTTGAGCAGTTTGCGCACACCCTGCAAATTGGTAGGCGCGGTTAATAGCCCCTCGCGGCTGCGAGAAGCTTGCAGCATAGAAGCCAGCCATGCCTGGCGCGCTGGGCGGTACAGCACCGTCATCGGGCCATAGCGTGCGCCAAACCGCGCCGCCACCGAGGGCGCCGTCACTTCAAAACAACCCAAATGCGGCGTTAAAAAAACCACGCCACGCCCGCTGGCGTAGGCTGCTTGAAACACGTCCTGACCATCCCACTGCACCGTCACCGGCGCGCCAAACCACAAGCGGGGCGATTCCAACACGCTGCAACCGGCCTGCCCAATAGCGCCCAGGCCCACGCGCCAGCCATAACCGGCCTGCTGTAAGTGCGTGTGAAAACGCTGGCGGTAGTCCCGCGAAAACACATAGATGAGATAACCCAGTAGCCAACCGGCGCCATGCAATAGCCACAAGGGGCAGCGCGAGAGCAGGCGAATAAGGAGTGACATAGGGCTTTGCTAGAATCAAAACGTCGCCGAGTTAAACGAGCAACTTGCAGGGCGACGACCTGATCGATCGGCCTTGCCGTCCAATTGTGCCTTGTCCTTGCGGACAAATCTGCTAAAGCGTTCGCCAGCTCCCGGGATTGGCAACGCATGTCAACCTCATATTTTTTAGGAGAGCAACCATGGCGAACGATTTTCTTTTTACCTCTGAGTCGGTGTCCGAAGGACATCCCGACAAAGTGTCCGACCAAATTTCCGACGCGATTTTGGACGCGATTTTCAAACAAGACCCCAAGTCCCGCGTTGCTGCGGAAACCCTGTGCAACACGGGTTTGGTGGTGCTGGCTGGTGAGATCACCACCAACGCGCATGTGGACTACATCCAAGTGGCGCGCGACACCATCAAGCGCATCGGCTACGACAACACCGAATACGGTATCGACTACAAAGGCTGCGCGGTGCTGGTCGCTTACGACAAGCAATCGAACGACATCGCCCAAGGCGTGGATCATGCCAGCGACGACCACCTGAACACGGGCGCCGGTGACCAGGGCCTGATGTTCGGCTACGCCTGCAACGAGACGCCCGAACTCATGCCCGCGCCCATTTACTACGCCCACCGCCTGGTGGAGCGCCAAGCGCAATTGCGCAAAGACGGGCGCCTCCCCTTTTTGCGTCCGGACGCGAAAAGCCAGGTCACCATGCGCTATGTCGATGGCAAGCCGCACAGCATTGACACCGTCGTCTTGTCCAGCCAGCACAGCCCCGAGATGAGCAACGGCACCACTATGAAGCAAGAATTCATAGACGCGGTGATTGAAGAAATCATCAAACCGGTTTTACCTAAAGAGTGGCTCAAAAACACGCGCTACTTGGTTAACCCCACCGGCCGTTTTGTGGTCGGCGGACCCCAAGGTGACTGCGGCCTGACCGGACGCAAAATCATTGTGGACACCTACGGTGGCGCCTGCCCGCACGGCGGCGGCGCTTTCTCTGGCAAAGATCCCACCAAGGTGGACCGCTCTGCCGCGTACGCCGCACGCTATGTGGCCAAGAATATTGTGGCGGCCGGCCTGGCCACCCAATGCCAGATCCAAGTGGCCTATGCCATCGGCGTGGCCAAGCCCATGAACGTCACGGTGTACACCGAAGGCACCGGCTTGATTTCGGACGAGAAAATCGCCGCCCTGATCAGTGAACACTTTGACCTGCGGCCCAAAGGCATCATCCAGATGCTAGACCTGCTGCGCCCCATTTATGAAAAAACCGCGTCCTACGGCCACTTCGGCCGCGAAGAACCCGAATTCACCTGGGAACGCACTGACAAAGCCGCAGCGCTGCGTGCAGCGGCAGGTCTATGAGACCTGCGTTTGCGCTAGCAAACCGTGGCTTTGAGCCGAAGGCACAATGTAGCGGCGCTGCGTGCAGCGGCAGGTCTATGAGACCTGCGTTTGCGCTAGCAAACCGTGGCTTTGAGCCGAAGGCACAATGTAGCGGCACTGCTTGCAGCGGCAGGTCTATGAGACCTGCGTTTGCGCTAGCAAACCGTGGCTTTGAGCCGAAGGCACAAGGTAGCGGCGCTGCGTGCAGCGTTAGGGTTGTAAAACGATAAACGCATGAAGCTGCAGACACAACGCCTGATAGACCGCTGGCTGGGCCAGGTTTTGTGTGGTGTAGTGTCGGGCTGGGTGCGGCTGTCCAGCTTATGGCGCCAACCTGCGGTGATGCCGCAGGATGCGCGCCATGTTTTGGTCATCCTTTTGTCTGAGATGGGCAGCATTGTGTTGGCCGGGCCGATGTTTGCCGCGCTGCGTCTGCGCTACCCGCAAGCGGCCATCCATATATTGCAACTGAAAAAAAACCAGGAAGTTACGCGCTTGCTGTCGCTTACCGACGCGGCGCATATGCATTCGATTGACGACAGCAGCGGCCTCTCCCTGGTGGGCGACATCCTGCGCGTAAGTGCCAAGCTGCGTGGCATCGGTATGGATGCAGTTATCGATTGCGAATTATTTTCGCGCGTCAGCGCTTTGTTGTCCTTCGCATGCGGAGCGCCTGCGCGCACGGGCTTTACCCCGCACACCCAGGAAGGCCTGTACCGGGGCAGCTTTATCACGCATGCGATTCCCTACAACCCGTATCAGCACATCAGCTTGCAATTTTTGTCGCTGGTCGACGCCCTCCAAGCCGACAGCAGGCCGCGCAACAAGGCGGCGCCTAACCGCTCGGTGCCGCAAGATAGTGACTTGTCCGTGCCCTTCACGCCGGCCGAACTTTCTTCGTACCGGGCAAAACTGGTGCAAGATCATCCGGCTACGCACTCCAAACGCCTGGTGCTTTTGTACGCCGGTGGCGGCATCCTGCCCGAGCGCGCCTGGCCCAAGGAGTACTACGCACGCGTGGCGCAAGGCCTGTGCCAGCAGGGCTATGCCGTGGGGCTGATTGGTCTGAAAGACGATGCCGCTTTGGCCAGCCATCTACAGACCTTGGTCGGCAGCGATTTATGCATTGACCTGACGGGCTACACCCGCAGCATCCGCGAATTGTTGATGTTGTTTTATGCAGCTGATTTACTCATTACCAACGACGGTGGCCCCGGCCATTTCGCCACCTTGACGCCCATCCAAACCATGGTGTTTTTCGGGCCCGAGACCGGCAAGTTATACGGGCCACTGGGCAAGCGCAATGTGGTGCTGGAATCGGGCATCGCCTGCTCGCCCTGCTTGAGCGCTTACAACCACCGCCTGACGTTTTGCGATGGCGATAACCAGTGCCTCAAACGCATCGCGCCCGATCCGGTGCTGGATCAGGCCTTGGCCTTTTTGCAAACGCAGCCCGGTGCGCAGGCGCTCACCGCCGCATGAACGCTGAACCTGTCTGGCGTAACCGCTTTTTGGAGGTACTGCGCTGGCTGCTGGCTATCCGCTACATCAAATTCGGCATGGTGGGCGCCAGTGGCACGGTGGTAAATATGGTCGTGCTGTACCTGGGCCACGAATACCTTTTCCAAAGCCTGGAAGGAGCTGACGGTAAGCCTTATGCCTCGCTGGCGCTGGCGATCGCCGTGGCTACCGTCAACAATTTCACTTGGAACCGGCTGTGGACCTGGGCCGACCGCGTCACCCAGCCGCTCCAAGATGCCGGTATCGAAGCACTGCCACCGTCCAGTCTGAGAGCGCAGTTAGCCAAGTACGCGCTTGCTTCCTGGTTCGGCATCGGCCTGCAGTACGTACTCACACTTTGGTTGGCGCACAGCATGCACTACATGCTGGCCAATGTGATCGCCATCGTGATCGCCAGTGTGAGTAATTTCTTAGCCAACGATCGCTGGACTTTTCGCAAGCGCTAAAGTGCCACCTATGGTGCCTCACACGCTGCCCCGCATAAGCGCCAACGACCGCGCGCTCTGGCCTTGGTGGGCCTTGCTGGTTTGCGCGGTAAGCCTTTATTTTTTCGGGCTGGGCAGCCCGTATGCGCCCACCAATGGCGACGAAATGGTCTATATCCATATCGCCCGCCTGACCGCCGCTTCGGGGCACTGGTTGCCACTGGTCTCCGACCTGGACAACATGCGCAACACCAAGCCGCCCTTGCTGTTCTGGCAGGCCATGGCCAGCGTCGACTGGAGCGCGAACGGCAGCTTGTTTTCGCTGCGCTGGCCCAGTGTGGTTTACACCTTGCTCACTTGCACGGCCCTGGCCTGGATGGCGCTGCGCATCAGTGGCCAATGGCGTATTGCGCTGCTGTCGGCGATCATCTTTTTGGCCTTTTTTTCCACCTACCGGTATAGCCGGGTCTACCTGACCAGTGCACCCGAAACTTTTTGGCTGGCCCTACCGCTGTGGTACTTGCTGTGGCAACAAAGTGCATCGCCCGACAGCGCGCGAGCAGCGCCCGGACCGCACGCCTTGGCGGGCCGGTGGTCGCCCCCTATTTACCTGCTGGCGGGCCTGGTGATGGGACTTGGACTTTTGTACAAATCCTTCGCTCTGCTCGCACCGGCAGCGGCCACGCTGGGCTGCGCACTGTGGCTGAGCCAAGGGCCTCCCCGGTGGCATACCTTTTTACGCACGGCGGGGGGAGTGGGCGCCAGCGCCGTGCTTGCCATGGGCGTTTTTGCGCTTTGGTTTGCGCTGGACCCCGATCCGCAAGCGGTATGGCAAGAATTTGTAGTGGGCGAAAACGCCGGCAAGCTACAGGCCGGTGGGTATTGGCAGGCCGCCTGGAACGGGGACTACCCTCTCTGGCAACAAGCCCTGGCCTACCCGGAAAACGCAGGCTTGTTGCTGCCGGTGGCGCTGGGTCTGTGCTGGTACGGGATGCGCGCCGCCTGGCTTGGCCATTGGCGGGCCTGGGTTGGTACACCACAAGCCACGCTTTTGGTATGGCTGCTGGTGTGGCTGCTGGTTTTTAGCATTCCCAGCCAACGCTCGGCGCGCTATGTCATTCCGGCCATGCCGGCCTTTGCCATTGTGCTGGCCTTGTACTGGGAGCGTCTGGCGCGCGGCTCGTTTGTCGCCGTATTGCTCATTAGCGCGCTGGCATTGACCTTACTAGCCCGCTTTGCCTGGGTGATGCACGGTATGGGCATCGGCACAGGTTTCGATATGGCCGTCACGCTGACCTGTGCAGCACTCGGTCTGGGTGCCAGCCTTGGAGGCTTACTGCACAGGCGCTGGACGCGCGACAGCACATTGGCCGCCACGCTGGCGCTCTACGCCTGTTTCAGCGCCATGACGGCACCGCTTTCCGACGCGCAAGCGGGCTACAGCCCGGCCATTGCGGCACGCATGCAAGGACTGCGTATTGCAGTGCCCAATGGATTTAACGCGCAGTACGAGCGCTTTAACTTCCTGCTGCCAGGCAGCACACTGGTTCCCTACGACGCCGAACGCCGCAACACCGCAACCCTGCGCCCGGATTTACCGCCCGCAGAGCGCTTGGACTATTTGCTAGAACGTTTTGATGCCGTAGTGTGGTTGGACAATGACGCGAGGCAAACGCAAGTGACATGCGCGCCACGCTGCGAAGTGCTGGCGCAGCGCTGGCATGTCAAAAGCCGTCACCGGGCGGGGGAAGTGACTATGTCCAATCTGTTGCAGCCGCAGGAATGGTTGTTTGGCAGAGAGCTTTTAATAGTCAGCAAGCCCTGAGCCGAAATCACTCGCGGTGGTGCGCCCGGTAGCGGGCCACAAGGTAGATGTGCAGCCCCACAAAAAGCCAGGGGTCCAGCACCGCATCCCAGACATTGCCCGTAGGCCAGCGCGTGAACCCAAACACGGCCAGCACTAAAAACAGGACGGTTGCTGGCGCAGTTTGTGACATGCGCGCCCCCAGCACCCAGGGCACCAGCGCCAACAAAAGGCATAGCGCATAAGCCAGCGGCGAAAAACCCCATGCGTACAAAGCCAGCGGAAGATAGGCAAAGGTGTCAAGCATCAGCAAGCACCCCAGCGCCATGCCCAGCACAGCGTAACGGTATATCCAAGGGCTGCGCTGCGCGGAACTTACAAGGCTGGATGCTTTTACCGTGTGCGGCCATTTGCGTTGCGCCAGGCGCTGCCAAAGGTAATACAACGACAAAGCCATGGCCATCAAACTGGGCGTCTGAAAGGCGAGCCCAAGCCAATAGCTTAGGCCCCAAGGACCGGGAACCCAGGCCCATAGCGCCATAGTCCAGGCCAGCAGGCCCCCAGCGTCGCGTAAGCGGCGTGTACTGAATAACTGTGCGCCAGCGCTCAGCAAAGCAGCCAGCACCAGTGCCCAGCCAGCGTGCCTCAACACAGCCAAATAGCCGGGCTGCGGCAACAGTGGCGCGGCGTCTTGCACCAGGCGCAGCCATAAGGAACTGTCAAGCAGGCTCATGGGCTTGCTTTACCCGGCGCCGTTGGCGAAGCGCCCACCCAGGTAAATCGCTGCCAGGCAATCGATTGGCGCTGGTCGGTATAGCTCACCCAGAGCTGGCCATCGGCCATGGCCATGGCCGGGTAAGAATACTCGTGACCGAGCGGCCCGTTTTCTAAATCCAGCACGGTGCTCCACAGGCGGCCATCTGCCGAGGACGCCATGCGTAAGTCGTGGCGTCCGATTTGTCGCGGGTTGTAAACCAACAAATGTTGGGCGCCTGCCGTCAGGGTGGCGACACTGGCATTGGGATTGTCAAGCGGCAAATCGCCTGCATCCGACCAATGTGCGCCGCCGTCGACGCTGCGTGCCGCACGGATGCGGCCCTCTGGCCCGCCATCGCGCATCAATGCCAGCCAATCGCGCTCGCCCGTTGCCAGCAAAGCCGGTTGCAGCATCTGGCCTTGCGTCGAGATAGGCACCATACCAAGCAACACGCCCTGGGCATCCAAGCGCACCGCCACCGGGTATTTGCGCGCCAGCTCAAAATAAACCGGCAAGACCATACCGCCGTCAGCCAGCGGCAAAGGTGCGGTGCGCACCAGATAGCTGGTATTCCAGAGCCAGGAAAGGGGAAGCACCGCCTTGGCCCGCCAGGCCCAGGGCATTTGCGCCGTGGGTGCAGACTGTTGCAAATGCAGCACCCGCCCGGCCGCCCAACCGCCTAAACCCGTAGCCACCACAAACAAATGCACTTGGCCCTGGCCATCCACCCAGGCCACCGGATTGCCCAGGCGGCGGATGCCAAAACCCAGTTGCTGCGCCACCTCCCAGCGGTCCACCACCATACGGGCGGGGGACCAACTACCCGTGGCGCGGTCCAGAGAAGACATCGCAATCTGAACATTAGGTGCGCTCTCGCGGTCTCCGGCAAACCAGAAAGCCAGCAGTGCCGATGGATGCGCGGCAGGCAGAGCGACCAGTGCACTGGCATGCGCCGCCGGTACGCCGGGTGGCATGGGGATATGGCCTTGCCCTACGCGCTCCCAATGTCCGCTGGTAAGCGCGACATCGCCCAAACTCGGGGCGGAACCATTTGCTTGGATTTGCGCACTCGGATGCGCCAGCGCAGGCCCAAGGTCTGCGCGCCGCGCCGCATCGGCCAAACCGAGCAAACCGGCGATGGCCAGCGCGGCACAAGCGCGCAACAAGCGGGAAGAAAAAAACATAGGCGCATCTTAGCGATCAGGCCTACATCCACACCCGGCTTGCGGCCAAGCATTTTGCTCAGGACGCCTAGCCCATTGCAATCGACCAAGTGAACGATCTGTCGCAGCCAGTTTGCTGTCGCCGCGCAGCCCGCCCACTAAACTGCGCGCTTCTGACTGTTGAACTAGTCCAGCGCCACTGAAGCTCTATACATGCCGAACCACAGCATTCTCGCCATCGCGCCTTTGGGTTTTCCCTGGCAAACCATAGACCCGTTTTTGTTTTGCGTCCACCACGACGACGCCTACCCGCGTGGCAATGCGGACATGGGCCCGGACGCTGACTTGGGCGGACGCAATATGGGCCAGGACTTTGAAGGCAAAGACGGCTGGCGCATGTACCACGGCAGCACGGTGCCCGGCTTTCCGGCGCATCCGCACCGGGGTTTTGAAACCGTCACTATCGTGCGCCAGGGCTTTATCGACCATTCCGACTCGTTAGGCGCCACCGCCCGCTTCGGCCCGGGCGATGTGCAATGGCTGACCGCCGGCAAAGGCATCGTGCACTGCGAAATGTTCCCACTGCGCCAATCCGAGGCCGCCAACCCGGCCGAGTTATTCCAAATTTGGCTGAATTTGCCGGCCCGCAAAAAAATGGCCGAACCGCACTTCACCATGCTGTGGGCCGACGGTGTTCCCTTGCTTGACTTTGCCGATGCACAACAGCGTAAAACCTCGGTACAAGTGGTGGCCGGTAGCTTGGGGCAGACGCGCGGCGCCCCGCCCCCGCCGGACTCCTGGGCCGCAGAGCCCGACTCCGACTTGGCCATTTGGACCGTCCGCATGCAAGCCGGGGCGCAGTGGCAGATGCCGGGCGCAAGCCATGCGCAAACGCGCCGCCGTCTCTACTTCTTCCGGGGCCAAGGCCTGACCATTAACGGGCAAACCATCCCCCCGCAATCGGTGGTGGAAGTGCAGGCGCAAGACGCGATCGCGCTACAAGCGGGCAGCGACGAGGCGCAATTGCTGGTTTTGCAGGGACGCCCCATTGGCGAACCAGTGGCGCAATACGGGCCTTTTGTGATGAATACCCAGACCGAGATTCACCAGGCCTTTGCCGACTACCGCCGCACCGAATTTGGCGGCTGGCCCTGGGGGCGCAGCGACCCGGTGCACCCGCGCGACAAAGGGCGCTTCGCCCTGCACGCCGACGGGCGGGTTGAAGAGCGCTAGGACTGCTGCGCAGCGCTTGCTGCAAAATGCGCTCCTCACCCGAAACGCTTGGATACGCCATGTCACTGATTCCCGCCACCATACTCACAGGCTTTTTAGGGTCGGGCAAAACCACTTTGCTCAAACGCATACTGACCGAGGCGCACGGTCAAAAAATCGCCGTCATTGAAAACGAATTCGGTGAAGAAAACATCGACAGCGATATTCTGGTCAGCGACACCCAGGAACAAATCATCCAAATGAGCAACGGCTGCGTCTGCTGCACCATCCGTGAAGACCTGCGCACCACTTTGCAAGACCTGGCCGAGAAAAAGCGCAAAGGCGAACTGGACTTTGACCGCGTGGTCATCGAGACCACCGGCCTGGCCGACCCCGGCCCGGTGGCGCAAACCTTTTTTATGGACGATGAGGTGGCCGAGTCCTACTTGCTGGACGCCATTCTGACCCTGGTAGACGCCAAACACGCGCCCGAGCAGCTCAATGAGCGCCAGGAAGCACGCCGCCAGGTCGGCTTTGCAGACCAGATTTTCATCAGCAAGTCCGACCTGGTCAGCGCCGACGCCCTGGACGCACTTAGCCACCGCCTGCAGCACATGAACCCGCGCGCACCCCGGCATATTGCGCACTTTGGCGAGATGGACATCAAAAACGTGCTGGATTTGCACGGCTTTAACCTTAACGCCACCCTGGACATTGACCCGGATTTTCTGAGCGCGGGTGAGCACACGCACGACCATGCGCATCATGACCATGACCATGACCATGACCACGGACACGCGCACGCGGACCACGCGCATGGGCCCGATTGCGACCATCCCTCGCACGCCCACGAGGCCCAGCATGGCCTCCACCACCATATCGATGACGATGTCAAAAGCTTTGTCTTCAAATCCGAGCGGCCTTTTGACCCGGGCAAACTGGAAGACTTTTTGGGCGCTATCGTCAATATTTACGGGCCGCGCATGTTGCGCTACAAAGGTGTCTTGTATATGCAAGGCAGTGAGCGTAAAGTGATCTTCCAGGGGGTGCACCAGCTCATGGGCAGCGATTTGGGCCCCACATGGGGCGCGAACGAAGTCAAATCCAGCAAACTGGTGTTTATCGGCATCGATTTGCCCAAAGACATCTTGTTGCAAGGCATGGAGCAGTCCCTGGTAGCAAGCCCTTGACCGCCTGTTTTCGGGTGTAAGAAAGGCGGCATTGACTTGCCTGTACACTCGCGCGCCGATCAAGGGGGCAGCCCGGCAAGACGGGAGAATTCCTGAACTACCCGCCATCGGGCCCCTTGGGTTTCTATTAGGAGACACGAATTGAACGCCACCAGCACCAAGAAAGCCAAGCCCGGCGCGGCATCCAAATCCGTGCCTGCGGCTAAATCCAGTCCGGCCAAAGCTGCCAAGGTGCCCGTCGCACCCGCCAAAAAACCTGCGGCACCGATCAAAGCCCTCTCCAAAACACCGGCCAAAGCCAGTGCGCCAGCCCCAAAGAAAACTGTGACTACTCCCGCTAAAAAAACTACGCCCGCCCCTGCCGCCAAAGCCGCAGCACCCGCCGCTAAAAAAACGCCGCCCGTTGGCGCCAACGCATCCAAGGCCAAAAGCGTAGCCAAACCTGCCGCTCCCTCAAAGCCCGCAGCCAAAGCACCCGCAATTGCGGCAAAACCGGCGGCCAAAGCGCCGGTCGCTGCCAAAGCAGCAGCGCTTGCCGCCAGCCCCGTTGCCGCAACGCCCGCCAAAGTAGCGGTGCCCGTCAGTAATGACCCGTCGGCGGTGCCAGTGAAATCAGGCAGGCCCTCGTCCCGCTTGGCGCAGTTAACCGTGCCGTCCATGGCGCAATCGGTGGCCTCCACGGCAGCCAAAGCCAGCTTTGGCCACGCCTACGAAGCCGAGCCGGTGGCGCCCGTCGTGCCCGCTCCGGTGAAAAAAGACAGCAAACTGGCCAATAACTGGAAAACCAAGCCGGTGGACCAATTGAGCGACGCCGAATTGCAGGCGATGCCCGATTCCGAGTACATGAACGAGGTGCAAATGGCCGCCTTCCGGCTCAAGCTGGTAGTGCTCAAGCGCGACATCCTGAGCAATGCCGGCGAAACCACCGAGCATTTACGCGAAGACACCTCGGTGGTACCCGACCCCACCGACCGAGCCACCATCGAAGAAGAGCATGCTCTGGAGCTACGCACCCGCGACCGCGAACGCAAATTGCTCAAAAAAATCGAACAGTCGATTTCCCGCATCGATGCCGGTGACTACGGCTATTGCGATGAGACCGGTGAAGCCATCGGCATCGGACGCCTGCTGGCCCGGCCCACAGCCACCTTGTCTCTGGAAGCGCAACAGCGCCGCGAGCTGAAACAAAAAATGTTCGGCGATTAAAGCCGCTTACAAGGCGCCCAGGCCATGACTCCCGGCGATACCCCCAACGCAGGCGCAGGCGGCAACGCCAAAGCGCTGGATCCGGTTTCGCAAAAACGCGCCATTGCCAGCAAATTGCGCGGCGCGCGCAAACGCGAATTTGCCATGCTGCGCGAGCGCATGCGCGAGGGTGAAAACACACCGAACACCGTCGCGGGCATACGCGGACGCGCCGTACGCGACCGGCCTGCAAGCAACCAAACACTGGAAAAAATAGAACGCATAGGCGCGCATCTGGAATCGCTATGGAATCCGGGCGCCGCCAAGCCCGCTGCGCCGACGCCGTCTGCGCCCGTGGAGCAAACTAAGCCCAAGAGTGCGCCGCCACCCGAAGCGTCTCCCAGCAAGTTGGCGCCCAGCACCTGGTCCTCGGACAGCTTATGGAACAAGCCTATCAGCCAATTACTAGATACCGGCCCGCTGAGTATGTTGCTGCAACTGCCCACGAGCACCCCTGTGCCCACTGAGGCACCGGCAGCGCCGCAAGCCGCTGACTGGAGCAAAGACCCATTTGCCCAGGAAATCGCCGCCTTATTTGCCCTGGGAAAATATACGGCAGTGCAAACCTTGCTCTTGTCCCGACTGGACCCGGACAGTGAGCGCGACCCGGCCAGTTATTGGCAGGTCTTATGCCTGCTGGACACCTACCGCTTGCTGGACGATATGGACGGTTTTGACGACACCGTCCTGGCCTTTGTGCATTGGTGGAATGGGCTCACGCCCAGCTGGGACAGGTCTGCGCCTGCGGACAAAGCATCCCCCTGGGTGTTGCTAGGGGATATCAAGGGCGCCAATGGTCTGAAACTGCCCGAGCTCGACCGCAGCGAAACGCTGCAAAAAATTGATATCGACTGCAGCACACTGCGACACATAGACCAAGCCGCCTCTAAAGCACTGCTGCAATGGCTGGGAAGGGCCAAAACACGCAATTACGAAGTCAGCCTGAACGCCCCTTCGGCCTTGGTGGCGCTGCTTTGGAGCACCATGGACATGGAAAAGGCTGCGCAAGTGCGCAAATCCTTTTGATCGCTTCCAGCAAGCGTTGGACTTGCGCGTGCTGCCGTCCCGCCGCAAACAAAAAAATGCGGCGCACCAAAAACTATTCATACGTTACTTGCAATGCAATTGCTAAGTACTTAATTTAGAACATCTTTTACGCGGTTTTTAGACGCATATTGGGTTCTAAGTCTTTGATTTCATTGGAAAAAACTTCAACAAACCCTGTTCCAAACACGAATTTGCTGGTAAAGTGCAAATAAGTGCAAATAAGTGGAGGAAAGTGCCAAAAATACGGCCTTTCACTCGTTCAGTTGGAATAAGAGGTTTTTGTGGTGTTTCAAGGTGCTTCCTCGCTCACGCTCGACGGAAAAGGGCGTCTGTCCGTGCCGACGCGGCACCGCGACGTGCTCAGCGCGACCGCCCAAGGCCTGCTCACCATCACCAAACACCCGCACGGCTGCCTGATGGTCTTTCCCCGCCCCGAGTGGGACGTTTTCCGTGACCGGATTTCCGCCCTGCCCATGTCGGCGCAATGGTGGAAACGAATATTTTTGGGCAATGCCATGGATGTGGAGTTGGATAGCACCGGCCGCATCCTGATCTCGCCCGAGCTACGCACCAGCGCAGGCATCGCCAAAGACACCGTCTTGCTGGGCATGGGCAACCACTTCGAACTTTGGGACAAAGTGGCTTACGAAACGCAGGAAGCTAAGGCAATGCAAGAGCAAATGCCCGACGTATTCAAAGACTTTTCTTTCTGAGCGCGCCCCATGGACGCGCTTGCGCAACACACCACTGTTTTGCTTACAGAAGCGGTTGACGCGCTTTTGACCCCCGCAGACCCGTCTAACCCACCGGCGCAAGACGGCTTGTACGTCGATGCCACTTTTGGCCGCGGCGGCCATACCCGTTTGCTGTTGACGCGCTTGTCGCCACGCGGGCGCGTGCTGGCTTTTGACCGCGACCCGCAAGCGCTTGCAGCAGCAGCCAGCCTGAGCGACACACGCTTTGCCATCCGCCAGCAAAGCTTCTCGCATATCGCAGAGCTCGAAGGCGCCAGTGCCGCAGGCATTTTGATGGACCTGGGCGTGAGCTCACCGCAAATTGACACGCCCGCACGCGGCTTTAGTTTCCGCTTTGAGGGCCCCTTGGATATGCGCATGGACACTACATGCGGACAAAGTGTGGCGCAATGGCTGACAGATGCCAGCGTCGAAAAAATAACGGAGGTGATACGTGACTATGGCGAAGAGCGGTTTGCTGGCCCGATTGCAAAGGCGATTGTCGCGCGCCGGCAGGAACGCGGACCGATTGAAACGACCACCGAGCTTGCCCAACTCGTGGCTGACACAGTCAAGACCCGCGAGCCGGGTCAGAACCCTGCAACGCGCACCTTCCAGGCTTTTCGGATTTTCATTAATGCCGAACTGGAAGAGCTCGAACAAGCCCTAGAGGCTGCGCTGGACGTGCTGGCGCCGGGCGGGCGCCTGGTGGTGATCAGCTTTCATTCTTTGGAAGACCGCATCGTTAAGCAATTTATCGCCCGCCATTCCAAGGACGAATACGACCGGCGCCGCCCCTTTGCCGCACCCCGCGCCATGCGCCTGCGCGCCCTGGGCCGCACCCGCCCCAGCACAGCCGAAGTGGTGGCCAATCCGCGCGCACGCAGCGCCATCATGCGGGTGGCGGTGCGCAATAGCACCGCGCAAGGAGTGGCCGCATGACGCGCATCAGCCTCTTGCTGATCATGGCCACACTGGGTAGCGCCATGTATTTGGTCAGCGTGCAGTACGAGTCGCGCCGCGTTTTTACCGAGCTCGAACGCGCGCAGCGCGAAGGCCGCCGCTTGAAGACCGAATTTGAGCGCTTGGAAGTAGAAAAACGCAGCCAGGCCACGCCCGCGCGCGTCGAGCGTGTGGCACGCGAAAAATTGCAAATGCACCAGGTCACGCCAGGTATTACGGTGTACATGGGCCAGGCCCACAACCCGGAGCAGCAGCCATGAGCCGCAGCATCCGTTACACCGCCAGCCCTTTGCTGACCAGCCGCACGCCGGTCTGGCGCAGCAAGTTGGTGGTATCGGCACTGGCGCTGGGCTTTGTCGGATTGGGCGCACGCGCCGCCTATATCCAGGTGTTTAACAACGATTTTTTCCAGCGCCAGGGCGAAGTGCGTTACAGCCGCACGCTGGAGTTACCGGCCAACCGGGGCCGCATCCTGGACCGCAACGGCCTGATCCTGGCGTCCAGCGTGCCCTCGCCCAGCATTTGGGCTATTCCCGAAGACGTAGACCTCGATGATGCCCAACGCGCCAGCCTGGCCAAGCTGCTGGAGCTACCGCTGTCCGAGCTCAATAAAAAACTGGCCGACGAAGACAAAAATTTTGTCTGGCTCAAGCGCCATGTGGAGCCAGAAAAAGCCAAGCAAATTAGCGAGGCCGGTTTCAAAGGCATTTACCAACGTACCGAATTCAAACGGCAATACCCCGAGGGCGAAGCCGCCGCGCATGTGGTGGGTTTTACCAATGTGGAAGACAACGGACAGGAAGGTATTGAGCTGCTCTACAACAGTACCTTGCTCGGCCGCGCCGGTTCGCGCCATGTGATCAAAGACCGGCTGGGCCAATCGGTCGAGCAAGTGGGCGAAAGCGTGCCCCCAGTCGCAGGCAAAGACGTGCAACTGAGCATAGACACGAAGGTGCAGTTTTTTGCCTATCAAAAACTGCGCGACGCGGTGGTGAACAACCGGGCGCAAGCGGGCAGCATTGTGGTGCTCGATGCCAATACCGGCGAGGTGCTGGCCCTGGCCAATTACCCCAGCTACAACCCGGAAAAACGCCTCAACCTGACCGGCTCGCAATTGCGCAACCGCGCCCTGACCGATACCTTTGAACCGGGCTCGGTGATGAAGCCCTTCACCATAGGGCTGGCGCTGGAAAGCGGACGTGTCAAGGCCTCTACCGTCATCGACACCGCGCCCGGCTCGGTCACGATAACCGGCGCCACCATTCGGGATTCGCATCCCCATGGTGCCTTGACCGTAGAGCAAGTGATTCAGGTATCTAGCAATGTGGGCACCACCAAAATCGCAATGCAATTGCCGGCCAGCGAAATGTGGGAAACATTTTCCGGCGCAGGCTTTGGCCAGAAGCCGCAAATCGAATTTCCTGGCGCGGTGCCGGGCAAGTTGCGCCCTTACAAAACCTGGCGCCCCATCGAACAAGCCACCGCCAGTTACGGCTATGGTTTGTCGGCTTCTTTGTTTCAGATGGTGCGCTCTTACACCGTGTTCTCGCACGACGGGCAAATCATCCGCGCCACCTTGCTAAAAAACGATGAGCCGGCGGTGGGCATTCCGGTGTTTTCCGCTGACACCGCAGCCAAAGTACGCAAGATGCTGCAAATGGCCGCAGGCCCCGGCGGCACCGGCCCTAAAGCGCAAACCGCCGGGTATTCGGTGGGTGGCAAATCGGGCACCGCCTACAAGCAAATGGGCAAGGGTTACGGCAGCGAGGGCAACCGCAAATACCGCAGCTGGTTTGTCGGCATGGCGCCGGTCGATAAGCCGCGCATCATTGTCGGCGTAATGCTCGACGAGCCCAGTGCGGGTAAGTATTACGGCGGCGAAGTGGCCGCGCCGGTGTTTAGCGAAACGGTGCAACAAACCCTGCGCGTGATGGGCGTGCAGCCTGACATCAGCATCCGCCCGCAAATCGTGACCCATGCGGTTGAAGAAAGCTTTTGATGCAGGCCCCATTGCAGACCCCGCAACAAGCAGCCGCATGGCTGCGTGAGCGGGTGCCTGGCCAATTACAAACCGACCACCGCAAGCTGCACGCAGGCGATGGTTTTATCGCTATGCCCGGCCTGTCGGTGGATGCGCGGCAATTTGTGCCGCAAGCACTGCAAGACGGGGCTGCTGCCTGCCTGGTCGATGCGCAGGATGCGACACTGCTGAGCCTAGACGATGCGCGTGTTGCACCCTATACCGGCCTCAAAAAAGACAGCGCGAAGATTGCTGCCGCGTTTTATGACCATCCCTCGCGCAGCGTGCAGGTGCTGGCGATTACCGGCACCAATGGCAAGACTTCCAGCGCCTGGTGGCTGTCCCAAGCGCTCAATGCCATGGGCGCCAAACCGGTGTGCGCACTGATAGGCACTTTGGGTATTGGTATCGCGCCTACCGATGTCGCAAACCCCAATGGCCTAAACCCAAGCGGCCTCACTACACCCGATGGCGTGCTGCTGCAAGGCAGTTTGCGCAGCTTTGCAGACCAGGGCTTGGACTATTGCGCCTTGGAGGCGTCGTCGATCGGCATAGAAGAAGGCCGCTTGGACGGCACGCGCATACGACTTGCGGTGCTCACCAATTTCACCCAGGACCATCTGGACTACCACGGCAGCATGCAGGCCTACTGGGCTGCCAAGCGGCGCCTGTTCGCCTGGCCCGGCCTGCAAGCGGCAGTGCTCAATATCGACGACGACCAAGGCGCGGTGTTGGCCGCTGAACTAGCCACACAAGCGCCGGAAATCGACTTGTGGACGGTGTCCACGCACCTAGCCGCGCGCTTGCAAGCACTGGAGATTGAGCATGGTGCGCAGGGCTTGCAATTTACCGTCGTCGAAGGCGCGCAACGCTGCCTGCTGCGCACCCGCATCATCGGCGGCTACAACGTTTCTAATTTGCTGGGCGTGATCGCCAGCCTGCGCGCGCTGGGTATAGACCTCAGCACGGCGGTGCAGGCCTGTGGCAACTTACCCGCCGTGCCAGGCCGCTTGCAATGCCTGGGCGGGCATGAGGCACCGCTGGCGGTGGTGGACTACGCCCACACGCCAGACGCTTTACAAAAGACCTTGGACGCACTGCGCCCCGTGGCGCAGCAACGCGGCGGCGCACTGTGGTGCGTGTTTGGTTGCGGCGGCGACCGCGATAACGCGAAGCGTCCGCTGATGGGCGCCATCGCCGCCAGCAAAGCGGACCATATCGTGCTGACCAGCGACAACCCGCGCACCGAAAACCCTGCCAGCATCATCAGCCACATCTTGGCCGGCATGGGCGGCCAGCCGCATATCCACGTGCAGGCTGATCGTGCGCAAGCGATTGCACAGGCGCTGACGCAAGCGGATGCGAGAGACGTGGTGCTGATCGCAGGCAAAGGCCATGAAGCAGCGCAGGAAGTGGCCGGGCAAAAATTTATTTTCTCCGATGCAGACCATGCCGATATTGCGCTGGCCCTGCGCGCACAAAGGGTGGCTGCATGAGCGCGCCGCTGATGACGCTGGCACAAGTGCAGCAATGGCTACAAGCAGCCAGCGGCGGCCTGCCGGTCGCGCTGCATGGCGCGCCCGGCACTGCCGTCACCCGTGTCCATACCGACAGCCGCACTTTGGAGCCTGGCGATTTGTTTGTCGCCCTGCGCGGTGACAAATTCGATGCCAATGACTTTTTGCAGCAGGCACAGGAGCGCGGCGCCAGCGCCCTGCTCTGCCACAGTGCTTTGCCCGCCAGCCAATACCCGCAAGGACTGCCGCGCATCGAAGTGGCCGACAGCACCCAGGCCCTGGGCCAACTGGCACACGCCTGGCGCGCGCAATTTACGCTGCCGCTGATCGCAGTGACCGGCAGCAATGGCAAAACCACGGTCACGCAAATGATTGCCGCCATCTTGCAGCAGCACGCCCCCGATGGCGCGGCGCTGGCCACGCAAGGCAATTTGAACAACGCCATCGGCGTGCCTTTAACGCTGCTGCGTCTGCGCGCCTCGCACCGTATAGCAGTGCTGGAACTGGGCATGAACCATCCCGGCGAAATTGCCCAACTCGCGGCCATGACCCAGCCCACGGTCGCGCTGGTGAACAACGCGCAGCGCGAGCACTTGGAATTTATGCACACCGTCGATGCCGTCGCCGCCGAAAACGGCGCTGTGCTGGAAGCATTGCCCGCAAACGGTTGCGCAGTCTTCGGGCTGGACGATGTTTACACCAGCCACTGGGTGGCGCAAAACAAGGCGCACAAGGTAATCGGCTTTGCCGCAGCCCCAGCGCAAGAACGCGAGGGCGTATATGGCGCACAAGCGCTATGGCAAGACGGCGGCTGGGCGGTGCAAGCGCTCTATCGCCAGGGCGCTGCCAGCGGTGTTTTGCACTACCGCTTGGCTATCGCCGGTCAACACAATGTGCGCAACTCTTGGGCCGCTGCTGCTTGCGCGCTAGCCGCTGGCGTCAGCCCTGCCGCCATCGAGCGCGGCTTGCAGGCTTTTGTGCCGGTCAAAGGCCGCTCGCGCGCACTCAGCCTTGTCTGGGGCGGGCGCAGCATCAGCCTGGTCGATGACAGCTACAACGCCAACCCAGATTCGGTGCAAGCTGCGATCGACGTCTTGCGCGATTTGCCCGCACCGCGCCTGCTGGTGCTAGGCGATATGGGCGAAGTGGGCGACCAGGGCCCGCAATTGCACGCGCAAGCGGGCAGCTATGCGCATAGCCAGGGCATCGAACACTTATTGGCCAGCGGCACCCTAAGCCAATCCACCGTACAGGCCTTTAGCCAAGCCGGTGGCCAGGCGCAGCACTGCGCCGATACAGCCGCTTTGACGAGCGCGGTAGCGCAGGCTCTCACGCACAGTGCCAGCGTGCTGGTCAAAGGTTCGCGCTTTATGCGTATGGAAAAAATCATAGAAGCCTTGCAAGACATGGCCGCCACCCACCACACGCCAGGGGAGTCTGTCCATGCAGCCTGAGCACTTCAATAAGGCAAACCCATGGTGCTAAGCCTGACGCAATGGTTGCAAACCCTCTACCCCGAGTGGGGTTTTCTGCGCGTGTTCCAGTACCTAACCTTCCGCGCGGTCATGGGTGCGGCCACCGCGCTGCTGATTGGCCTGGCTGCGGGCCCTGCCGTGATACGGCGCTTGCAGTCGCTCAAAATCGGTCAGCCCATACGCGGCTACGGCATGGAATCGCACCTGAGCAAAAGCGGCACGCCCACCATGGGCGGCGTGCTCATCCTGATTGCGATTGCTAGCTCGACCTTGCTGTGGGTGGACTTGTCCAACCGCTTTGTCTGGATCTGCCTCATCGTGACCCTGGGCTTTGGCGCCATCGGCTGGTTTGACGACTGGCGCAAAGTGGTGAACAAAGACCCCGAAGGCATGCCCTCACGCGAAAAATACCTCTGGCAATCGCTGATTGGCTTATTGGCCGCGCTGTGTTTGGTGTTCAGCATTTCAGAAAACTCCAATGGCCGCGTACTGGAGTTGTTTGTCAACTGGGTCAGCTCCGGTTTTGACGTCAGCCTGCCACCCAAAGCCGGTCTGATGCTGCCCTTCTTTAAACAAGTGAGCTACCCACTAGGTGTGCTGGGCTTTGTAGTGCTGACCTATCTGGTGATTGTGGGCTCTAGCAACGCGGTGAACCTGACCGATGGCCTGGACGGTCTGGCCATCATGCCGGTGGTGATGGTGGGCTCGGCGCTGGGCGTGTTTGCCTATGTCACCGGTAGCGTGATTTATTCCAAATACCTGTTTTTGCCACACATTCCCGGTGCCGGTGAATTGCTGATTTTTTGCGCCGCGATTGCCGGCGCCGGTCTGGCGTTTTTGTGGTTTAACACGCATCCGGCGCAAGTGTTTATGGGCGATGTAGGCGCACTGGCTTTGGGTGCTGCGCTGGGCACGGTGGCCGTCATCGTGCGCCAGGAAATCGTGCTGGCCATGATGGGCGGCGTGTTTGTAGCTGAGGCCTTATCGGTGATGCTGCAAGTGATGTACTTCAAGTACACCCGCAGAAAATACGGCGAAGGTCGCCGCCTGTTCCGCATGGCGCCTTTGCACCACCATTTTGAAAAGCAGGGTTGGAAAGAAACGCAAGTCGTCGTGCGTTTTTGGATCATCACCATGCTGCTGTGCCTGCTCGGCCTGTCCACCTTAAAGCTGAGATAAGGCAATGAACATGCAAGGGCAACAGGTGTTAGTCGTCGGTCTGGGAGCTTCCGGCCTGGCGATGGCACGCTGGTGCGCGCGCTTAGGCGCGCAAGTGACGGTGCTCGATGACCGCGCCGCGCCCCCGCAAGCGGCGACCTTGGCGCAAGACATTCCCGCTGCGCGCCTTGTGCATGGCGCGCTGGACGCACAAGCCTTGGCGCATGGGCCGTTCCAGCGCATTTGTATCAGCCCCGGCTTAAGCCCAGCACGCGTCAGCGACTTGGTCGATGCAGCCCGTGCCCAAGGCCTGTGGGTAGGCAGCGAACTAGGCCTGTTTACGCAAGCCTTGCGCACACTGCACGCGGCGCAGGCCTACCAGCCCCAGATCATCGCGATTACCGGCACCAATGGCAAAACCACCGTCACCTCGCTCACTGGCCAATTGGTCGCGCGCGCCGGTAAAACCGTGGCCGTGGCCGGCAATATCGGCCCGACTTTGCTCGATACCCTGGCTCAGGCCATAGATACCCAGGCCTTGCCACAAGTCTGGGTGCTGGAGCTGTCCAGCTTTCAGCTGCACTACGCCCAAGACTTTGAGCCCACAGTGGCCACGGTGCTCAACCTCAGCCAAGACCACCTGGATTGGCATACCGACATGCAAGACTATGCGCGCGCCAAGGCCCGCATCTTTGGCAGCAAGGGCTTGATGCTGCTCAACCGCGATGATGCGCAAGTTATGGCCATGTTGCCCGAGCCGCAGCGCGTGAAATTGCAAAAACCGGTGCAACGCGCCCATGTGTGCTTTAGCGCGCAAACACCGAGCCATGCGGGCGACTACGGCCTGGAAGAAGTCAATGGCGTGGTCTGGCTGGTGCGCGCAGCACCAGCGGATGAAACCATCAAGCGCGGGCGCAATGCGCCCGTAGAAGATTTGTTTTTGCAACGCCTGATGCCCGCCGATGCGCTGCGTATCCGTGGCCGCCACAACGCCTGCAATGCACTGGCCGCAGTGGCGCTGGCCAGTGCTACCGGCTGCGCGCTGGGGCCTATGTTGTTTGGCCTGCGTGAATATAGCGGCGAGCCGCACCGCGTGCAGTCGCTGGGCGTGGTGAACGCGGTCGAATACTTTGACGACAGCAAAGGCACCAATGTAGGCGCCACCGTGGCGGCCTTGCAGGGCTTGGGCCAAGACCGTGCCTTGGTGTTGATTTTGGGCGGCGACGGCAAGGGGCAAGACTTTGCGCCCTTGGCCGCACCCGTGCGCGCCTATGGTCGCGCGGTACTGCTGATAGGCCGGGACGCCACGCTGATCCGCCAAGCTTTGCAGGACACCGGCGTTGCGCTGCACGATGCCACCTCCATGGACGATGCGGTAGCACAAGCTGCTGGCTTGGCGCACGAGGGCGATGCAGTACTGATGTCCCCAGCCTGCGCCAGCTTTGATATGTTCAAAGACTATGCTCACCGCGCTGCGGTGTTTGCGGCGGCGGTGCAGTCACTGGCCTTGGCGCAAGGGCAGATGTTGGAGCAGGCACTATGAATATCGCCGCTAATCTGTGGAGCCGCTGGGGTCTGGGCAAATCTGCACAGGAGCGCGACGCACTGCCGGTACGCCTGGGGCGTCGCGCCAACTACGTCAATACGCAAAGCAGCAGCCGCGTCAGCAGCCTGGACCATGCATTGATGGCCGTAGTCTCCACGCTTTTGGTCTGGGGCGCCGTCATGGTGTATTCGGCCACCATTGCCATGCCGGACAACCCGAAGTTTGTGGGCTACACGCACAACTACTTTCTGGTGCGGCATCTGGCCTCGATGGCTATGGGCTTGGTGGCTTGCCTTATCGCCTTCCAGGTGCCAGTGCAAACCTGGGAAAAATACGCGCCGCTCTTGTTCATGGTTTCGCTGGTCCTGCTGGTAGCGGTACTGATTCCGCACATCGGCAAAGGTGTGAACGGCGCCCGGCGCTGGATTTCGCTGGGCTTTACCAGTTTTCAGCCCTCGGAATTGGCCAAGTTTTCGGCGGTGGTCTATGCCTCGGGCTATATGGTGCGCAAGATGGAGGTCAAAGAAGACTTTCTGCGTGCCGTCTGGCCCATGGCTGCTGCGGTAGGCATGATGGGTGTTTTATTGTTGGCCGAACCGGACATGGGTGCCTTCCTGGTGATTGCCGTCATCGCCATGGGTATCTTGTTTTTGGGTGGCGTCAATGCCAGCATGTTCTTCTTGATATCGGGCGTGCTGCTGGCGGCCTTTGCGCTGATGATCGCGTTTAACGACTACCGCCGCGCGCGCATATTTGCGTACCTAGACCCCTGGAGCGAACACAACGCGCTAGCCAAGGGTTACCAGTTGACACACTCGCTGATCGCACTGGGACGCGGCGAAATTTTTGGCGTCGGTTTGGGCGGCAGCGTGGAAAAACTGCATTGGCTGCCCGAAGCGCATACCGATTTTTTGGTCGCGGTGATCGGCGAAGAGTTTGGCCTGGTCGGCGTCTTGGTGCTGATTGCTTTGTTCTTGTGGATGACGCGGCGCATTATCCATATCGGTCGCCAAGCGGTGGCGCTAGACCGCGTATTTGCCGGTCTGGTGGCGCAGGGCGTAGGCATCTGGATGGGCTTTCAGAGCTTTATCAATATGGGTGTGAACTTAGGCGCACTGCCCACCAAAGGCCTGACGCTGCCGCTGATGAGTTATGGCGGCTCGGCAATTTTGGTCAATCTGGTGGCGTTGGCTTTGGTGCTGCGCATTGATTATGAAAACCGCAAAATGATGCAAGGAGTCCCGGCATGATGGCCGCAAACGCCACACGCACGCCCTGCGCCTTGGTGATGGCCGGAGGCACGGGTGGACATATTTTCCCGGGCCTGGCGATTGCGCAAGCCTTGCGCGACAAAGGCTGGCGCGTGCACTGGCTGGGCACGCCCGGCAGCATGGAAAGCCGCCTGGTGCCGCCACGCGGTTTTGCGCTGGAGACTATCGAGTTTTCTGGTGTGCGTGGCAAAGGACTCGTCAGCCTCTTGTGGTTGCCGCTGCGCTTGCTGCGCGCCTGCTGGCAAAGCCTGGCGGTGTTGGGCCGGGTCCAGCCCGATGTGGTGCTGGGCTTTGGCGGCTATATCAGCCTGCCCGGTGGTTTGATGAGCGCTCTTAAACGCATACCGCTGCTGGTGCACGAGCAAAACTCGGTCGCCGGGGCAGCCAATAAAGTATTAGCCCGCGTGGCGCGCCGTGTGTTTAGCGCCTTCCCTCATGCGCTGGCTAGCGCGCAGCATGTGGGCAACCCATTGCGCGCCGAGTTTCTGGTGCAAGGCGCACCAGCGCAGCGCTTTGCAGGTCGCAGCGGGCCTTTGCACATTTTGGTGCTCGGTGGCAGCCTGGGTGCCAGCGCGCTCAACCGCATCGTGCCGCAAGCCTTGGCTTTATTGCCGGCAGACGTGCGCCCCAGCGTCATCCACCAAAGCGGCGAGCAGCATATCGACGCGCTGCGCAGCCACTATGCGCAGGCAGGGGTAGAGGCCACGCTCGTCCCTTTCATCGATGACACTGCCAGCGCCATGGCGCGGGCCGATGTAGTGATTTGCCGCGCTGGTGCCAGCACCGTGACCGAAATTGCAGCCGTGGGCGCAGCCGCTGTATTCGTTCCCTTCCCGGCAGCGGTGGACGACCACCAAACGCATAACGCCCGCTTTCTGTCCGACCAGAACGCAGCTTGTTTGATGCCCCAGCACAGCCTGACGCCCGAAGGCCTGGCCCAATGGCTGCAAACCTGCGACCGGGCCACTTTATTGCGCACTGCGCAAGCGGCTAAAGGCCTGCAAAACTTGGCGGCCACCACAGCCATGGTGCAGGCTTGCGAGGAGATCGTGGCATGAAGCACGCCGTACGCCATATTCACTTTGTCGGCATCGGCGGCTCGGGCATGTCGGGCATTGCCGAAATCTTGCACAACCTGGGCTACCGCATCAGCGGCTCCGACCTGAGCGACAGCGCCGCGCTGCAACGCTTGGGATCCTTGGGCATTCGCACTTTTGTGGGCCACCATACCGACCATGTGGCCGGTGCCGATGCAGTGGTGACTTCCACCGCCGTGCAAGCCACCAACCCCGAGGTGCTCAAGGCGCGCGCCATGCATATTCCGGTAGTGCCCCGCGCCTTGATGCTGGCCGAGCTGATGCGCCTCAAGCAAGGCATTGCGATTGCAGGCACCCACGGCAAAACCACCACCACCAGCCTGGTAGCCAGCGTGCTGGCAGAAGCCGGGCTAGACCCAACTTTTGTCATCGGCGGACGCCTGAATAGTGCGGGTGCCAATGCGCGCCTGGGCCAGGGCGATTACATCGTGGTCGAGGCCGACGAGTCCGACGCCTCATTCCTGAATTTGCTGCCGGTGATGGCCGTGGTCACGAATATCGACGCCGACCATATGGAAACCTATGGCCACGACTTTGGCCGCTTGCAGCAAGCCTTTGTCGATTTTCTGCACCGCATGCCGTTTTACGGCACAGCAGTCTTGTGCACCGATGACGCCGCCGTGCGTGCCATCGTGGACCAGGTGAATTGCCCGGTCACCAGCTATGGCACCAACGCCGACGCCCAGGTGCGTGCGATCGATATCCGGGCAGTCCAGGGGCAAATGCAGTTCCGGGTGCAAAGGCGCAACGGCGTCACCCTGCCGGACCTGGACATTGTGCTCAACTTGCCGGGTCACCATAACGTACTCAATGCGCTATCGGCCATTGCGATTGCCGTAGAGCTCAACATCCCCGACGCGGCAGTGCAAAAAGCGCTACGCGAATTCAAAGGCGTGGGCCGACGCTTTCAGCGCTATGGCGACCATAGCCTGCCCGGTGGCGGTAGCGTCACCGTGGTGGACGATTACGGCCACCATCCGGTGGAAATGGCCGCCACACTGGAAGCGGCGCGCGGCGCCTTTCCCGGCCGGCGGCTGGTACTGGCCTTCCAGCCGCACCGCTATACACGTACCCGCGATTGCTTTGAAGACTTTGTCAAAGTCATGGGCCTGGCTGATGTAGTCTTGCTGGCCGAGGTGTACTCCGCAGGCGAGGCGCCTATCGTGGCCGCCGACAGCCGCGCTTTGGCCCGCGCCATGCGCGTGCGCGGTAATACCGACCCGGTGTTTATCGATGCCATCGGCGACATGGCCGCTGCCGCACTGCGCAATGCGCAGGATGGCGATGTGTTGCTCTGCATGGGCGCAGGCTCTATCAGCGCAGTGCCCGGGCACATCGTGGCACTACTCAACCGCAAGGAGGCCGGCGCATGAGCACTGCCACCTCCATACAAGCCAAGGCCATGGGCAAAGTCGCGGTGTTGATGGGCGGCAGCTCGGCGGAGCGGGATATTTCTTTGCTCTCGGGCCAGGGCGTGCTTACGGCGCTGCAATCACGCGGTATCGATGCCCATGCGTTTGACCCGCAGCAGCGTTCCTTATGGGAACTGAAAAACCAAGGCTTTACCCGCTGCTTTATCGCCTTGCATGGCCGCCATGGAGAAGACGGCACGGTGCAAGGCGCGCTGGAGTTGATGGGCATTCCCTACACCGGCTCGGGCGTGATGGCGTCTAGCATCGCGGTGGACAAAGTCATGACTAAGCGCATTTGGCAAGCCCAGGGCTTGGCCACACCAGCCTACCGGGTGCTGGGCTCCGAGGCGCAAGGTGATGCGCAGCAATTGGACGCCTTGTCGATTACCTTGGGCCTGCCTTTTATCGTTAAACCACCGCATGAAGGTTCGTCAATTGGCGTCACCAAGGTGAGCGATGCAGCGCATGCGCAAGCGGCGGTACAACTGGCCGCGCGCTATGACCGCGATGTGCTGTGCGAAGAATTTATTACCGGCCAAGAGTTGACATGCCCGGTCATTGGCAGTGGCGCAGATGCGCGGGCTTTGCCCATCGTACGCATTGAAGCCCCTGAAGGCGCATACGACTACCAAAACAAATACTTCACCGACGTAGTGCGCTACCACTGCCCTAGCGGCCTACCGACAGCCCAGGAACAAAGCATCCAAGCCATGGTGCTGGCCTCTTACCGGGCGCTGGGCTGCCGGGGTTGGGGACGCGCCGATTTGATGCTACGCGCAAGCGACGGCCACGCCTTTTTGCTGGAAATGAATACCTCGCCCGGCATGACCAGCCATTCGCTCGTGCCTATGTCCGCACGCGCAGCCGGTATTTCGTATGAAGACCTGTGCCTGCAATTGCTAGCCGGTGCGGCGCTCGATGCCGACAGCACAAGGGGGAAGGCTGCATGAAACGCGACGAAGCCCCAGCCCTCGATGTTCGCCTGATGAACGCAGCGGCCATTGTCTTGTTTGCCGTGTTTGTGCTGGCCTGCGCGCTGGCGTTCACGCGCTGGGTGGCTAGCAACAACGTGTTTGCATTCCAAGGCATTACGGTCATCGGTGACGTGAACCACTGCAATACCGCCACTGTGCGCGCGCATGTAGTCTCGCGCGTGAAGGGTACTTTTTTTAGCATGGACTTAAGGGCCACCCGCGATGCCTTTGAAGCCATTCCCTGGGTGCGCAAAGCCGTGGTGCACCGCGACTTTCCCAACCACTTGCGCGTCAAGTTGCAAGAGCACCAGGTGGTGGCCTATTGGGGCGATGAAAGCGAACAACGCTTGCTTAATAGCTATGGCGAAGTGTTTGATGCCAACACCGGTGAAGTAGAGCAGTACGGCCTGCCGCGCTTCAATGGCCCGCAAAGCCAAAGCGCGCAAGTACTGGCCGCTTACCGGTTGATGGAGCCGCAGTTCACGCTGCTCAACCTGACGATTGAATCCGTGGACTTAAGCGTGCAAGGCAGCTGGCGCATCACCTTGGCCGGTGGCGCCCTCATCGAAGCCGGGCGCGGCGATAGCGAAGAACTGGCCAAGCGCACGCAGGCGTTTTTGAAAACCCTCACCCGCGTGGTGGCCCGCTACAGCCGACCCTTAAGCGCTCTCGAATCCGCTGATTTACGCCATGAAAACGGTTATGCCATTCGCTTGCGCGGCGTCAGCACGCTGGCGACAAGCACCTCCCCCACTCCATGATGAATAACACAACAGGTAACTAGCTATGGCCCGAGAATACAAAGACTTAGTCGTTGGACTGGACATAGGAACCGCCAAAGTGATGGCGGTAGTGGCCGAGGTGCTGCCCGACGGCAGCCTGCGTTTGGCAGGTTTCGGCTCAGCGCCTAGTAGCGGCCTCAAGCGTGGCGTGGTGGTCAATATCGACGCCACAGTGCACAGCATTCAGCAAGCGCTTAAAGAAGCCGAGTTGATGGCCGATTGCAAAATCACCCGCGTCTATACCGGCATCACCGGCAGCCATATCCGCGGCCTCAATTCCAGCGGCATGGTGGCCATCAAAGACCGCGAAGTGAGCCAGGCCGATGTCACCCGCGTGGTGGAAACCGCCAAGGCGATTCACATCTCCAGCGACCAGCGGCTGCTGCTGGTGGAGCCGCAAGAATTTGTGATCGACGGCCAGGACGTGAAAGAGCCTATCGGCATGAGCGGCATGCGCTTAGAGGCCAAGGTACATATCGTGACCGGCGCGCAAAGTGCGGCTGAGAACATCATCAAATGCGTGCGTCGCTGTGGCCTGGAAGTGGAGCAACTCATGCTCAACCCGCTGGCGTCGAGCCTGTCGGTGTTGACCGAAGACGAACGTGAATTAGGCGTGGCGCTGGTGGACATTGGCGCGGGTACTACCGACATCGCCATCTTCACCAACGGCGCCATCCGCCACACCGCCGTGATACCGATTGCCGGCGACTTGATTACCAGCGACATCGCCATGGCGTTGCGCACACCCACCAAGGACGCGGAAGAAATCAAAGTGGAAAGCGGCCATGCCAAGCAAGTGCTGGTGGACCCGGAAGTGCAAGTAGAAGTACCCGGCCTGGGCGATCGCGGCCCGCGCATGCTCAGCCGCCAAGCCCTGGCCGGCGTGATAGAGCCGCGTATCGAAGAAATTTTTACCCTGGTCAACCAGGTCATGCGCGAGTCCGGCTACGAAGAAGTGCTGTCTTCGGGCATTGTGCTCACCGGCGGCAGTTGCCTGATGCCGGGCATGGTGGAGCTGGGTGAAGACATTTTTCTTAAGCCCGTGCGCCGGGGCATTCCCCAGTACGCCAATGCCTTGTCCGACATGGTGGCCCAGCCCCGCGCCGCCACCGTGATGGGCTTTTTAGAAGAAGCCCGTATCGCGCGTATGCGCGGCATCAAAGTGGCCCAAAAAGGCGGCAGCGTAAAAAGCGCATTTGCCCAGATTCGTGATTTTTTTGCAGGAACTTTCTAAATGAAAACCTCCCCGCTTGCGCACCGCCGCCGTTGGTACCACAGCGCTTCGCTGTACCTGTGGATGGCGCGCGCCGGGCCGCCGCCGGACCCCACTTTTTGTTTCCCTGTCCCTTTCTCATTTTTTCGTATCACCATATCTACATTAGGAGCCGCACATGACTATTGAACTCATCGAAGAAGAAATCTTCAACCAGGGAACCCTCATCAAAGTCATTGGCGTGGGCGGCGGCGGCGGCAATGCGGTCGAGTACATGATCCAGTCGCACGTTACCGGTGTGGAATTCATCTGCGCCAACACCGATGCGCAAGCCCTGAACCGCAGCACCGCGCACCGCACGATTCAGCTGGGTGAAACCGGCCTAGGCGCAGGCAGCCGCCCGCACAAAGGTCGGGCAGCTGCCGAGTTGGCCGAAGCCGATATCCGCAACGCCATCGAAGGCGCCAATATGCTGTTTATCACGGCGGGCATGGGCGGCGGCACCGGCACCGGTGCGGCACCTATCATCGCGCGGGTGGCCAAAGAAATGGGCATTCTGACGGTGGGCGTGGTGACCAAGCCTTTCGAGTTTGAAGGCGGCCCGCGCATGAAAAATGCCGACGAAGGCCTGGCCGAGTTGGAAGCCAATGTCGATTCGTTGATCGTGGTGCTCAACGAAAAGCTGCTGGAAGTGCTGGGCGACGACATCAGCCAGGACGAGGCCTTTGCCTATGCCAACGATGTGCTGAAAAACGCGGTCGGCGGTATTGCCGAAATCATCAACGTGCCTGGCCATGTGAACGTGGACTTTGAAGACGTGCGCACCGTGATGGGCGAGCCTGGCAAAGCGATGATGGGCACCGCCCTGGCCAAAGGCCCGGACCGCGCGCGCATTGCCGCCGAACAAGCCGTGGCCTGTCCGCTGCTCGAAGGCATCGACCTATCTGGTGCCAAAGGCGTGCTGGTGCTGATCACCGCAGCCAAAGGCTCGCTCAAATTGAGCGAATCCAAGCTGGCGATGAACACCATCCGCGCTTACGCCTCGCCCGAAGCGCATGTGATTTACGGTACCGCGTACGACGACTCGCTGGGCGAAGACGTGCGCGTGACCGTGGTCGCTACCGGCCTGAGCCGCCCGCGCCGCACTGCGCCTCCACTGCAAGTGCTGCGCACTGGCACGTATGACGCAGCACCATCGCCCATGGCCAACACCCATGCGGCCATGTCGGCGGGCACCATGCAACGCAGCATGGGCAACACCACCATGGCTTCGGCATCGGGCATGGGCGGCAGCACCGGCATCAGCGCGCCATCGCAAGCAGGCGCCTCCACCGACTACGGCTCGCTCAGCACCCCCGCCGTCTGGCGCGGCAGCCGCACCACCGCAGCGCAAAAAGTGGATGCACTTTCCAGCGGCGGCATGGATGACTACGAAATCCCGGCCTTCTTGCGCAAGCAGGCGGATTGATTTTTCTGGTCTTCCTCTAAGTCTGCGAAGTTAAGCGGGCCGGTGCGGGCCTATGGCCCCACCGCCCGCTTTATGCCGACCGGCTTTTACAATCCCCCGGTGCTACAACAGAGAACCCTGAAATCCCTCACCCGCGCCGTTGGCGTGGGCTTGCACAGCGGCCAGCGGGTGGAGATCACTTTGCGACCCGCAGCGCCGGGCACCGGCATTGTGTTTCGGCGGGTCGATCTTCCCCACCCCGTGGATATTGCGGTCTCCCCGCAGGCGGTTACCGACACCCGGCTGGCGTCCACCTTGTCCAACGGTGACGCCAAAGTACACACCGTGGAGCACCTCATGTCCGCCTGCGCAGGTTTGGGCGTGGACAATATGTTCGTCGATATCAATGCCGAGGAAGTGCCTATCCTGGACGGTTCGGCAGCGTCTTTTGTATTCCTGCTGCAAAGTGCCGGCATCGAAATGCAAAACGCGGCGCGCCGCTTTATTCGCGTCAAAGCGCCTATTTCCGTACAACACGGCCAGGGCGCGGACCTGAAATGGGCGACTTTGGAGCCCTACCACGGCTTTAAGCTCAGTTTTGCCATCGACTTTGCGCACCCGGCGGTGGACTCCACCGGGCAAAGCGTGGACTTTGACTTGAGCCAGGGCTCGTATGCGCGCGACATTGCACGCGCCCGCACCTTTGGCTTTACCAAAGACGTGGAAATGATGCGCCAAAACGGTCTGGCCCTGGGTGGTGGTCTGGACAACGCCATCGTCATGGACGACTACAAAGTGCTCAATTCCGATGGCCTGCGCTACGACGATGAATTTGTAAAGCACAAAATTTTGGACGCCATGGGCGATTTGTATTTGCTGGGCATGCCCCTGCTGGCCCATTACCGCGCCCACCGCTCTGGCCATGCGCTCAACAACCAATTGCTGCGCCAATTGCAAGCCCAGCCGCAGGATTGGGAAGTAGTCACTTTTGACGACGCACGCAGCGCGCCCAAAGGCTTTGCGCAATTGGCACCGGCCTGGTAATTAAGCCCCGCCGAGCCGCCCCAGTTTTTAGTGGCTGCGCCCGGCTTTATAACCGGCCCCCGCTCCAATGCCCTGGGCCTTAGCAATACGCGCCATGGCCGCACCGGCATGTGCATGGGTAATGGCCAAACCCAAAGCATCCGCCGCATCCGGGCCGGGCAGACCGGGCAGGTCTAGCAAGCGGCGCACCATCTCACGGATTTGCATTTTGTCGGCGCGGCCATACCCCGCGACGGCTTGCTTCATTTGCAATGCGGTGTATTCAGCAACCGGCAATTGAGCGTGCACCAAAGCGCTGATCAAAGCGCCGCGCGCTTGGCCCAGCAACAAGGTCGATTGCGGGTTGACGTTCACAAACACGATTTCTATCGCCGCGCTATCAGGCTGGTAGCGTTGCACGACTTGGGCCAAACCGTCGAACAAGGCGTGGATGCGATCGGGCAGAGCCTGGCTGGCCAAACCCTGGGTGCTGATGGTGCCGCTGGCCACATAGCGCAGCGTGCTGCCTTGCTGGTCCAGCACGCCAAAGCCGGTGGTGCGCAGGCCCGGATCGACGCCCAGAATCCTCATGGCACGCTGGCGCCAGGTAAGCGGGCATCGGGCATGCGGGCGACGATGACGCTAGCGCGCGCACTCAGGTAGTCCGAATTGGGCAATTTCTCAAAATAACGCGGCCTTGGCAGCATGACCGCCAAGCGCGCCGCTTCCCAGGGGCTCAGTTGCGCGGCGGACTTGCGAAAGTAGTGGCGCGCAGCCGCTTCGGCCCCAAACACGCCGTCGCCCCATTCCACGCTGTTGAGGTAGATTTCCAAAATACGTTGCTTGCTCAGTAGCGTTTCCATGAGCAGGGTGATGACCATTTCCTGGGCTTTGCGCAACAGAGTGCGCTCGCCCGATAAAAACAAATTTTTGGCCAATTGCTGGCTGATGGTGGAGCCACCGACGACTTTGGCGGGGCGCACTTCGCGGCCATTTTTGGCTTTCGCCGCCCGCTGCGCAGCGCGCTCTTCGGCCTTGGTGTTTTTGGACCAGGCTTTTTCCAAAGCCGCCCAGTCGATGCCGTCGTGGCTGGCAAAGCTGTCATCTTCGGAAGCGATCACTGCACGCTTGAGCGCTTGGCCTAGTTGCGCATCATCGCGCCAAGTTTGGCTCCAGCGCAGGCTGTCTTGTTCTTGCAATTGGCGCCAGACCTGCGAGCGCTCAAAACTGGTGGACTGCGGATCGACCCAGACCATGGCCGCGATACGCAGCGCGAAATACAGTTGCAAGCCCAGCGCCGCCAGGCACAGCAAGCCCACCAAGCGCAACACTGCCCTCACGGCGCCCCCAGCGCCTCGGTGCGCAAGGCTTCGTCGCGGGTAAAGGAAAAGCGCGCCACTACCACCAATTGGTCTAGCGATTTACGCATCTCCGGCGTGAAGGCGCCAAAGGGCCCGGCACTGCGCGCGACCTCTTGCGCATGCCGGTCCAGCGCCGGGTTGCCCGAGCCTTTGATAACTTCGGCATCCAGCACCTGGCCGGTGAAATTGACCGTCACCATCATGGTCAGTGCGCCATACATTTTTTCGCCGTGGCGCTCGGGAAAATGGCTGGTACCGCGCGCTTCAATTTTGCGGCGCATGCTGTCGTAGTACTGCGCGTACACCACTTCGCGCACCGCCGGGCTGACATAGGCTTTGCGCGGACGCGCGTTCTCGGCATGGATGCGCTCTTCGATTTTGGCCAGCATATTGCTTAGCTCCAGGCGTTTTTGCTCTTGCTGGATTTTTTCGTCCAAGGTCATATCCGCGTTTTGGGCGTTTTGGCTGATCGCCAAAATTTGCGCTTTCACGCGTTGCAACAGCAGGTTTTGTTGCGCCAGCATTTGTTGCTGTTCGTCTTTGGCATTGCGCTCCTGCGTCTCGCCGCTTTGGGCTTGGGCCGCAGCCGCCACCGGGCTGGTCGCCATGCCTTTGGCAGCCGCACCGCCACCGGCCAAAGACACCTGGGCCAAGGCCTGCGCCTTGTCCGGCTTGCCACTGGCAGCCGCGTTGACCAGGGTGATTTCTAGCGGGCTGTCGTCGGTCAGGCGTTCCCAGGTTTGCGGGCTGGCAAAGCGCAGCGTCAAGACCATGGCATGTAGCACGACCGAGACCAATAGCGCGCGCTGCAAGAGGCTCCAATGCTTCCAGTTCCACCAGCGCGATGCAGGGGGTGACACAGGGGGTAGCGCCATGGCGTGCACAGTGTCAGGCGGGGTCCGGGGGGTCCAAAACATCGACGGCAATGGTAATCGCGCCGACCAGGTCTTCTTCGTCCTCGCCCTCGCCCGCTGCGGCGGATGGATCCTCAGCGCCATCGCCTTCGGCTTGCTCCGGGCTGTCCAGGCGTTCGAGCACCGTGGCCGACACATCCAAGGTCATCAGGTCCACCGCGCCCAGGCGCAGCCGCACTTGGGCGCCGCGCGGCAACCCGGGGCCTGCGGCAATCGCCATCACCAAGGGCAAGTCATCAGCGCGGGCCAGGCCGTCTTTGATGACGGTGGCAACCAACTCAGTGATAGCGTTTTGGCGCAGGAATTGCAAAGTCCAAAAACGCTCCATGGCCGACTGGTAGCTGTTGTACGCGGCATAGGTTGCTTCAAAGGCGGAGATGATGGAAAACAGTTGCGCGTCTTTGGGCTTGAAGGGCGCGGCCAGCGCGGCGGTGCTGCCGTGGCGCACGCAGGCGATGATTTGCCATTGGTTCACCAAATCGGTATAGCGGCGCAGCGGCGAGGTGCTCCAGGCATAGCTGGGCACGCCGATACCGGCATGCGGCAGCGCCCTGGTGCCCATGCGCACTTTGACGCCCGGCGCCATCGAGGCCTGGCTACGGTAAATCGCGGGCACGCCCAGGCTGGCCAGCCACTGGCCCCAAGTGCTGTTGGCCAAAATCATGGCCTCGGCCACGATCAAGTCCAAGGGCGCGCCGCGCTGGCGTACGCTGATCTGCACAGTTTCATCCCCCGCCGGTTCGCCAGCCTCCAAATTAGTAAGCCGGAAGTTGTAATCCGGTCGGTTAAAGCTTTCGGGCTTGCCACGCACGATTTCGCGCCGGGCTTTGTGGGCACAGGCAAAGCGATGCAAAAAGGCCAGTTGCGTATGCAAAGCCGTGGCTGCTGCTGCCTGCTCCTTGTCGTTTGAAGGCGCGGGGGCTTGCGCGGCTTGCAGCCAGTCTTCGGTGACCAGGCTGTCGAGCTGGTCATGGCGCAAGTTGTGGCTGATGGGCACGCTTTCGATGCGGGTTTCGCTACTGTGTATTTCCAGGGTCTGCTCGTCTAGGGTGACATAGAGCGAGAGTGCGGGGCAATTGCGGCCTTGCTGCAAGGTATAGACCTCCACTAGCGCATCGGGCAGCATGGTGAGCTTGTAGCCCGGCATATAGACGGTGGACAAGCGCTGGCGGCCCAGGCGGTCAATCGCGCTATCGGGCGCAATGGCCAGCCCTGGCGCGGCGATATGCACGCCGATGGTGACCGTGCCACTACCCAGGCCTTGCACCGATAAGGCATCGTCGATTTCGGTGGTGGCGGAGTCATCAATCGAGAACGCCGCTACGGGTGCCAGCGGCAAGTCCGCAGCAGGCGCGACCGCGTCCAAGGCCGGAAATGCCGTGCCCTGGGGAAAGTTTTCCAGCAAAAAGCGCTTCCAGTGGAATTGGAAAGGCGAATCGATGGCGCCGCTTTGGAGCAGCAAATCCAAAGGCGCGGTGTGGCTGTCGCGCGAGGCTTGCACCACGGCTTTGTATTCGGGCGCGTTTTTATCCGGCTTAAACAATATTTTGTAAAGCTGCGCGCGCACCGGCGCGGGGCAATGGCCTTGGACTAGTTCGCGCGCCCATTGCGCGATCAACTCGGTTTGCAGGCGCTTTTTTTCTATCGCTGCCAGCGCTTGGGCCACGATGTCGGCCGGCGCTTTGCGGAACATGCCTTTGCCCGCACGGCGGAAATAATGCGGCGCTTCGAACAAGCGCATCAGCATGCCTGCTTGCTCCAGCACGCTAGCTTTGTCGCTGAAGTAGTCGCGCGCCAGATCAGCAAAACCGAAATCGCCCTCCGGTGCAAATTCCCAGGCCATTTCCAAATCCACCGATTGGCTTAGCGCCTGCGCTTGCTCCATAAATTGCGCGGGCGTGGGTTTGTCAAAACGCAGCATCACGTTAGCGGTCTTGACTTTGAGGCGCTTGCCACTATCGAGCTCCACTTGCGCCGAGGCATCGCTTTCGGACAAGAGCCTTGCGGCCATGAATTTTCCGGCTTCATCAAACATCAGGTACATGGCCGGATTGTCCCATGGCGCCTTGCAGAGGCGGCGCGATAATCGGGCGATGTCCACTTCCTTTGGCAAAGTACCGCTGCGCAATCGCATGATGCCCTTGTGGGCCGGGCTGGACGGGCCGCTGGCATTTATTGTTTTTTGCCTGGCCAGCGCCGGCATGCTGGTGATGTATTCCTCGGGCTACGACTTTGGCAGCCGCTTTTCCGACCATGCCCGCAATATGCTGATTGCCGCCACTGTGATGTTTGTCGCGGCGCAAATTCCGCCCCAGCGCCTGATGACGCTGGCGGTGCCGCTTTACACCTTGGGCGTGGCGCTGTTGATCGCGGTGGCGATTTTCGGCATCACTAAAAAAGGTGCGCGCCGCTGGCTCAATATCGGTTTGGTGATTCAGCCCAGTGAGATCATGAAAATTGCCATGCCCTTGATGCTGGCCTGGTGGTTCCAAAAGCGCGAAGGCCAGTTGCGCCCGCTGGACTTTGCGGTGGCCGGGGTGCTTCTGGCGGTGCCGGTGGGCCTCATCATCCGCCAGCCCGATTTGGGCACCGCCATGCTGGTGCTGCTGGCTGGTCTGTCGGTGATTTTTTTCGCCGGCGTAGGCTGGAAATGGATTGCCCCGCCCGTGGTCTTGGGGCTGGTGGGTGTGGTGCTGTTGATCGGTTTTGAACCCGTGCTCTGCGCCGATGGCATGCGCTGGCCGGTCTTGCACGACTACCAACAACAACGCATCTGCACCCTGCTAGACCCCATGCGCGATCCACTGGGCAAGGGTTTTCACATCATCCAGGGCATGATCGGTATCGGGGCCGGGGGCTTTTGGGGCACTGGCTATATGCAGGGCACGCAAACCCATTTGGAATTTATTCCCGAACGCACTACTGACTTTATTTTTGCGGCTTTTTCAGAAGAGTTTGGGCTGTTTGGGAATTTGTTTCTGGTGGGCGGCTTTATTGCCCTGATCCTGCGCGGCCTGGCCATTGCACTAGAGGCACCGACCTTGTTTTCGCGCTTACTGGCCGGTAGCGTGGCCATGATTTTTTTCACCTACGCCTTTGTGAACATGGCCATGGTCAGCGGTATTTTGCCGGTGGTGGGCGTGCCCCTGCCTTTTATTAGCTATGGCGGCACGGCCATGGTGACCCTGGGCTTTGCCTGCGGTATCTTGATGTCGATCGCCAATGCGCGGCGATTGGTGCAGTCCTAAAGCGGCTGCTTTCTCATTTATCCCAGCCTTGCCCCGCCAGCGCCAAGGCCATGGGCCCACGCCTAGAATGGCACGATGATCTCTCGCGAACCTACCCTCGAACGCCTGGCCACGGCCAAATCCCTCTTGCTCACACCCTTTGGCCTGGACGAAAGCCACCTCAGCCGCGCATTGGCCGAGATCAAGGCGCACAAAGTGGACGAAGCGGATCTGTATTTTCAGTACACCCGCTCCGAGGGCTGGAGCCTAGAAGAAGGCATTGTGAAAACCGGCTCTTTCAGCATCGACCAAGGCGTAGGCGTGCGCGCGGTCAGTGGCGAGAAAACCGCTTTTGCCTATTCCGACGATATTTCCGAAGCCGCGCTGCTCGATGCCGCGCGCACGGTGCGCACGATTTCACAAGCAGCCAGCCAGCGCCGTATCAGCGTGAGCAAACCCAAGATTGCGCGCAGCCGTTCGCTCTACCCTGACCAAGACCCGATTGCCACTATGGACAGCGCAGCCAAAGTGGCTTTGCTCGGTCGCGTGGAAAAACTGGCCCGCGCCAAAGACCAGCGTGTTTTGCAAGTGATGGCCGGTCTGGCGATGGAATACGACGTGGTGCTGGTGGCGCGTGCCGACGGCGTTTTAGCGGCGGACGTACGGCCTTTGGTGCGCTTATCGGTGACTGTGATTGCCGAGCAAAAAGGCCGGCGCGAGGTGGGTTCTTCCGGCGGTGGTGGCCGTTTTGGTCTGGCGTATTTTGACGACGCACAAATCAGCAAATACGTGGACCAGGCGGTGCATGCAGCACTGACCAATTTGGAAGCGCGGCCCGCACCCGCTGGCGAAATGACGGTAGTACTGGGCTCGGGTTGGCCAGGCATTTTGTTGCATGAAGCCATCGGCCACGGCCTGGAAGGCGACTTCAACCGCAAGGGTTCGAGCGCCTTCAGTGGTCGCATAGGCCAGCGCGTCGCCGCCAAAGGCGTCACCGTGCTGGACGATGGCACCATGGCCGGCCGGCGCGGTTCGCTCAACGTCGATGACGAGGGCAATACCAGCGCCCGCAACGTGCTGATCGAAGACGGCATCCTCAAAGGCTATATCCAGGACGCGATGAACGCGCGCCTGATGGGCGTGGCGCCCACCGGCAACGGACGGCGCGAAAGCTACGCCCACGTGCCCATGCCGCGCATGACCAACACCTATATGCTGGGCGGCGATAAAGACCCGCAAGAGATTGTGCGCAGCATCAAAAAAGGCCTGTATGCGGTGAATTTCGGTGGCGGGCAGGTGGACATCACTTCGGGCAAATTTGTGTTCTCCGCCAGCGAAGCCTATTGGGTGGAAAACGGCAAGATTTTGTACCCGGTCAAAGGCGCTACTTTGGTGGGTAGCGGACCGGACTGCTTGAAACGCGTGAGCCTGATTGGTAATGACATGGCGCTAGACAGCGGCGTGGGCACCTGCGGCAAAGACGGGCAAAGCGTGCCCGTGGGCGTGGGCCAACCGACTTTGCGCATCGACGGCCTGACCGTGGGCGGCACCGCATAAGTCGTCAATTCTTTGTAAGACCTGCTGTGTTACATTCATACCCATGAATTTTTCGCGCTTTTACTTTAGCTACTTTTGGTTCTCTAACGCTCCCGGCGTGAGAGGGTTCTGAACGCAAGCACTTACAAAGCGTACCGAATTCCCCGAACCGCCGGCCTCCCCGGCGGTTGTTTTATGTCAAATTTTTTTTTAAAAACGTTAAAAAAGAAAA
>CAJBBZ010000277.1 GCA_903951445.1 uncultured beta proteobacterium
GCATCACTTGGGGTCCGCGCACGCATAACTCTCCGGGCTCGCCCGCAGGCAAAGTACTCCCGAGCACAACGCGAAAAGACAATTCGGTGGAAGGCAGTGGCAGACCGATGCTGCCTTTAAATTCGGAGATGTCAAACGGATTGACGGTGACCGTGGGCGCGCACTCGGTCAGGCCATAGCCTTCCACCAAAGGCGCTTTGGTCAATGCTTGCCAGCGCTCGGCCACCGAGCGCTGTATGGCAGCACCGCCGCCCACCGACAAGCGCAGGCTGCTGAAATCCACTTTATGGATATCGGGGTGATTCAGCAAACTGTTGAACAAGGTATTGACCGCCGGTAAAGACACGACGCGGTAGCGCATCAGCAGCTTCACAAAAGCATCTACATCGCGCGGGTCGGACACCAGCACATTGGTGCCACCCATACCGGTGAAGGCCATGCAAGTGCCCAGCGCAAACACATGGTAAAGCGGGATCGCGGTCATGCTGATCAAGTCCTGCCCCGGCTCCACAAAGGGCGCACACCACACCTTGGTTTGCTGCACATTGGCCAAAATATTGCGATGGCTCAGCATGGCACCTTTAGCCACGCCGGTAGTGCCGCCGGTGTACTGCAAAAACGCCAAATCGTCGGGCTGGATATCGGGTTTGCGAAACTGCACTTGCGCCCCTCGGCGCAGCATGCGGCGAAAGTCTGTCGCCATGGGCAAGTCGTATGCGGGCACCGCTTTCTTGACCTGGTGAATTACAAAGTTGGCCACATGGCGCTTGTGCCAGGGCATCATGTCGGTCAGGCCGCTGACCACCACATGCTGCACTGGCGTCTTATCAATGATTTTGGCCAAGGTATGGGCAAACAAATCGACCACGATGATGGCTAGCGCACCCGAATCTCGCAACTGGTGCTCCAACTCGCGCCCGGTGTACATCGGGTTGACGTTGACCACCACATAGCCTGCGCGCAGCAGGCCGAACAGGCACACCGGGTACTGCAACACATTAGGCATCATCAGTGCTACTCGGCTACCCTGCGCTAAATGCAGCACCGATTGGAAATAAGCCGCGACCTGTAAAGACAGGGTGTCCAGCTCGGCAAATCTGAGTTTGACGCCAGTCGCGCCACTGATAAAGGCGTCGCGGTCGGCATAGAGATTGACCGCGTCTTCCAAGTAATCGGCCAAAGTGCCCAAGGCGTGCTCGTCTATCTGCGCCGGAACACCGGGCGGGTAGCTTGAGATCCAGGGGGCGTGCATGGGCTGAGCGGCTAAAAGTGCAGTGTAACTATACACAAGTGTATTGTCTAGGCTGTGAAAAGACCAAAGGCGTCCTCGGCGTGTGGTCAAGGGTAGCCCTGTGGCACCTGAACAACAGGGATCTGCGGCCATGCGTCAGTGGGCTACCTGGGCGCATTCGGCTGCTCGGGAGTGTTGAGCTTGCGCTTTTATGTCTTTTTACATTGTTCGGGCGTGAACAAGATCAAAGGCTTGCGAATGCGGCAAGCGAAAAGGCAGCAGGAAAACCGATACCTAAACGTCCTTCTTATCGCTAACGCTCTAAATGCCCGCTAACAAACTTGTGCAGCACGCTGGCTGCAAAGGTTTGGTAGGGAATCCCCTCCTCTAGCGCGCGTGCCTGCAAATTTTTTAAATCCCGGCTGGATATTCGAATGTTGAGCCGTTGATCCTTTTTAAAAGTGGCCTGGGCTGCCGCTCGGTGCGCCTTGGCTTGCGCTGCCATATCGCTTACCGGTCGAAGTGCGCCAGCCTCCCACGCCTGCAATATTTCCAACTCTTCTTCGTCGAATTTTGCTTTTGACTTCATTGCGGACTCCTGTATTGGCGCTTGGCCTTGCGGCTTGGAATAATGGTTTTAAGAAAGATTTCCGTCTCGGTTTCAACAAATGGAACGGCGTAAACATAATCGCCCACTTGCACCATTGAAATTTGCTGCCCTGGATATTTTTCTTGATTGGGATGTTCGAGCACGGCCAATTCATTTCCAGCACTTATTTCAAAGACGATGCGCTCAAAAGAAATACCGCGCTCTTGCACGAGCAAGTGGTTTTTAGCGGCGTTCCAATTGTAGGTTTTAGGCTCGGACATGTGTGCATTTTAAGCACACATTTTTCGGCAAGGTCAATGGGGTAAAAACGTGGCTAAGTACACACAAATGATGCGTCAAGGCTTGGCGAGTCGTGGCAAGCCTTGGATTACCAGTAGCCGGATACCGAGCACTACAGAGGCAGCGCCGTCGGACTAGGACTAGGCGGCGCCCCGCGCACTGTGGCGGCGATGGTGATGCCGTGTTCGCGCAAGGCGCGCAACATGGCCAGATTCACGTCGGAGCGCAAATTGCCCTGGCCATTTTCCATGTCGGCAATCCAATACACCACCGTGAGTTCAATGCCGTCAGTGGTGAATTGCGAGAGTTGTACGCTGGCAGGGGGCTGCTGCAAGACCCTGGGCTGGGCTTGCGCCGCGGCTTGCAGCACTTGCATGGCCAGGTCGATATCAGTCTCGTAAACAACCTGGATACGCGCGGTCTGCACCACCTTGGTATCAGCCAGCGACAGGTTTTCTACCCGGCTAATGAGCAGCATCTCGTTGGGCACAATCGCCTCGCGCCCGGTGATGGCGCGCACCACGGTGTAGCGGGCGTTGATCTGGGTGATGATGCCCTCAAAGTCATCGACGCGCACGTTATCGCCTATGCGCAGGCTGCGTTCGGTCAGGATCAAAAAGCCGCTGATGTAATTGGCCGCCAGCTTTTGCAAGCCAAAACCAATACCCACACCCAATGCGCCGCCCAATACCGAGAGGGCTGTCAGGTCAATCCCTACCGCCGATAAGGCGAGGATCAAACCCAGGAACAACAGCGTGATCCGCGTGGCATTGCTAATGGCTTTGCGCACCGACAACTCGCCGCCCGTGGCTTCGCGCAAGAGGCGCGACTCAATCGCCGCCGAAATCCACAGCATCACGATCAGCACCGCGCTGGCCGTGAGCAAGCCTTCAACCATGTTGCGCAGCGACAAGCGCGAGCCGCCTACTTTCCAACCAATCTGGTCCAACTCACCCAGCACCAGCGGCAGCAAGCCACTCACCCACAAAACCAGCGCCAGCCAGACCAGCCAGGAAATCGTCTGCTCCAAGGCCCGCACCCAGCGCGCCTGCGAAAAAGCCAGTTGCAAGACCTTAACGCCGGTGCGTATCACCACCAGCGCCAGCAGCACCGGCATAGCCACTTGCAAAACCACCACATTGAGCTGGCGGTCCAAAACCGCGCGGGCTGCAAACACCAAACAGAGCAAGACGGCGGGAAACAGCACGCCGTCAATATCGTTGCGCCCAAACCACACCGAACGCTGGTCGCGCCCGATAGCCGCAGCCAGCGCGCGCACCAGACCCCAGGCCACTGCCGCGCTCAGGGCCAGCGCCGCCAACTCGATGGCCACCGTGGGCTGGGTAAAGGCTTCCAGCCAAGCGCCCAAGTCCTCAATGGGCGGCGGTGCGGGCATGCGTACGCCGCTCATGCGAATCCTCTTTCAAACATAGCAAAACTAAACATCCGCTAGCACCCGCAAATGCGCTTCCACGCTGCGGCCCAGAGCGCGCAGGTTGTAGCCGCCTTCTAGGCTGGAGACGATGCGCCCCTTGGCATAGGTGCGCGCCACGTCTTTGAGTTGCTGGGTGATCCAGGCGTAATCGGCTTCGACCAAGCCCATCTGGCCCAGGTCGTCATCGCGGTGGGCATCAAAGCCGGCGCTGATAAAAATCATCTCCGGCGCAAAAGCCTGCAAACGCGGTAACCACTGCGATTGCACCAGCGCCCGTACTGCATCGCCCTTGGTGTAGGCGGGAACGGGCACGTTCAAGATGTTGTCGGCATGCCCGTCGGCGCCGCTATAGGGGTAATGCGGATGCTGGAAAAAACCCACCATCAATATGCGCGGGTCATTGCTCACAATGTCCTCGGTGCCGTTGCCGTGGTGCACATCAAAGTCCACGATAGCCACGCGCTGCAAGCCATGGTGTTCCAAAGCATGGCGCGCCGCAATTGCCACATTATTAAAAATACAAAAACCCATGGCGCGGTCGCGGCAGGCGTGGTGGCCCGGCGGGCGCACTGCACAAAACGCGTTCTCTAATTCACCGGCCATCACCGCATCGGTGGCTGCAATCGCGGCGCCTGCGGCATGCAAAGCGGCTTGCCAGCTGTGCGGGTTCATGCTGGTATCGGGGTCGATGGCGGCATAGGCGCGCCCGGTTTGGACATGCTCAAAAGCCAAGTTTTTGTGCATGCGGTCAATCGTGTCGATATAACCGTGCCCATGCGCTAGCGCCAATTGCTCTGCATCCGCGGCCGGGGCCTCGTGCGACTCCAAAACCGCCAACATGCCGCTGATCAACAAGCGATCCTGGATGGCGTCCAAGCGCTCGGGGCATTCCGGGTGGCCCGCACCCATCTCGTGCCGGCGGCAACTGGGGTGGGTGAAATAACCGGTTTTGTGCATGGAGCTTGGGCTGGGCTAGTGGCGGCGATTCTAGTGGCGGGCCTGCGTGCAATACCGCACCCCAAGCCGGTGTGTAGCGCTTCGCGCTTCGTGCGGGCCAGCACGCCTACCCAGCCCCATAAACCCGCCAGTAAAGTAGTTCCACTAAGCCAAGCGCACCCGATCAGACAGAATGCAGACCGTTTATGCACTGTCCGCCCCGCCCCGTATCGCTTTCCCGTCGCTGCCATCCTGCTTTGTGGATGGTGTTCGCGGCCCTGATCGCCCTAGCCTGCGGGTACAGCGCCACCGCGCTGGCTGCCAAGCCCCAAGCCGCAAGCGCCGAGCAGCGTGACTGTGGCCGCGCCCAGGCGGGCAAAGACCCTAGCGCCGCAAAACTAAGCGCTAGCAAAGACAAAGCAGGCAAAAAAACCAAGAAGCGCAAATGCCAGGCGGCCAAGACACCGGCACCTAGCAGCTACGCCAACTATCCAGCCGCTCGCGCTGCCGCAGACAGCATGGCCCAAAACAGTGCCTTAAACCGCACTTGGGTGCGCGCCACACTGGCGCAGGCGCGCATGCTGCCAGACGTGGTGCGCGCCGTCACCCCGGCGAAAGACCCCAGCGTGCGCAACTGGCAGGTCTATCGCGAGCGCATGGTGGACCCGGTGCGCATCGAGGCCGGTGTGCAATTTTGGTTGCGCAATGCCAAAACCTTGGAGCGCGCCGAGCGCGAAACCGGCGTACCCGCGTCGGTGATCGTTGGCATCCTCGGAGTTGAAACCATTTATGGTAAGCACATGGGCAAATACCGCGTGCTGGACGCGCTGGCCACACTGGCTTTTGACTTCCCCGCCAGCCACCCCAAAGCCCCGGCCCGCGCCGCCTATTTTTTGCAAGAGCTAGAAAGTTTTTTGGTCTGGTGCCAGGCCACGGGCCGCGACCCGCTGACGGTGCGCGGCAGCTATGCCGGAGCCATGGGCATGGCGCAATTTATGCCGTCGAGCTGGCAAAAATACGCGGTGGACTTTGACGCCGATGGCCGCGTTGATTTGTTTGATAACAGCAAAGACGCCATTGGATCGATAGCCAATTACCTGGCCGCCTTTGGCTGGAAAGCGGGCATGCCGACGCACTACCCGGTGCAACTAGACGCCACGCGCCTGGATTTACCCGCACTGCTGGAAAAAGATATTCTGCCCAGCATGTCGCCCGCGCAAATGGCGGAACGCGGCGCCATCCCGCAGCTCCAAGCCATGCAGCATGCGGGCTTGCTGGCATTGATTGAATTGGTCAATGGCAATGACGCGACACCTAACTACGTGGCGGGCACCGATAATTTTTATGTGGTTACCCGCTACAACTGGAGTAGCTTTTACGCGCTGTCGGTGATTGAACTGGGCGAAGCAGTGGCGCGAGAAATGCCAAGCAAGCCCTGAGGGCCTTCAAGCATGAACCCTTTGAACCCCAAAAAAATGCTGCTAACCAAATGGACTGCAGTCAAACCAATCGCCAAACAAAAGCACTTTTTGGTGAGTCGTGTGATTCAACCTGAACAGCCGACGGATCCGATTGAATCTGTGGAAATTGAAGCAGTGTTTTCCAAGGCCACGCAAATCATTGCGTGGCGTGAGCTGCAAAGCGACAGTGTTTGGCTGCAGGGTTGGGTTTAAGGCAGAGTTAAGGGTGAACGCAACAGATGAATTTCAATTGCACCACCACCACCGTCTGTTGCGCTACCAAATAAGACTAAATCGACTATCCCATCTCCGTTGACGTCAATTAGGCGGCTTTGTAACTCATTGCCAGCAGAATGCCCGGGCAACATACTTATGTTTGCCCTAACCAACTGGCCTTTTCCATTGTTGAGGTAAATAGTAGGTTTACCTCGATCTGCGACACGCTCATTGAAACCAGGGCGCGTGAAGGCGTAACTAACCAAGTCTGGCAGGCCGTCGTTGTTTATATCTTTGCAATCAAAGAAGTTGAAATTTGATAGGGTTTCTTCATTAACTAAAGGCGAGGGTAACTGTTTAATCTTGCCACTAACCGAAAGATCAAAGAAGTTGTAAATGTTTACCGGTGCAACCTCCTGCTCTGAATAGGTTCCCCCAGCTACCAAAGTTCTGCCCTTTAGGTCCTGACCTGCCCCCATCTTTGCAATTAGCAGTTGCGAGCCCCCATTAACAAGCGGTGGGAGCACGCACATTTCATCGTAGGCTCCTCCAAAGTACTGCTTACCGTCGACATTGATAACGCTGTTTGTACCTTCAGTCAATTGCCAACTAATCCACTTAACGGTGAATTCAACTTTGGTCCAAAATTCGCTTACAACACTCCAAACATTAGACTGTTTAGAAAAGAGACTAACACCACGCTCTGAAAGTGCGTACTCAGTTACGTTGGGAATTTGCCTTCCAGATACGCCAGCAATTTGGCTAACAACACCCGTTTTTAAATCAGGAATAGCTCGGAAGCTAGCACCCCAAGTACCAGAAGAATCAGATCGATACTCTGTACTTACTTCTGAGAAATCACCTTGCTGATATCTAAATGCCTGCAAAGGCCCCGTAAACCCTGCGAACACAACATCAACTGAGTTAGTGTTACGAACTATTTCAACAGCATGATTCCAATTAGGGTTACCTAAACGCCTTAATCTGTATCCGCCATCTGGAGTAGATAATAATACGCTCGATTGACTAGCATTGGTCTCTGGCTTAGCGCCAGAACGCCCATCTTCCCAATTCATTGCAAATGCAAAATCATCGCGACCATCACCATTGATGTCCCCACTAACAAATTTACGGCTAGCCCCACCCAGCTTGTAAAGTCGACTGCCAAAAACTTGCTCATTGGCTACTTTATAGGTACCGTCAATTTGACTAACCAAAGCGACCAGTGCATCGGGGGTCTGTGTGGTGACCTCTCGTCCCCAAGGCAATGGCGAACTACACCAGTAATGAACAATAAAGTCAGTTTGTGCGTCTTCATTAAGACGAACCGGAATGACAAATTGCATTGAAGGATGGTTGCACTGATCACTGTAATAAGCAGCTGAGTCAGGTATCACAAACGACTTAAGTATTGGCGAATTGGCCACAGAGTTTGGCTTGGGTGTAATACTTTCTCCGCCACCGTTTGTCCCTCCACCACCGCAGGAAACTAGAACAAGAATTAAAAAGGCACTAATCCCAATTTTGAAAGTTGTTTTCATTTACAGGTATACCAAAAAGTGATTTCAAAATATTAGAATTTATAAACGCAATATCATTCTATATTTTGTAATACACAGACGCCCAGTTCGTTGATCGATAAAAATAAAATTAATCGAAATGTTGGTTTTATGAGGTCAAACTTGATGAAAAGTATTTCTGCATAGCCTGTCATCCGTTTGGCCGAGGTTTCAAAAACAACCCATATTTCGGGGCAAATACCGTGATTTCAGGCGTTTTTCACACATTTCGGCCAGTGTTTTGAGGCCAGTAAAGTGATCTTGTTCAATAGCCACCCTGCCCCCTGCGCGCCTGCTCGGCTTCTCTTTGGCGTTTCTGATTCTCGCGCTCCCTTTGCAGCGCATCTTTCTGACGGTCCACGTTGGCCTTCAATTGCGTGATTCGCATCTGCTCAGGTGTGGGTGGCTTGAAGGGTTTGATGGTCTTGGGTTTAGATGGCCTGGGGGCCTGAGGCTTGATACTCGGGGGTGACTCGGCTATGAGGTCATCTAGCAGTGGGTAGCCCTGCCCTTCGCTGCGAATCTGGGTGGGGGCCACCTGCACGCAGTTCATGCCAAACTAGTATTGACACAGCAGTCTTGCGTGAGTGGCTGAGTTGGCATACACAGCAGTCTTGACCAACTGCCCGTTGATGCGGAGGGTGACGAGGTATTTGTTCATACCCATATTTATCGTCACGCTCCACGGTTGGTTTTATTTCACAAAGCCTTCGCGCAGTTTGACCGCAGCGGCTTCGATCTGCGCATCCAACTCGCCAGCTTCCACAGCCTGTTTGATCAGTTCCAGCGTGGGCACGAGTTCAGTAATGCTGGCAATCTCCACTGCACTTTTGCCCTTGCTGATTTCCAGCTTGCGAGCGCCATACCGGATGTTCAAGGCCAGCTTATTGGCCTCAGTGGTCCACCACCATGCGCGAACACGGCGTGGAACTTCAACACTGCGGCGACTGCCATCAGGATCAGTGACAGAGCGAAAACGGGTCATGGTGAATTGAGTTCCATCAGCTTGACTTTTTGCCAACTGAATTTGCTCCCACAGTTTTCGGGCTAGTTTCATGCGGCGCAGCACTTGGGGGTTGTTGCTGACGGTTTTCTTGGCCGCTGTGACCTTGAGTGATTGCAAGAGTGTGCTTGGCGCAGTGACTGTTGTGGACATGTGCTTTTCCTTTCAAATGTTGTTAAAGCACAGACTATTTTGTGATCGACCACGGGGTCTGGGCAACCGCCGTGGCTAGGTATCCCGAGCACTCGGCGGGACATTGGAAAACCCATCAAAAACAGCCAGTTTCTGCTACCTATTTCCTGCAGGTGATAAATAGAAGTGACGGGCATCACGAATCACAGTTGAAGCCCGTTGATCTCTACCGAGAAACAAGAGCTGCGTCACTCAGTTGCAATGGCGCCCTAGACCTGGACAGTGGTGTTCGCAGGGACGGAAATTCCGAGCGGTAGCGGAGACTTGTAGTCACTACCCGAGAAGGATGCTGTTGGCGGTTTGAATCGCCCCGGGTTTCGAGGAGGCCCGTTGGTTTAAGTCATTCCACTGTGGCGGTTTGACTGCTAAGTTGCCGATAGTAATTGTCTTCAGCTTCGGCAGGGGGAATATACCCAATTGGCTCCAAGAGTCTGTGGTGGATAAACCAAGACACCCATTCCAACGTGGCTAGCTCCAGTGACTCCTTGGTTTTCCAGGGTGCCCGGCGTTGAATCAACTCAGCTTTCTACAGACCGTTAATCGTCTCCGCCAGCGCGTTGTCGTAGCTATCGCCCCGGCTCCCCACCGAAGGCTCGATCCCCGCTTCACTCAGTCGCTCGCTATACCTGATGGAAACGTATTGCGACCCCCTGTCGCTGTGGTGGATGAGGGCATCGGTAAGTCCGGGCTGTCGGTCGTACAAAGCCTGCTCCAACGCATCGAGCACGAAGTCTGTTCGCATAGAGCTGCTCTGGCGCCAGCCCACGATCCGGCGGGCATACACATCAATCACAAAGGCCACGTATTGCCAGCCCTGCCAGGTTGAGACATAGGTGAAGTCCGACACCCACAGCTGGTTGGGTCGCTCTGCCTTGAACTGCCGGTTCACTCGGTCCAGTGGGCAAGGCGCATTGGCGTCTGAAACAGTGGTGCGAACCACCTTGCCTCGGCGCACACCGCGCAGGCCCAGCTGGCCCATCAGCCGCTCTACAGTGCAGCGGGCAACGGTAACTCCCTCCCGGTTCATCTGTTTCCAGACCTTGTCGGCCCCATAGACCTGCATGTTGGCGTGCCATACCCGTTGGATTTGCGGGATAAGTTCGTAATCGCGTTTTGCCCTATCGCAGCGCAATGCTGGCTCGCGCATTTGGGCTGCATGACGCCGGTAACACGAGGGGGCAATCTGCAAAACCTTGCAAATTGGCTCGACCCCATAGGTGTCGCGGTGCTGGTCGATGTACGCCTTTAGCTCTTGAGTCGGCGGCCCTGCTCCGCCTGGGCGAAAAACGCGCTAGCCGTCTTGAGGATCTCATTGGCCCGGCGCAACTCCTTGACTTCGCGCTCCAAGGACTTTATGCGTTCGCGCTCCTCGCTGCTTATCCCATCACGCGTGCCCTCATCAATCTCGTGGCGCTTGACCCAATCGCTGAGCGTTTGGGCGACGTAACCGATCTTGGGTGCAATCGATTCAATGCAAGCCCACAACGAGGAGTACTCGCCTCTGTGCTCCTGCACCATACGGACAGCGCGTTGGCGCACTTCAGGTGAAAAACGGTTTGATTTCTTGTTCATGGCTCCATCTTCTCAAAGTTTGGAGCCTCCTTAATTCCCGGGGCGATTCACTTGATGTCTCCTGGCCTCATGAACCCATTGACCATGAACCGAATCAACCAGTGCAGGTCAGCATTGATCTGTCCATACTGCTCCAGCATTTGCTTGCCAAGGCGGCATTTTTGAGAGAAGTCCAAGGGCACAGCTTCACCAATACGCTGTCGTGCAAGACGCACAAGGTCTCGGTATTCGGCGACTGTGAAACTACCTCGAGGCTTGTCCGAGACTTTGATGACTGGAAACTTAGGCAGGTTCTGGATGATGTTGTTAGCGTGTGCATGAGCAAACACTTTGCGAATGGCCACCATGTGCTGATGAACCGTGGTGGCAGTCAGGTCCCGATTGCTCATCATCTCCATAAAGGCCGACAACTCTTTGTAGCCAATTTTGTCTATGGTCATATCACCAAAGTACGGCAGTACGCTGTTGTGCATCCGTTGCAAAAAGATGGGAATATTGGCTGCGGAAAACTCCCCTCGCTTGACCCGAGCTTGTAAGCCCACAAGCACTCCCGGCAACAGGTCGGTAAATTTGGGGCTCTTGTCACTGCGTGCAGTCACATGATCTGAATACAGCTCAGCAGTCTTGATGTGAAAGAACTGCTTGGCCTGACTGATAGCCGCTTGCTTGTTGGTGGTCTTGAGGCTTTGTGTGTAGGTCCGGCCTTTAAGAAAACGACGCACTTGCCAATACCTGCTGGCGTTGGTTAGAAAAATACGCAGCTTTGCTGGATAGTTGGCAATGGGCGAGATAGACGCCACGATGGGCAGTGTGCGGTGCCGTGACGGTAGATATAGGTTGTCATTTGCTGCCTGCTGTTTTTCCAAATCCTGCATAGCTACAAGCGTAGTTTCGGCCACGCGTTCAGAGCAACCTGAATTTGAAATTTGTAGCTAACCTGCCGGTGTAGTGTGGGACACGCTCGCATGCAGGCTCGAAAACGGTTCTAAACATTGCCGTAATCCAGCCAATGTCCAGCTTGAAAAATCGTCACGCTTGTGCCACTGCCCGCTCCACTCAACCCCCATAAAAAGTAGCACACCGAAAGGTTAGCTACAAATGCACCATCCACAATGGCAGTCAAATGGCATGATCAATGTCAAACTCATGGCCATCACAATGGAGTTGTCATAGTGTTTTATGGCTTGGCTTGAACACAATCGAACCACTGCGAATGAGGCTACTACGGACGGTGTTTGGCACCCTCTTTAGTGTTAGAAAACACAGTTAATTACTATTAAAGTACGCTTTTTAAACTGGAGCAGCTACTACGCCATGGCGGTGATTGATCTGGGACAAGCAGTGGCGCGAGAAATGTCCAGCAAGCCCTGAAGGCATTCACGCATGAACCCTTTGTACCCCAAAAAACTGCGCCTGACC
>CAJBBZ010000278.1 GCA_903951445.1 uncultured beta proteobacterium
CTGCATTAAGCAAAAGTAATGCCTGTAAACAAACTTAGCGCCCGCATTCGCGTCCGCGTTCGCGCATAGCAGCGTACGTGGGCAGTGCGCGCAGGGCGCCCTGGTATGGCTGCCTTGCATAATGTGCAGCCATCCAAAGCGTCAGCCTTACCAAGGAATTGAATGACCGTCCAAACGTCCGCCCGCCTGTCCTTGTGCATGATCGTCAAGGACGAGGCCGACATGTTGCCCGGGTTTTTGGAACGCGTGCGAGGGCTTTGGGACGAGCTGGTGGTGGTGGATACCGGCTCCACGGACCACTCTGTGGCGCTGCTGGAGGCCGCAGGTGCACGTGTGTTGCACCAGCCTTGGCGCCATGATTTCGCACTAGCTCGTAATCATTCGCTTGATGCTGCGACCGGCGAATGGATTATTTTTCTGGACCCTGACGAATACGTATCGCCTGAATTTGTGGTCCAGGCGCGGGCGGTATTGGGTGATGAGGCTGTAGGCGCGGCCACGGTGGCCATGCAAAACTTGCGCGAGGATGGCCATGTGCAGGAGGCGCACCTGCTGCGCATGTTCCGCCGCGCGCCCGAAGTGCGTTTTCGCCATGCCATCCATGAAGATGTGGCCGAAACCCTGTTGCCCCAACTGCGCGCAACGGGCCAGGTGCTAGTGCATCTTGCCGCGCCCGTCACCCACCATGGCTATCGCAAGGAGATAGCACAGGCCCGCAACAAAAAGCAGCGCGATACCGCCATCATCCAAGCGAGTTTGGGCCAAGACCCGGACGATCTGTATTTGCATTTCAAGCTTTTGGAGCAAGCCCGCTTTTGGGGGGATGCGGCGCTGGCCAGTGCCGTTGCGCCCGCCGCCCTGGAGGCTTGGCAGCGGGTGCCCGATAGCGGATTGAATTATTGGGCTGGCGAGTTGGCCGTCATGCTGGTCGATGGCTTGTATGCCGGCCAGTGGGAGGCAGCCCTGGTGGAACTGCAAGCAATGGCGGTGCGGGTGCCCGATTCACCCGCCATCGCGCTGCGCAGGGGCGAGTTGTTGGAGTTGCTGGGGCGATTGGAAGACGCGAATGCGGCATTTAAATCGGCTTTGTCGCTGCAAGGCCCTGCGATCAACACCCAGCTAGGCAGTGTGCGCCCACGCATGGGCTTGGTGCGCATCGCGATCGCTTTGCAGGACATGGATACCGCCCGTGCCCATTTGCAACTGGCCCATCAGCTAGCACCCAATGACCGAGAGGTGGTGTTCACCAAGGGTTTGCTGTAGCTTTGTTGCCGGGGTGTCCTTATGGCCTGGGTTGGGGAGAAGACCTTACCAAACCTGGTTTGCCAACTGAGCGCGCACACTTTGTAAAACGGTTTGCCAGTCCCCCGGACTTGCTTGCCTGAAAAGCCGCATGTGCGGGTACCAGGGCGTACCTGGTCGGCCTAGCAACCAGCGCCAGTCTGGCAAATGCGGCAGTAGCAACCAACTTGGCACGCCCAGCGCGCCCGCCAAGTGCGCCACGCTAGTGTCCACTGCGATGACCAAGTCCATCTGTGCGCACAAGGCGGCTGTATCTGAAAAGTCCGCCAATTCGGCACCGAAATGGCGTAGGTGCGCTGCCCCGGTCAGTACCTGCGCATCGGCATCGCGCAGCTCTTTTTGCAGGCTGACGTATTGCAAGCCCGGTGCCAGCGCCTCTAGAAAATCGCCTAAGGCAATGCTGCGTTGTTGGTCGGCTTTGTGCGTGGCGTTGCCACTCCACACCAGCCCAATGCGCGGCCCTTGCCGGGTGCCCAGTCGCGTCGCCCATTGGACTAGCTTTTCGGGTTTTGCCTTGAGGTAAGGCGTGGGTGCAGGGATGCTTTGCACCGTGCTGTTGAACGCAATCGGCAAACTCATGACCGGGCAGTACATATCAAATGCGGGTAATGGCTCGCGTTGCCGCACCAGTGTGGTGACGCCTTCCAATGATTGAAACAGGTCGTAAAGCGGCGCTTCCACTTCGTAAATGACTTGCGCCCCGGCGCGCGCGGCCAAGGTTACGTAGCGGCAAAACTGAATCGAGTCGCCCAGGCCTTGCTCGTTATGCACCAATAAGCGCTTGCCTTGGATCGGGCTGTCTCCCAGCCACAGCGGCTGCGTGAAATTGCGCCGTATCGGTGCAAAGGTGGGGGTTTGCCAGCGCACCTGGTAGCCGCGAAAGCCTGCGGCCAAGTCTCCGCGCAGCAACTGGGTCAGGGACTTGTTAAATTGGGCATCCACATACTGTGGATCTAAAGCGATCGCACGGTCGCTGCTTTGCAGCGATTCATCGAGTCGGTGCAGATGTTTGAGCACGGCGGCCCGGTTGGCGTAGGCCAAGGCGTGATCGGCTTGGAGGGCAATAGCCTGGTCGTAGTCAGCCAAAGCGTTCGCAAACAGCTGTTTTTCTAGATAGGCGTTGCCCCGATTCAGGTAGGCGCTTACGCAGGCAGCGTCCAGGGCAATGGCCTGGTCAAAACTTGCAATCGCCAAATCGGTCTGTCCCAAGCTGAACCGCGAGGTGCCAAGATAGGCGTGGGCATCGGCATATGCCGGGTCTAGCAGCAGGGCCTGTTCGTAAGCGCTCACCGCTTGGGCATGGCGGCCCAGTTCGGCTAAGGCTGCGGCGCGCTCGCACCAATAGGCTGGCTGCGCCGGGTCTAGGGCGATGGCCTTGTCATAGCACTCCAATCCAGCCTCAAACTGGCCCAGCTTGCACATCACATAACCCAAAAAACAATAGGCGCGGTGGTTGCGGGTGTCGATCTCCAAGCTGCGGCACAGCCAGTCGGCGGCATGGGCATAGTCGCCGCTGCGGTCCGCCAATTTACAAAGCAAGTCCAAAGCCTTGGTATCGCCCGCTTGGGCGCTGAGATGGGTTTCTAGTGCCTGCCGCGCCTGGGCGTAGTCGCCCGATTCGATAAGTTGCCTGGTCCGATTTACGAGTGATTCACCGGTCATTTAGGGTTTGCGCCTGGAGTTTCGGGCATGCTTATTGCATCTTCGGGACTATAGCTGCTGTGCTTTTGCATAATAAGTCGATTCGACCACACCATAACCTGGGGTTTTCGCCCGGGGCTGCATAGCAAGTTCTTGGACCCAAGCATGTATTCGCAGACCATCGCCGCCGTGCAGCCCGACCCAGCCCCGCAGCCCGCTTCGGACATAGACGTCTTTTTTCAGCAGGCAATCGGCCTGCACAAAATAGGGCAGTGGGAAGCGGCCAAGTATTTTTACGAACAGGTACTTGTGCTGCAAGGCCAGCACTTTGAGGCGATGCATATGTTGGGCCTGGTGGCGCTGCAAACCCAGAGTCCAGAAGTTGGCGTGGAATGGATTGACCAAGCCTTAGCCTTGAGTCCGCCTAATGCAGGCATGCATTTTCACCGGGCGCTCGCTCTTGAAAAGCTCCTACGATTGGACGAGGCCATCAGAAGCTACGACCGCGCGATAGCCATCCGACCTGCCTACGTCCAGGCCTTAGTCAATCGCGCCGCGGTCTGGAAGCAATTGGGGCGCACAGACTTGGCCGTCGCGAGCCTTCAACAAGCCATCAAGGCCGATGACAGCTGCGTACCCGCCTATTTGAATCTCGGGAATGCGCAAACAGCGCTCAAGCAGTGGGAATTGTCGACGGCGAGCTATCGCCGGGCGATGGACTTAGACCCTGGCGCCGAGATGGCCCCGATTTACCTGGCTAAAGCCTTGCGCATGCTGGGCCGCATCCCTGAGGCGATTGCCAGTTGCGAAGCCGCGCTGGCCCGCCACCCCGCTAGCGCCTTGGTCCATTGGAATTTGGCCCACCTGTTGCTGCTCAGCGGCCAGTGGGAGCGGGGCTGGACGCATTACGAATGGCGCTGGAAATATGCCGAAAACGCCAGGTATCAGCGTGCGTTTGCGCAGCCCCTATGGGACGGTGTGCAAACGCTTGAGGGGAAAACACTCTTGCTACACCACGAACAAGGGCTGGGCGATACGATCCAGTTTTGTCGTTACGCATTGCTTTGTAGCCAACGCGGTGCGCGCGTCTTGCTCGAAGTTCCAAAGTCATTGCATGGCTTGATGCAAGGGCTGCAGGGCGTCAGCCAGGTGGTTACTCGCGGAGAGGCCTTGCCCGATTTTGATTACCACTGCCCCTTGATGTCACTGCCGCGCCTGTTTAGCACTACTGCGCAAAACCCACCAGGCGCGCAAGCTTATTTGCAAGCCCCGGAAGATAAAAAGCGAGTTTGGCAAGAGCGCTTAGGCATGACCGACAAGTTTAAAGTGGGTGTTGTGTGGAGCGGCGGCGTGCGGGCCGCACAGGCCGAGCTCAATGAAGCGCGCAATATTCCATTGGCGATGGTGGCGCGTGCGCTGAGCGGCCTGGATATCGCCTTTTACAGCTTACAAAAAGGCGAGCCAGCAGAATCCGAAATAAGCGGCCAAGAGCACACATACTGGCCTGGTGGGAATTTTCACAATTTTGCCAGTGAGATGCAGGATTTCGGGGACACGGCCGCCGTTATTGGCCATATGGACTTGGTGATATCGGTGGATACCTCCACGCTGCATTTGGCCGCAGCCATGGGTAAGCCGACCTGGCTACTGAATAAATACGACACGTGCTGGCGCTGGCTGCTTGACGGGAATACGAGTCCCTGGTATCCCACTTTAAAAATATACCGGCAGGATGCGAAAATGGATTGGAAACCTGTTTTGGAACGTGTGGCTGCGGATTTGGTGGGCATTACCCATTCGGTTGATAAAAAGCGCATATGAAATGTATCGCGCGATGGCCTGTGGCTTCAGATTAAAAGTAAATTTTGAAAGTTTTTCTATGAAAACCATTAGCAAACGGCCCGTCGCTTTTGTATTAACGGCGACCAACCACGGCTCTATGCTGGTGAATCGCAATGACTTTCACAACACGCCCAATGGTGGCTATGGCGTAGGCTATCAACTTTTTAAAAATTCTTCATTTGACCAATATGAAATCGACTTCGCCTTGCAATTATTGGAGATACGTAAATCCCAATATGGTGAAGGCGTTGTAGCCATCGACTGCGGTGCCAATATCGGCGCACACACCGTGGAATGGGCCAAACTCATGTATGGGTGGGGCGAAGTCTTGGCCATTGAAGCCCAGGAAAGAGTTTTTTATGCCCTGGCAGGTAATATCACCATGAATAACTGTTTTAACGCGCGGGCGATTTGGGCGGCCGTCGGTGCTGAAAATGGAGAAATTGGCGTGCCGGTACCCGATTATCTTTCTCCCTCTAGTTTTGGCAGCCTAGAAATCCGAAAACAGGCATCCAACGAGTTTATTGGTCAAGCCATTGATTACGACAAACCGCAATTAACGCGCTTAATGACCCTAGATAGTCTTCACCTCGCGCGGGTTGACTTCATCAAAATAGATATTGAAGGGATGGAGGTCGAGGCACTGCTGGGCGCCCAAGAAACTATCGTCAGATGCCTGCCCAGCCTTTTAATTGAAAAAATTAAATCCGACGAGGGTCGCTTGTCCGAAATGTTGATTGCCTGGGGTTATCAATTATTCCCCTTGGGTTTGAATATTTTGGCGGTGCACAGCTCAGACCCGTTGGCCAAAGAAATTAAGGTCGCATAGTCCGTGCCTATAAGCGAAGCGGACCAAGCCAAATATGCCCGTTCGCTTATGAACCAAAGTCTGCCGAGCAAGCCCGCCACCCCAGGGCATCCAACCGATGGAAAGCAACAGTTGCAAGCAGCGATGGAACTCCACCGCAAAGGCGCATGGTCCGGAGCCAAGCTGCTCTATGAAGGGATACTGGAGAGTCAACCTGACAATTTCGACGCGCTGCAATTGCTTGGCGTACTTGCCAGCCAAACCAAAAACTATGAGGCTTCGGTGGCACTGATTGCGAAGGCCATTGCCATCAACCCGGGCCAAGCTACGGTCCATTCCAACCTAGGCTTCGCGCTCAAATCGCTGGGCCGTTATGCAGAATCGGTTGATAGCTATCTGAACGCAATTAAGTTAAAGCCAGATTTAGCCGATGCCCACCTGCACTGTGGACTGGCCTATTTGGGCTTGGGCCAGCCCTTGCAAGCCATTGACAGTTTTGATCAGGTCATTGCCTTGCGCATTGCTGATGCACAGGCCTATTGCAATCGCGGCGTCGCCTTGGCAAAGCTAGGGCGCTTCGAAGAGGCCATTGCTTCGTACCAGACGGCGCTTAGTTTCAAACCTGACTTTCCCGAGGCTCATTTCAATTGGGGCAATGCCTTGCAGTCTCTGCGCCGCTATGCAATGGCCATTGCCACTTATGACCAAGCCATTGCCCTCCGCGCGGACTATGCCGACGCTTACACCAATCGCGGCAACGCCCTGAAAGAGTTGGATCGTTTCACCGAGGCCATTGAAAGCTATGCGTCTGCGATTGCAGCCAAACCTGACCATATTGAAGCCCATATGAACCAGGGCGTAGCGCATTACGAGTGCCTAGAGATTGAAAAGGCGCTAGCCTGTTACGACCGGTCCCTACAAATTCAAGCCGACTACGCAGAAGCCCATTGGAACAAGGCTCTAGCGCTGTTGCTCAGCGGCGACTTGGAAAACGGGTTCCAGTTGCACGAATGGCGATGGCGCCGTAGCACCTTTACTTCCAAGCGCCGAGATTTCAAGCAGCCCTTGTGGTTGGGCGACGCATCGCTTCAAGGGAAAACCATACTTTTGCATGCGGAACAAGGGCTGGGCGATACCATTCAGTTTTGCCGCTACTGCGAAGCAGTGCAAGCATTAGGGGCGACGGTTTTACTAGAAGTACAGGCGCCGCTGGTGGGCTTGTTAGCCAGCCTGCGCGGTGTGTCTAGGCTGATCCGACAGGGCGACCCCCTGCCTGACTTTGATTTCCATTGCCCTTTGATGTCGCTGCCTTTGGCGATGAAAACGCGGATTGACTCCATACCTGCGAGCCCGCACTATTTAGCAAGCGATCCCATTAAACGCGTTGCGTGGCAATTACGACTTGGTGAAAGTAAGAGGCCACGGATCGGCTTGGTGTGGAGCGGTAGCAAACACCATAAAAATGACAAAAACAGGAGCATTGAATTAGCTGAATTAATGGATCGCCTGCCTCACGAATATACCTATGTATCTTTACAAAAAGAGATTCGTGAAAGTTCAAAATTGGTGTCGAGGGAATGCAATATTGCACATTTTGAGGGTGCGATCGACGACTTCAGCGACACAGCTGCGCTTTGCGATTTGATGGATTTGGTTATCAGCGTAGATACGAGCGTTGCCCATCTGGCAGGAGCGCTGGGTAAGCCAGTTTGTTTATTATTACCCTATGTGCCGGACTGGCGGTGGCTGCTGGAGAGGAGGGATAGCCCTTGGTATCCGTCTATCAGTGTTCACAGACAGAATTCGACAAGAAAATGGGATATTCACTCTTACTTAATTGAAAAAAATGTAAAAATAAATTAATCTGCAGTGATAATTAAAAGGTAAACTTGTCATGCGGCTAATAAGAATCAATTCATTACGAAAAATTCTCAATAGTATCAACCTAGCGGTTTCATTAACTGTTAGTATAGCAAATCGAGGAGTTAAGTAATTACTCTAAATGTTCCTTGATGAAATAACTATTCAAGTTGGGAATTTTTAATTGCATCGAAAGTTATATGTCGCAATCGTAACCATTCCACAGAGATATTTTTCCAAGCAAGGAGTTTGCATGAGTAAGCTAGAAATTGAATTGGGTGATGTAAATATTACCGCAAAAGATAAATATTTAATAGATTTATGTGTGAGCTCGATCATATCCGGCAGATTGGACCAGTTAAAGCTAATGCTAGCTGACGTCGATTCGTCCCAAAAAATTAATTCGATAAACAAGGTTCACGACGCCCTTTACAAAGCCGCGCCAGATGCTAATAGAACAATCTGGGACTATGAGTTGAAGATTTTAAAATCAGATGATGACTGGATTTACTCCCTTATGTCTTCCATGATTCCAGATGATGAAAAAGAAAAAATTAAAAAGGCGAAGATAAATAAATCTTCAAATATTGCGAGCCTTGGGTCATGTTTTGCGACAAATATCTCTAAACATCTTAATACGCTAAATTACAAGAATACATTTACTTTAAGAGTAGAGGAGGCAGTAAATTCTCCAAGATTAATAGATATGTATTTTAATCCCGACAAAGTTCCGTCATCTCAAAGAGGTCTTTGGGATGCTCGTTTTGGTGTGGAATCAAAACATATTATTGAGATAATTCCGAAAATCGATATTTTTATCTTAACCTTTGGAGTTGGATGGGATTTGGTTGATCGTAACGGCGATATTTGTTTGGATTTGGTTTCGATTGGCGAAAAACTAACCAACGGTGAACTCAATTTTCGTAATCCTTCGATAGAAGAGCAATCCGATTATATTTATTCATGCGTACAGGCGATTCGAAAACATAACCAAAATGCCCCTATATTGGTTACTTTGTCACCAGTGCCTTTGAGCGGTTTTTTTGGTTTGGAGCATGTTATTCGAGCTAACGCAATCAGCAAAGCAAATTTAGTATTAGCAATAGAGTCCGCTAAATCAAAAGCAAAATATGTTTATATCCCAACATATGAAGTTGTAACCTCAATAGCGCCAGTATTATTTCAGGACAATATTTGGGGTGAGGATGGAACAACAAGGCACCCAAATAATGAATTGATCCGTTCAATATGTGAGTCATTCGCCAAGTTGTTATGAAATAAGGTGTTTTTTACTTTGCTTAGTTACCCAGTTCATCCTAAACCAATCGTTAAACCACGCTTAGCGGGACATTCGCATTTTCTGTTAAGAAATCGAGTCCTTTTTGCCTCACCCTATCCAGTCCAACACAAGTATGTAGGCGGAGGGCGTCGACTGTTTTGGCTTTTAGATACCCGGGTTTCTCAGGCCAGCGACCACCCGGCGCGCGCCTAAGTTCAATGGATCCCACTTTGCCAGATTATTGTCGCAAAGCACACCCCATTTTTTGCACTCTTTTATTGTGCTTGCCGGAGCACATCTGCTCGGCCACAATGGGGCCCTGCGTGAAGTTCAAATAGCACAACTCATTGGTGACGTGCGCGCAAACATTGGACGTCGTCGGCTAGCTTTCAGTGGTCTGCAAATAGATTCTTTAGGGATGCATAACTATTCGTTGAATTAATTAAATTCGTAAAAATGATAGCAGTGCTAAATAGATAAAAAATCGAAATGATTAGTATGAAGAGCCTCGCTTCTTGCGTTCGGGCCCTTTCAGATGATCAAAGTAAATACCTAATTTTGAAAGCATAAACGGGTGATCATTCGCCGCGAAATCCCCAGATAAATTCAGAAACCTTGCTCCCCTAGACTGGTACTTTAAGCGCAAACTATCAAATGCCATGCAATCATGCCATTCCTTTAGCTTGAATATGTCACCAGTCGTGTAGGATTCAATAAACTCCAACAGGAATTCTTTGGAGCTTTTATTGTCTAAATTGTAGCCAACAAAGCCGCACTCTGAATATGCGTTCGGCTTGGGGAAATTATCCCTACCCAAAAATGATGCGATATCAGTAACTGATGGGAATATATCAATCAAGTCGGAACCAGTAAACTTATTTCTGCATACTATATCAGAGTCGATCCAGGCGATTTTCCCGCTAACGTTTAAATCAACGACTGCCCGGTAAAGTGCAAATGCTTTAAATGAAAACCTTATAGCATCAAACCGATAGTTATACCCAAGTCTTACCTGATCATTTGTTGAAATATTAAACTGAATTCCATTCGCCTCTTTAAATCTTCCAAATTTCAGATGAAAGTCGGCGAGAAGCGCTGACTGTATA
>CAJBBZ010000279.1 GCA_903951445.1 uncultured beta proteobacterium
CCGACCTAGAGGGCCTGACCAAGCAAGCCAGCCAGCGTCTGGATGCGATCCAGCAAATGGAAGAACTGGGCAGCGGCTTTTACCTGGCCATGAACGACCTGGAGATTCGCGGCGCGGGCGAAGTGCTGGGCGAAAACCAAAGCGGCAACATGCTGGAAGTGGGCTTTCAGCTTTATAACGAAATGCTGGCCGAAGCGGTGCGCTGCCTCAAAGCCGGTATCGAGCCGGATTTGCTGAGCCCGCTGAACGCCACGACCGAAATCAATCTGCATTCGCCCGCGCTCTTGCCCGATGAATATTGCGGCGACGTGCATTTGCGCCTGAGCTTTTACAAAAAGCTGGCGACTGCCCAGAACGGCGACCAGATAGACCGCCTGACCGAAGAGATCGTGGATCGCTTTGGCAAGCTGCCACCGCAAGGCCAGACGCTGATCGACGTACACCGCCTGCGGGTGCTGGCCAAGCCTTATGGCGTGGCCAAAGTGGACGCCGCGCCGGGGCTGATCAGCATCAGCTTCAAAAAAGACGCGCCTATCGAGCCGATGCGCATCATCGAGCTGATCCAGAAAAACAAGCACATCAAACTGGCAGGCAACGACAAACTGCGCATAGAGCGCGCCCTGCCCGAGCCCAAAGCCCGGGCGCAAATGGTGCGCGATGTGTTGCGTAGTTTGGGGCAGCCGGTGGCTGTGGCTGAGAAGGCCTGAAAACGTATAATTGCTCCACACTTATACGCGGAAACGGAGTGCAGCATGGGCCAAGTCACTATTTACGTTGAAGATAGCGCGCTGGAGGCGGTAAAACAGGCGGCTGAAAAGTCCAAGGTGTCGGTCAGCCAATGGTTTGCCAAGTTTGCGGTGGAAGAAAAGCGCAAGCAAACCCAAGACTGGGATAGCTTTTTTGCCGAAATCGACGCCCTGGGCGGATCGCCCGACGATTTCCCCAGCTTGGAAGAAATTCGCGCCAACGAAGTGCCCGACCTGCCCCGCGAGCCCTGGTAGGAAGCGGATATGGCCTTTTTGCTCGACTCCAATACGGTTATCTATTTTTTCAAAAATGCTGGTCAGGTGCGCAACCATATGCGCCAGCACGAAGACCAAGACTTCAAGCTGTGTACCCCGGTGCTTTGGGAGTTGCTGACTGGCGCCAACAAGGCGCGCGACAGTAGCGCACAACATGCGCGGCTTGCCCTTTTTCAGGCGCGTTTTGAACTACTTCCTTTTGACCTGGCAGCCGCCCGCCAAGCGGCGCAAGTAAGCGCCCAGCTAGAAGCCCAAGGAACACCCATCGGCGCGGTGGACACCATGATTGCGGGCGTGGCCCTGGCCCATGGACTTATTCTGGTAACGCGCAATGTGCGCGAGTTTGAACGCGTGCAGGGCCTGCAAATACAAAACTGGTTTGAGGCCTAAGGCGCCCGCCTGCTTGCGTCGCATCCACTGCACTTACTCACCATGACAAAACCTGCTCCCGGCCTGGTTCTCCAAGGCATCACCGCGCCGCTGCGCCTGTCGGATTTCAAGCTGATCGCTTTTGACATGGACTCGACCCTGATCAACATCGAGTGCATCGACGAAATCGCTGATGCCGCCGGGCGCAAAGCCGAGGTGGCTGCGATTACCGAGGCGGCGATGCGCGGCGAAATTGCCGACTACAAAGCCAGCCTGCGCCAGCGCGTAGCCCTGCTGCGCGGCGTGGGCGTGGCGCATATGCAGCAAGTGCTAGACGAGCGCCTCTGCCTGAACCCCGGCGCCGCCGAGTTGGTACGCGCCTGCAAAGCGGCAGGCCTAAAAACCCTGTTGGTATCGGGCGGCTTTACGTTTTTTACCGACGCGGTGCAAGCCATGCTGGGTATCGACTGGACGCGATCTAACGTGTTGGAAGTGCAAGACGGCCTGTTGACCGGCCGCCTGATTGAGCAAGCCTGGGGCGATATTTGCGACGGCGAAGAAAAGCGCCGCATGCTGCTGCACACCTGCGCCACCATGGGCATCGCGCCCGCCCAAGCCATCGCCATGGGCGACGGCGCCAACGACCTGCCCATGATGTTCGCCGCCGGGCTGTCGGTGGCTTACCACGCTAAGCCTGCGGTTAGGGAGAAGGCCATGGTGGCGATTAACAGCGGGGGCTTGGATCGATTGTTGGAGGCAGTGGGCACTGTGTGACGGCACTGGGCCAGGAGCGGTCACTTGCGATTAGCTGGTTCGGCGAGGTTCGCTGTAGTCTTGAATTCGTATCCACGCCACTGTGATCCATTTCCCAATCAGACTGAAAGCTAACGTTCGACTTTGGCGCCAGAGCCGACCAGCTCATCGCCCTCGTCGTGATGTAAAGCCTTTGAATCCCGTGCAATATTTTTTACAAAACCCATAAATAATGCAACTGAATTGCGTTAATATTCGACGAAACTTGTTTGCCTTAGTTGAATAAATGCCATTCAGTTGCATTTCGAAAGGGGTTTTGTGGCTTCTGTCTTTCCTGCTGATGTGCTGATTTCCGGGTCGGCGTTAAGTGGTGGCAATCCGATTGACACCTTGCTCTCAGCCCACGGCCTGCGCCGCACTGCCGCAGCGCGCCGGGTACTCGCCTGGTTGCTGGCGCATCCCGAGACCAGCTACACCCATGCCCAACTGCAAGCCGCTTTGTCGGATGACCCTGTGGCGGGTCGCACAGCTGCCGCTACGCACGCCGCGGCCAGTGAAGGGGTGCGGCTGGACCGCGTGACCCTGTACCGCCTGATTGACCGCCTGACCCAAGTGGGCTTGCTGCTGTGCCGGGTGGATAGCCAACGGGTGCGCCGTTACCAGGCCATGCCGCCTAGCGTGCAGACGATGCCGCACTTTGAGTGCCAAAGCTGCCATAAAGACAGCCCTCTTTCGGGCGCGCTTAAAGCCAATGCGCATGACCTGGAACGTGCTGCACAAACCGCACTGGAAGCCTTGCAAGCGCTAGGCTACCAGGGAATGAGCCTTGACTTTGCCGTGCGCGGGGTGTGTGCAGACTGCGCCGCTCCTGCCGCATCCAAACCCGGAGCCGCCGCGTGATTCAAACCCACTTTGGAATACGCCAACCCCGGCGGCACCGCTTAGTGGCCCATCTGGCAGCAATAAATCCATCGTGTCAGTGGTCTTGAACTTTTACAAACGAGGTGAATATATGAAAAAAATACTCTTAGTCCTTGCTGCGCTTTTGCTCACAGCTACGTTCTCCATTGCTGCGGAAAGTGAGAAGGAAACCAAGGAAGACATCGCCAAACACCGCGCCATCGCCGCCGCGCACGAGGCTGCCGCCAAGTGCCGCGAAGCCGGCAAGGGCGAAGACGTTTGCAATGCGGAGCTGGCCAAAGCGTGCAAAGGCATTGCTATTGGCAAGTTCTGCGGCATGAAGCACGCACACTGAGCCAGCTCCATGGCGTGGTTGAAATTCATGGTGGGCGGCAGATGGCATATCGGTTTGCTGGGCCTGACTTTGGTGCTTGCGCAAAGCATCGGGCTGATCCATGGCATTGCACACGCGCCGCTTCTAACCCAAACGCATGCTGAACATGCAAGCGATGCACCGCACAGCTTTGTCGAGCATCTATTTGGTGACCACCAAGACCAAGACGGCAATGCAAAGTGCCGTCTGTTCGACCAGAGTAACCACCTCGATGGTCTTTGCGATATCTCTGCGGTGGTATTGCCCACGCACTTGGCAGCAGCCATTCCTGTTGCGTTCACGGGTCTAACTACTATCCCCTGGTTTGCGACGTTTCACGCTCGCGGCCCGCCTTCCTTCCGTTGATCTTCTGAGTCAGTTATTTCCGCCTCGCAGCTAGCGCAGGCGGTGTTATTCATTTGTCAACGGAATTACCATGAAAAAATCTTCTTTGGCGCTGCTCGCGCTAGGCACGTTCTCGAGCGCGACTGCCTTTGCCCAGACCGCGTCCCCTTCGACGCTAGCTCCTGTAACGATTACCGGCAACCCGCTGGGCGCGACGGATTTGATAGCACCTGCTGCACAGTACTCGGGCGTAGAGCTGCTGTTTCGATCACAGACCACGATTGGCGAAACGCTGGACGGCACTCCTGGTGTGGCCAGTACCTATTTCGGCCCTAACGCCAGTCGCCCCATCATTCGCGGGCTCGATGGTGACCGCGTGCGTATTCTGAGTAACGGCGGCTCGGTCGCTGATGTATCCAGCCTGAGCTATGACCATGCTGTTACCGCCGACCCGTTGAGCGTACAGCGAATAGAGGTTTTGCGTGGCCCTGGCGCCTTGCTCTATGGCGGCAACGCTGTAGGCGGCGTGGTCAATGTGCTGGACAGCCGCATTGCACGCGAAGCGCTTTTTGATGCCAAAGGCGGCGTAATTGGCAAGGTCGATCTCGGTGCGGCCACGGGCAATGCCGAAAGGAGCGCAGCGCTTATGCTCGATGGCGGTAATGACCGCTTTGCCTTACATGTCGATGCCTTTGAGCGCACGACCGATGATGCTGCCGTGCCCGTTGACCTGGCTTGCAGCAAGCCGGGCGCGCCGACTGTGGCCCGCGCCATTTGTAACTCTGCTAGCAGCACCCGCGGCGCGGCCGTCGGCGGGAGTCTTTTCTTCGCCAAGGGCTACTTGGGGGCCTCCGTAAGTCAGTTCGCAAGCAACTACGGCACAGTTGCAGAAGACGAGGTGACCATTGACATGAAATCCCAACGCTACGCGATTGATGGTGCGCTGCAAAGCCTGGAAGGCCCAGTGCAAAGCATCAAACTGCATTGGGGCCAGAGTGACTACGCGCACACGGAGTTTGAAGGCGCAATGACCGGCACCGTATTCAAGAGCAATGGCCAAGACCTGCGCCTTGAGGCGCGCCACGCCCGGCTCGGCCCGCTGGAGGGAGTGATTGGGCTGCAGATGGAGACCTCCGACTTCTCGGCCGCAGGAGAAGAAGCATTCGCACCCTTTAGCCAGACCCGCCAGACAGCGGCATTTGTATATGAAGAGCTGGTATTCCCATGGGGTCGCATCAGTGGCGGTGCCCGCTTGGAGAATGTGGAGGTGCAGTCGTATGGCAATCCGGACGTAGATCGCTTTGTGGTCGGCACACGCAGCTTTCAGCCCGGCAGTTATGCGCTTGGAGCACTCTGGAATGTCGCACCCACTTGGCAACTGACCAGCAACCTGGCCTACAGCCAACGCGCCCCGAAAGACTACGAACTGTTTGCCAAAGGAGCGCACATCGCCACCAATGCTTATGAAATTGGCGATCCGAGCCTAGGGCTGGAAAAGTCGACCAATTTGGACATCGGTGCGCAGTGGAAAAACGGAGCCAACCGCTTTGCCCTTAGCGGCTTTGTCAACCAGTTCGACAACTACATCGCGCAAGTAGCGACCGGCGTTCAGGAGGGTGGCTTGGATGCCTATGTACACGCGCAGGTCAAGGCCGAGTTCACCGGACTGGAGGCCAGTTCCAACTTACGATTGCTGGAAGGCGGCCAAACACTGGATTTGGAATTGCGCGGTGACACTGTGCGCGCCCGCAACAACAGCACGGGTGAGGCGCTACCGCGTATAGCACCGGTCCGGCTGGGGGCAACCTTGGTCTGGGCGCAGGGGCCGTGGACTGCGCGACTGGGAGCCAACCATGCGGCGGCGCAAACCGATGTTTCAGCTGGGCAAAACAGTACCGGCGCTTACACACTGTGGAATGCGTCTGCGGGTTACACCATTAAGGCAGGCGCGACGCAAACGCTTTGGTTTGCCAAGCTAGAAAACATCACTGACGCGCTGGCGTACTCGGCCAGCTCGATCCTGACGCAAACCGCGCCTGGTAGGGCACCTATGCCCGGGCGCACGGCGAAGTTGGGCGTGCGCTGGAGCTTTTGAAGTTTTTTATGTGGGGCATGGGACTGATCATTCAGTCTACGAAATAGGCAGCCAGAGAGCTGCAATTTCCAATACTGGCAAAGCTACGCAGTTGTTGGTCCCATTCCAAATGTGATGCTGGATACCAATGTCGGCTTCAGGGCTGACAGTTCAGATATGTGTACTACCGCTTTGGGTCGAAAGCGACCGCTGATGTTTGTCACAAGACGCAGCAAATAATCATGCTCTCACCCCCACCCCCCCACAAACCACCACCAGCACTGTCCGCACATCCCCCGCCGCCTCCGGTGTTTCATACAAGGCTGCAAGCGCCGCGCCGCAAGCCGGTTCGACCAATATGCGGTGATCGTGGGCGAAGCGTTGGCAGGCGCTGAGGGCTTGTGCGTCGCTGACCAAGGCGCTGCGTACGGTGTGGCTTAGCGCGCTTTGCACCACCGCATCGCATACGCGAGCCGAGGCTAATGAGTTGGCGATGGTTTTCATGGCGGGCAAGGTGACTGCGTGGCCTGCTTGCAATGCCGCGCCAAAGGATGCGGCGCCTTCGGTTTCTACGGCCAGCACGGCGGTGTCTTGCCAGCCTTGGCGGTCCAAGCCGGTGAGCATGCCTTGCAGCAAGCCGCCACCGCCCACCGAGCACACCAGCAGGTCCGGGCGCAGGCCGGCGTGGGCCACTTCATCAATGAGCGAGGCGTGGCCTTCCCACAGCAACGGGTCGTCAAAGGGGTGGATCAGCGGCGTGCTGGCGTTGGCCATTGTTTGCGCGTAGCTATGCGCCTGGTCCCAGGCTGCGCCGTGCACGATGACGGTGGCTTTTTCCATGCGTATAAGTTCTTTGGCGCGCTCAGTGGCCGTCTCTGGCACCACCACGGTTACGGGCACACCCAACTTGCGGCCTGCATAGGCCACGGCCAAACCGGCATTGCCACCCGAGGAGGACACAAAACCCGTCGCGCCCTGGCGTACATGCCATTGACACGCATGGCCGATGCCGCGCAGTTTGAAAGAGCCGCTTGGCTGCGTGTTTTCCAGCTTGAGCCACACGGGGCGACCCAGTAATGCGCTCAGGGCGCGTGACTCGATCAAGGGGGTTTGGATATGCAAAACGGACATGGTGACAGCATGTAGTGAATGGGGCAATGCACGCAAGCTTAGCGCAGCGGGCGCAGCAAATCGGACAGGCCGTTGTGGTCAATCTCATGCATGAGTTGCAGCAAGCGGCCTAGCTCGCCTTTAGGAAAACCTTCGCGTGCAAACCAGGTCAGGTAGTTGCCCGGCAGGTCGGCTAACACGCGGCCTTTGTATTTGCCGTAGGGCATAGGCATGGAGACCAGTTTTTGCAAGTCTTCGGGGTTCATGGTGTGGTGCGCTGCGCCAGCCATTGCAGCGCGGCAGCATGAAAAGCTTCTGCCTGGTCCAGCATCAGCCAGTGCCCACACGGCAAGGCCAGCACCGCGCTGCCCGGCGCTTGCGCCACCTTATCGAGCCAGGCTTGGGAATGAAACATAAATGGTTTGCGCTTGCCAAACACGTATAGCAGCGGCATGGACAAGTCCACTTGCGCTGCTTGCGCAAAGCCCCCGGCGCTGCCAAACCAGCGCATGGCATAGGGGTAGTTCATGCGGTGGGTAATACGCGCAGGTGGGGCCGGGGCGCGCAGTGCGCGCGCCATAAAGCGGGTCATGCTGGTGCCGATAGCGCCACCGATTTTCCAGGCCAGCGCCAGCCAGAGTTGGTAGCCCGCAACCGCCAATTTTTCGCGTAGACCCCACTGGCGGCGCAGCGCGGGCGCATTGTGGTCGCCAATGTCCAGCGCAATCAGGCGGGCCACGCGCTGCGGATGGCGCATGGCAAATTCATAGCCGAATGCGCAGCCCCAGTCATGCAGCAACAAGGTGATGGTTTTACCGGGGCTTAAGTGATCGGCCACTTTCAGCAGCAAGCTGCACATGTCGTCCAGCGATACCGCTGGCGGGCCAGTTTCAAAGCCGGGTAGCGTCAGGCGGGCGCAGCGGTAGTGGGCTTGCAGCGCGCCCACCGTGCCGTCCCACAAAGCCAGCGTGTCGGGCCAGCCGTGCAGCATGAGGATGAGTTCGTCGCCGCTGCCAGCTACCTCGATGGCTGTGTCTTGGATGTCGATGGTCATGCGGCGTCCCTGCGGCGATTGTGTTTATGCCCAAAGCATAAGGCCTGCGCGGACCCGCGCGCCAGGCGTGCTTAGTTCAACCGGGTGATGCGCCCCAACGTGGGCACTTGCACTACGCCTTTGGCGCGGAAGTAGAGCTTGAGCACCACCGAGTCCAGCTCGCCGGTTTGTACATTTTTACCCTGCTTAAACACGCTAAAGCCGTCGCCGCCCTCCGCCAAATAGCTATTGGTGGCGACGCGGTATATCGCATCCGCACGGATGGGTTCGCCATGCAGCGTGGCCGAACCGGGCAGCACGCGCTGGCCCACGGGCCGGGCAGCGTCCCAGCTATAGCTAAAGCCTTCGGACACATGCAGGAGCAGGCTACGCGTAGCACGGCCTTGCCATTGCTGCTCCAGCAAGCGCAGCAATTGCGCGCCCGTCAGGTCCATGCTGACCAGCGCGTTGTTAAACGGCATGACGCTGAACAACTGCCCGTAGCTAACGGACAAGGTGCTATTCAGATCCGCACGTACACCGCCGGGGTTGGTAAACGCAATCTGCGCTGGCGCTGCACCATCGGCGGTCCGCGAGGCTCCGGCTAAGAATGCGTCACTGATCAGCGCGCCCAGCGTGCTTTCGCCGCCCGGCGTCGGCTGCCTGTCCAGCGGCCCGGCGATGCGGCCAATCGGTAAGTCGGCAATCGTTGCGCTGAGGTCGCCGTAGCGGCGCACGATGGCTGCAATCTGTGGGTCTGGCGCTAATGCGCTATAGCCCGCAGGCAAGGGCGGGCTGTTGCCCACCGCCACTTTAAGCGGCTGGTCGTTCACCACCACCAGGTTGTTGGCGTCCTTGGCGATCAGCTTGCCGGTGGCGCGCTCGACCGTCAGGTCGATGCGGGTGAGCAAGCGCCCGTAAAAGCCGGACTGGGTAATCAAGCGCCCGTCGGGGCGGGTACACACATATTCCTGGTGCGTGTGGCCGCTGATGACCACTTGCACCGCCGGGTCCAAGCGGTCGGCGATGTCCACAATATCGCCGCTAAAGCCGGGGCAGCTTTTATCCAGCGCCGTACGCGCCGTGGTTTGACCGCCTTGATGGATGAGCACCACAAACACGCTGACACCCTGCGCCTTGAGCTCGGGCACCAGCGCATTGATGGTGCGCACCTCGTCCCTAAACTCCAGCCCTGCCACGCCGGAGGGCATGACCATAGCCGGTGTGCCGCGCAACGTCAGGCCGATAAAGCCGATGCGTATGCCGTCGATGTCGCGCACTTCGTAGGGTGCTAACAGAGTCTTGCCGCTGGCTTTGTGAATGACGTTAGCGGCCAGGTATATGAAGCGTGCGCCTTCAAACCGGCCTTGGTTCATGCACGTATCCACACCCACCACGCCACTGCTGCCGTCCGCGCTGCGCGGGTAACAGCCGCCGTTTTGCAGGCGCATCAATTCGGCAGCGCCTTTGTCAAATTCATGGTTGCCTACGCTACTGATGTCCAGGCCAATTTGGTTGAGCACTTCCACCGTGGGCTCGTCGTGGAACAAACCAGATACCAATGGCGTAGCACCCAACAAATCGCCCGCGCCCACCACCAAGGTATTGCCAGGGTTAAGCGCCTTTTGCTGGCGCACCAGCGTGGATAAATAGGCAGCCCCGCCCGCCGACACCCGCACGCCTGCCGGGTCCGAGGCATCAGGCACCGGCACCGCAATACCGGGCGGTGCGATGTTGCCGTGGAAGTCGTTGATAGCTAATAAAGAAATGCGGACGCTAGGGCTGGCCTTGTCATCGGCCCATGCTCCCGGTGCAGCGCCTTGCAGGGCGGCAGTGCAAAGGAACAGGGCCACAACGGAGCGCAATGGGTGAGTAGCCATGCAATTTCGCTTCAAAGCACCCAGTGTAAAAGCATCACCAATACGCCTAATTAATTCATCGTTTAGTCATACAAGCGAAATATGCTTCTGAAGGTCGCCAGGTGCTGCATGGCACTGTGCAGGCCCTTATCAAGACATTTACTGGAGATTAGATGCACTACCGCGCCGTATTCATCTCAGACTTGCATCTGGGAACGCCGGGCTGTCAGGCAGAAGCACTGATTGAATTTCTCAAATCGCACACCAGCAACCATTTGTATTTGATAGGCGACATCATTGATGGCTGGCAGCTCAAGCGCAAATGGTATTGGCCTCAAGCGCATAACGATGTAGTGCAAAAACTGCTGCGCAAAGCGCGCAAAGGCTGCCATGTGGTGTTTATCCCCGGCAACCACGACGAGTTTGCACGCGGTTTTATAGACCACCATTTCGGTGGCGTGGAGGTTTGCCATGAGACCAGCCACACCCTGGCCGATGGCCGCAAGCTCTGGCTGATCCATGGCGACTACTTTGATGCGGTTGTGAAGTACGCCAAGTGGCTGGCCTACCTAGGCGACAACTTATATGAAATAGCGCTGCGCCTGAACCGCCACTTGAACGATGCGCGCAGGCGACTTAAGCTTCCCTACTGGTCGCTGTCGGCTTACTTAAAAAACAAAGTCAAAAAAGCGGTCAACTTTGTGGATGACTTTGAAAACGCAGTCGCCCACGAGGCACGTAAGCGCGGTTATGACGGCGTGGTCTGCGGCCATATCCACCGCGCAGAGATCCGCATGATTGACGGTATCTTGTATTGCAACGACGGCGACTGGGTGGAAAGTCGCTCGGCCTTGGTGGAACATATGGACGGCACGCTAGAGCTCATTTACTGGGACCAGCAGCTGGACTTTGTACCACCCATAGTAGCGGCCAAGCCTAAGACGCAGGCAACCAAGCCGCCGATAGACGCGCTGCCCGTGCCCAGCGCAGCCCGTACGATGTTTTAAAGCCGACCAGGCGCGCAACCATCGTGCCTCGCTACTGCACTTTCCGGGGTTGTCATGGCTCTGCAGCCTTGGCCTTAAGCGGGCTGTTGCGGCAAACGCAGAAGGGCCTGCCCCATGCGCACCGGCGTGCCATCGCCAATGCCTGGCGCCAATTCAAAGCCCTTGGGCGCAAACACGATGATGGTCGAACCATGCTGGAACCAGCCCATCTCGTCACCCTTGCGGTAATGCGCATCGCAGCCTATGTCCACCGGCCCTTGGTAACGGGTATGCAGCACCGTATCGATGGCATGCAGCCGGATGCTAGCCACCAATATTGCTGCTACCGGCACCAGCGCCACCGGGTATTTATGCTCGCCCACTTCTACCTGCAATAAGGCGCGTTCGTTCTTGCAAAACAATTTTTCCACGCGCTTGAGCGCAATAGGGTTGACGTTCCAGGTATCGCCTGAAAAATAGTGCACCCGGTGCATGCGCAAGTCATAGGGAGCATGAAAGCGGTGGTACATGGCGGATGTAATGCGTATGGTTAAGAAGATTCCGTCGGCCCAAGGTGTGTCGCGCCCCTCCTTGCCCAACAAGTCTTCCAAGGAATAAGGAAAGCCCTTGGCCTGAAACACCTGTCCGTTCACCACCTGCCCGCAGGCGCCGACGATGCCATCGCAAGGGCTGCTCATAGTCTGCGGGTCCGGGTCCACGGGCCGAGCGCCGTCTTTGAGCTCGCGCACAAAGCAGTCGTGCAGGCTATCAAAGCGCTGTTGGCGAGACTCGCTTAAGTCCAAGCCAGAAAACCAGCGCCACACCGTAATGGACATGCGCGCCAGCAGCGGGCTCTTGATCTGGCTGAACCAACCGACCAAATGCGTGGTGGCTAATCGCGGAATACGGTTGGTGAGCAAGAAGTTGAGGTCTTCTTGGGCAAATATTTTTTGGATGCGTTCTGAAATAGTCATCATTCTTTAACCGCGAGGTCATACAAAGAGGGTTTTAAGGAAAGCGAAGTCTTATGGAAACTTCTAGCGAAATAGTTCAATGGCTGACATGGGCGGCTGGTGCGGGCGCAGCCTTGGTGGTGGCAGGGCGGGCTAAGCAGCGGCTGGAGTTGTCGCTGGCAAAGCATCCTTCTTTGGGCGGGCATTTGCGCATGGCCAAGCGCATGGCGCATTGGCTTCCTGCTTATAGCTACGATGAAGCGGCCTGGTTTTCCGCCGATGGTGCGCCCCCGCCAATCGCTGCGCAGCGCAAAACCGCCCTGGCGCGCCTGGGTACGCAGTTGCGCGAAAGCAGCCCGCTGACGATTGCCCATACCGATGCCACCCGATCCATGGTGTCGGATATGCAGCTGATCAGCCAAATCCGCGTGCCCTACCAATTTCGCGAGGTGCTGTACCGCTACGTCAAGACCGGCAACTTCTGGCAATCGAGCGAAGGCGTATGGCTGACCGATATGGATGGCAAGCGCCATATCGATGTGACGGGCTCGTACGGCGTCAACCTCTTTGGCCTGGACTTTTACAAAGACTGCATTCGCAAAGGCTCGGCCATGGCCGAAACCTTGGGGCCAACACTGGGCGCCTACCACCCGGTGGTGCGCGATAACGTGGAGCGCCTGTGCCGCATCTCCGGCCAGCAAGAAGTGTCTTTCCATATGTCGGGCACTGAGGCGGTGATGCAAGCCGTGCGCATGGCGCGCTACCACAGTGGTAAGCGCAAGATCGTGCGCTTTACCGGCTCGTACCACGGCTGGTGGGACGATGTGCAACCGGGCCCCGGCAACCCGATGCCGCCCTCGGGCGATACGCTGACACTCAATGAGATGCACGCCAACACCTTGCGTGTGTTGCGCAACCGCAATGACATTGCCTGCGTGCTGATCAACCCCTTGCAGGCGCTGCACCCCAACCGCGCCGCCCCCACCGACGCCACCCTGATCGACGGCGGGCGCAACATAGGCTACGACAAAGAAGCCTACCGGCAATGGCTGCACACGCTGCGCGAGGTATGCACCGAAAAAGGCATTGCGCTGATTTTGGATGAGGTGTTTTTGGGCTTTCGCCTGGCATACGGCGGCGCGCAGGAATATTTTGGCGTGCGTGCCGATATGGTGACTTATGGCAAGACCTTGGGTGGTGGTTTGCCCGTGGGCGTGGTCTGCGGACAAAGCCGCTGGATGAAGCGCTTTGACGGCGACAAGCCCGGCGACGTCTGCTTTGCGCGCGGCACTTTTAACGCCCACCCGTATGTGATGTGCGCCATGAATGTGTTTTTGCACTACATCGAAACGCCCGAGGTGCAAGCGGTCTATGCCAATGCATCGGCCACTTGGAATGGCCGGCAAGCCCAACTGAACCAGCGACTGCAAGAGGCCGGCGTACCGGTGCGGGTGCGTGGCATGGAGAGCGTGTGGGCCGTGGTGTTTGAGCAGCCGGGGCGTTACCACTGGCTGCTGCAATACTATTTGCGCGAACATGGTGTTGCCCTGAGTTGGGTGGGCTCGGGCCGCATGATTTTTAGCTTCAACTTTGATGACCAGACCTTTGACTTGTTTTGCGAGCGCTTTGTGGCAGCTAGCTTGGCAATGCAATCAGACGCCTGGTGGTGGAAGGATGCGGCGCAATCGCACCGCTCTATCCGCCGTCAGGTACTTAAAGAGATGCTGCAGCAGCGCTGGCCTTTGCTTGGTGGCTTGGTGCGCTGATGCTTTATTGCCGCAGTCGCTAAGGCTTAGTGGCCTCTTACGTTAACGCGTGCAGGCCTGGCGCGCTAAGGCTTAGTGGCCTGTTGCGCTGACGTGGTCCATAGGGTCGATCATCTCGCCGCGCAGCAAGTAGAGCGGGGCCTTGTGGTACATCTTGATGTCATGGACCGGGTCGGTAATAATTTTGTAAGCCCAAGCCAGACCGGCGGTCAGGTTTTCTTGCTTCCACAGTTGCAGGACGCGGAACACCAAACCACCGGCGCCTAAAAACAACCAGGCCATTGCCGTCATGCGGATGGGGGTGTCTTCGTAGGCCTCGGGAACCGCCCATTGCAACGCGTCGGGCATCCAGTAGGCGATGACCGGGATGGCGGCGCAGATGCTGAGCAAAATGATTTTGCGGAACAAGTTGTAACCGACCTTAATTTCTTCTTTGTATTCATGCGTGGCCTGGTTCACGTGGTCGTAGTCTTTGGGCTCAAAAAAGAAATGACCGATTTGACGCGTAGTCATAGACACCAACCAGGCGACCAGGGCGGAGACTACCGGGTCGATAAACAGATATACATAAGCTACCAAAAACGACATAGCGCTGATCAAATGCAAAAACTGGTTGATGCGGCTATGGTGGTAGTAGCGGTGGTCGTCCCAACGCTGGGTGGCGACGGTTTGGAAAAAGGGATGCATAGTGGCTCCTGATGAACATAAAGACTAGGCGCGAGACGACCTAGCAATAGCAATGTCTCGCTTTTGCATGAAAACTTGATGACAAAACACCCGGACAAAGTTCCGCACCAGCAGTTCACTAAAACGTCATGTAAGTTTCATCAAACTGCTGCATTGCTTTGCGACATTCGCAAGCATGAGCACACCTTCCGCCATCCTAGTTGAGCGCATTGCGCCTGCGCACACTGCACTCAAAATCGCCGTGGTCACCGAGACCTATCCGCCCGACATCAATGGCGTGGCGCATACCCTGTCCAAAATTGTGCTGGGCCTGCGTGAACGAGGCCATGTGGTGTGGCTGGTCAGGCCGCGCCAGCAGGCGGGGCAAACGGCCGATAACACCAGCAATTTTGAAGAGGTGCTAGTGCGCGGCATGCCTATCCCGTTTTACAAGCAGTTACGCATGGGTTTGCCCGCCAAGCGCGAATTACTCAAACTATGGACACGCCAGCGGCCCGATGTAGTGCATATCGCCACCGAAGGCCCCTTAGGTTGGTCCGCACTGCAAGCGGCCCGCAAGCTAAAGCTACCGATCAGCACCGACTTTCGTACCAACTTCCATGCCTATAGCCAACACTATGGTTTGGCCTGGCTGAGCGGGGCCATCTTGGCCTACATGAAGAAGTTTCACAACAGCGCACACGCCACCATGGTGCCGACGGCTAATTTGGCGCACGAGCTGGGCCGCAAAGGCTTCAAAGGCTTGCACGTGGTGCCGCGCGGTGTGGAGACGCAGTTGTTTTCCCCCTCAAAACGCGACGCAGGCTTGCGCGCGCAGTGGGGCGTGCAGGGCGACACTCCGGTTATGCTGTACGTGGGACGTATTGCCGTTGAGAAAAATTTGCAGATGGTTATCAAAACCTACCAGGCAGCCAAACAGTTGCAAGCGGGATTACGCTTGGTGATGGTGGGCGACGGCCCTATGCGCGCTGAACTGGAGCAGGCGCAGGACAAGGGCATCATCTTTGCGGGCTTTCGCACCGGCGAGGACTTAGCACGCCATTACGCCAGTGCGGATATATTTGTATTTGCCAGCAAGACCGAGACCTTTGGCAACGTCACCTTAGAGGCCATGGCCTCCGGCCTGGCGGTGGTCGCTTTTGACCACGCGGCCGCAGGCGACATCATCCGCAACAGTGTGAATGGCATGTTGGCGGACCCCAATTCCGAGGCGAGCTTTGTGATGGCGGCCCAAAGCCTGCTGAACGCGCCTGAAAACATGCGGGCTATGGGCCTTCGCGCTGCGGGAACCGCAGCCAGCATGGGCTGGCCCAGCATTGTCGAGGCCACCGAGGCCATCATGCGCAGGGTGGTGTGGCAGGAGGAATTGGGCGGCATGCCATCGCTAGGCGATGCCGGCCTCGCGGCACCCTGAGGCTTATTGCGGCGCTTTGCCGATCCAGATGGTTTTGGGCGCTGACACCACAAAGTAGCTTGGGCACTGGTAGCGCGCAATGTCATGCGCGTGCAGTGGGAAGGAGCCGCAGTTCGAATAACGGCGCAAATAGGTGCCGTAGATGCCGCAGCCAAGCTTGCCCTTGCCCACGGGTTCTAAAAAGGCGCAGCGCTTATCCAAGCAGCAATTGCCGCATTGGATACATTCGCCCTCTATATGCGCGGGCACTTGCTTCACGCGCAGGAAGACGTCGGCTAAGTAATGCCGCACCGGGCCTTCGCGCAGGGCTTGGAAGTGGATTACAAATTTACGCAAATACACGCGGTACTTGCGTACAAAGCGCAAGTCGCGCAGCAACACGGTCAGCACCACCGGCATAACAGGCAGCAGCAGCACACACAGGCCGTTAAACAGCCAGGCTATGAGGCTGGCAAACCGCGCGCGCCAGGGCAGGTCGGCCACCAGGGCCAGCACGGCGCTCATCGGCCAATACCCTGGTACACAAAGCCGCGCTCGCGCATGCGGGCGGGTTCAAACAAATTGCGTCCGTCAAAAATGAGGGGTTGCTTCAGGGCAATTTTGATGGCATCAAAGTCTGGCGCTTTGAACTGGCGCCACTCGGTCATGATGACCAGCGCATCTGCATCTTGAATAGCGGCCTCTTTGGTGCCGCAAAGCAATAGGTCGGGGCGCGGGCCGTAGAGGTGTTGCGTCTCTTCCATCGCAGCGGGGTCATAGGCTTGCACGCGCGCACCGGCTTGCCACAAAGCTTCCATCAACACGCGGCTGGGCGCTTCGCGCATATCGTCGGTGTTGGGCTTGAAGGCCAGGCCCCATAGGGCAATGACTTTGTTACGTAAATCACCGTTGAAGTGCGCGCGCAACTTATCAAACAAAACCCGTTTTTGCGCTTGGTTGCGTGCCTCCACCGCATTCAGAATAAATGGCTCCATGCCAATCTGCTGCGCGGACTTGACCAGGGCGCTAATGTCTTTGGGAAAGCAGCTTCCACCATAACCGGCACCGGCATAAATAAAGTGGTAGCCAATACGCTGGTCGCTGCCAATGCCTTGGCGCACCGACTCGATGTCCGCGCCCAAGCCTTCGGCCACGATGGCCATCTCGTTCATGAGGCTGATGCGCGTAGCCAGCATGCAGTTGGCGGCGTACTTGGTCATCTCCGCGCTGCGCGGGCTCATGACAATGATTTTGTCGTGGTTGCGGTTGAAAGGCTCGTAGAGCTCGCGCATCAGTTTTTCGGCGCGTGCGCTGTGGGTGCCGATGACGATGCGATCCGGGCGCTGGCAGTCCGCCACGGCAGCACCTTCTTTCAAAAATTCTGGGTTGGAGACGACGTCAAACTCTATTTCAAGGTCGCGCTCCTTGAGGGTTTGGGCGATCATCTCGCTCACCCGGTCTGCGGTACCCACGGGCACCGTGGATTTATCGACAATGACCGCGTAGCCCGTCAAATGGCTGGCGATAGTCTTGGCAACCGCCAGCACATGGCGCAGGTCTGCGCTACCGTCTTCGCCAGGCGGCGTACCGACCGCGATGAAATGGATGTCCGCATGCTGCACTGCCAAGGCGGCATCCGAGGTGAAAACCAAGCGCCCGTCGGTAAAGGCGTTTTTGACTATCGAGTCCAAGCCGGGCTCAAAAATGGGGATTACGCCTTCACGTAAATCCTGTAACTTCTTTTCATCCAAGTCCACACACGTTACTTGGTGCCCCGCGTCGGCCAGGACCGCGCCCTGCACCAAACCCACATACCCCGTGCCAAAAACAGATATCTTCATGCTTACCCCTTTGGTAGCGGCGATGCTAGAAAAGCGATATGGCAAGTCCATGTCAAAACTATGAAGTTTTGATGATGCCCCCGCCCGCGCCTAGGGGCGGCTGGCATTTGTACGTAAACTCTCTGGAATAGTGCGTCTGTCTGACTTAAGAGGTAATTCCACCGTGAAAGCTGTTTTTCCCGTTGCCGGTCTAGGCACCCGCTTCCTCCCGGCCACCAAGGCCAGCCCCAAAGAGATGCTGTGCGTGGTGGACAAGCCGCTGATTCAGTACGCCGTGGAAGAGGCTATCGAAGCCGGGTTTACCGAACTCATATTTGTAACCGGGCGCAGCAAGCGCAGCATTGAAGACCACTTTGACCGGTCTTTTGAGCTGGAGTACGAACTACAGTCCAAAAACAAAACTGATTTACTGGCCTTGGTGCAAAACATCAAACCAGCGCATGTGAATTGCATTTATGTGCGTCAAGCGGAAGCACTTGGTCTGGGCCATGCGGTTAATTGTGCGGCTAATTTAGTGGGCAACGAACCGTTTGCAGTGATATTGGCGGATGATTTGTTGGACCACCGGCCCGGCGTGCTCAAGCAAATGGTGGAGCGCTATAAGCATTACCGCAGTTCGATACTGGCGGTGGAAAAAATCGCCCCGGAGCAAAGCCGTTCGTATGGCGTTATCGCCGGGCACACGATTGAAGACCGGATTACCAAGTTGTCCCATATTGTTGAAAAACCCGCCCCGGCGGATGCACCCTCCGACATGGGCGTGGTGGGACGTTATATTTTTACGCCATCTATCTTTAAGCACATCCAGGCGCTCAAGCCCGGGGCTGGTGGCGAGTACCAGTTGACCGACGCCATCCAAAGCTTATTGGCCCATGAAGCGGTCTATGCCTACGCCTACGAAGGCGTGCGCTATGACTGTGGTTCTAAATTGGGCTACCTGAAAGCCACGGTGGAGTTTGCCTTGCGGCACCCCGAAGTTGGGCCCGAGTTTAGGGATTACCTGCCCACGATCAGTGGCGCAACCAAGCCCTGAAACCCAGCCCTTACAAGGCCTGCGCCAGGCGCGCCACACCGTCGAGGATTTTGTCCTCAGCGGCGGTCGCAAAACTTAGGCGGAAGGTAGCTGGGTCGCCGTTGGCGCAGTAAAAAGGCATGCCAGGCACAAAGGCCACACCGCGCTCTATCGCGCGCTTTGCAAAGGCAGCCGCATCGCTGGTTTTGCCGCCAGAGCCCGTCAAGCGCCCCCACACAAACAAGCCGCCTTGGGGTTGCACAAATTCAATCGCATCGCCGAGTTCGCGGCGCAGTGCGTCGCCCATGGTTTGGGCTCTTTGCGCGTAGACCTGGCGCACGCGGTCCAGGGTGGCGGGCATGCGGCCCGCCAGCAAATACTGCGCTGCGGTGGCCTGGGCAAAGGTGCTGGTGTGCGCATCGCTAAATTGCTTGCACATGGTGGCGCGCGACAGCAACTCAGGCGGGCCGGCCATCCAGCCCACACGCAAACCTGGCGAGAGCACTTTGGACAGCGATCCGCAATGCACCAGCAAATGGCGACTGCCCGGCACCTGGCTGCTCAGCGCCAACAGGCTGGGCGGCGGTGCCTCGCCAAAGTAGAGGTCGCCGTAGGGGTCGTCCTCGACGATCAGCGTCTGGTATTTCACCGCCATTTCCAGTACGGCTTTGCGCCGCGCCAAGCTGAGCAGAGCGCCGCTGGGGTTGCCAAAGGTGGGGATGATGTACACAAACTTGGGCCGATGCTCCGCAATCAGGCGCTCCAGGGCATCGGTATCTGCGCCCTGCCCGTCTATCGGCGCGCTGATTAGTTCTGCGCCATACAAACGAAAGCAATTGATGGTGGCCAGAAAGGTGGGGCCTTCGACAATGACTTTGTCGCCCGGATTGATCAAGACCTTGCCCAGCAAGTCCAGGGCCTGCTGGCTGCCAGTGGTGACGATGAGTTGCTCGGCGCGTAGATCGGCCACGCCCTTGTGCGCCATAAACGCCGCCAGTTGTTCGCGCAAAGGGCCGTAGCCCTCGGTCGCGCCGTATTGCAAGGCTGCGCCTGGGTCCTGCTCCAGCGCGGCGAGCGAGGCCTGGCGGATGCCGTCCACGTCAAACAGCGCGCTATCGGGAAAGCCCCCAGCAAAGCTGATGATGCCGGGCTTGCCCAAGAGCTTGAACAATTCACGGATCGCAGAGGTCTCGACGTTATTGAGGCGGTCGGCAAAAGACAGGGAGGGGGCAGTAGACATTTGCGGTATCTTCAAGGCTGGTCAAAACCCTATTGTCGCCAAATACATCCCCGGCCCGGTTTGCCTTGCTCCGTACCACCGCAGAAACACCCCCAGCCCATGAAACCCGACGCCATCCAGGAGTTTTTTAGCATTTTGCGCGCGGCCAACCCGCAGCCGCAAACCGAGTTGCATTACGCCAGCGTTTTCGAGCTGCTGGCAGCGGTCTTGTTATCGGCCCAGGCCACCGACGTAGGCGTCAACAAGGCCACGGCACGCTTGTTTGTTGTCGCTAATACGCCGCAAAAAATACTGAATATGGGCTTGGATGGTCTGGAGCAACACATCAAAACCATTGGTCTGTACCGCAGCAAAGCACGCCACTTGATGCAAACCTGCCAGATATTGATGGACCAGCATGGCGGCCAGGTGCCACGCAGCCGCGAGGCGCTAGAGGCCCTTCCCGGCGTGGGCCGCAAGACTGCCAATGTGGTGCTTAACGTGGCTTTTGGCGAAGCCACCATGGCGGTGGACACTCACATATTTCGGCTGGGTAACCGCACCGGCATCGCGCCGGGCAAGACTCCTTTAGCTGTCGAGCAAAAACTGCTCAAGCGCATTCCACCTGAGTTTCTGGTCGATGCCCACCACTGGCTCATCTTGCATGGTCGCTATGTGTGCCAGGCGCGCAAACCGCAGTGCGGGCAGTGTGCGGTGTTTGCGGTGTGTGGATTTAGGGATAAGCAGCAAATGCAAAGAGAAAAGACCCCATGAAAAATCACCGCCTTCAAACACAGATCGATCACCTGGTAGTGGCAGCCCGCAGCCTAGACGAAGGAGTCGCCTGGTGCGAAGCCACCTTGGGTATCACCCCGCAGGCCGGCGGCGAGCACGAACAATTCGGCACGCACAATCGTTTGTTCAAAATTGCCACGCCGCGTTATCCCATGGCTTATTTTGAAATCATCGCCATCAACCCCGCCGCCTCTTCACAAAAACGCAATGCCAACAAACGCTGGTTCGACCTGGACCATCCTGCTCTGCAAGCATCGATTGCGCAAGAACCGGCATTTATACATTTTGTGGTGAACACGTCGGATATCCAACTCGCCAGCAACACCTGGAAAGCGCAGGGTCTGGATACCGGGCCGGTGGTGCAGGCCCAGCGCCAAACCGATAAAGGGATGCTGCAGTGGCAAATCACCGTGCGCGAGGACGGCCAACGCCTGTTGGGTGGCACGCTGCCAACCTTGATTCAATGGGGCAAGGCCGACGATACCGAACCCACGCGCCTGCACCCGCGCGACAGCCTGCCCCGCTCGGGTGTGAGCTTACAAAATATCATGGTCACGCACCCTGCCGCAGACGCATTGAAAACCGCTTACGAAGCGCTTGATTTAAAAGATATTGCAATAAGCGAGGGCGAAGCGAATATTGCCGCCCATTTGCAAACACCAAAAGGGCTGGTGGTATTGCAGAGTCGTGGCATTTGATGCAAAGCAGGTAGAACAGTGCAAACCTGTTTTGGAACCCTGCAATACATATCCGTGTTGGCAATTACACCACGCGCTAGCGTAACTCGGGCCTGTAGTTCGCTTGTCCTTAGTCCGTACTCAAAGACATCAATAGAAGATATTCCGCTCGAGCTAGGGGACAAGCTTGAATTAGTACAGCGTAGTTTTTTGACGCTGGGGCAAGTCAGCATCGTATGCGGCGCCATCAATACGCGCTTTAGTTAGGGCACTCAACATTGCGCCAGGACTAGGAACATTTTTTACGTCTTGATGCTTTTCCCATTCCCACAAATCAGAGCGAATGAGTGCCCTTCCGCACTGGAAAAAGACAGCTTCAACCGTGATTTCTAGAACGCACTTTGGCATCGCGCCATCGATAGCAAAGGACTGAAGGATTGCCTGGTTCACCGTGATCGCAGCCTTGCCGTTGACACGCACGGTTTCTCGAATTCCAGGGATGAAAAACAAGAGCGCCACCCGAGGGTCGTGCAGGATATTCCTAAGCCCATCTAGGCGGTTGTTTCCTCGCCGTTCAGGCAAAAGAATAGTTGATTCATTCAAGATTCGGACCAAGGGCGCCGGATCTCCGCGTGGTGAAACATCTAGCCCGCCTGGCCCCACCGTAGCAATCACCGCAAACGGTGAGGCCTGTATCCATTGCTGATAGATCGGATGCAGCACTGTCGTTTCTTTCGCAAGGGAAGCGTCCCCCACGGCACCGAATAGGGATTCAAGTTGTTCAATGGTGCTGATGGTGTCGGGCATAGTGTGTGTTCCTAGAAGCTCAATTTTTTGGAGAATTTCTGCAATTCAAACAGTTAACCTTATAACGAATGGTTTGACCTATCCGCATGTTTTACCGTACCAAATAATCGTACCCCCAAGTACCCTGGTCTGGTGGCTGAACATCGCGGCAACTACCTAGCAATGCTGCCACCATCTGACGCGGCCCAAAGCGCACTGGCTAATCACAAGAAATCATAGAACACTCTCCGTACCCCGGCGCATCCTTAGGCCACTGGCTGGCCCTTTCCACGGCTCGGACGCCTTGTGAAAGCAGAAGCGCGGCGCGCGCCACGCCAGCGTGGGTGATCCACACTTGGTTTTCTTCAGGATGTTGCCGTGCCGCGTCCCACAGTTCTGCAACCCTAGCCAAAACTTCATTGGCGCTTTCCACGCCGCCGAACCGGTGTGCGCCGAAATCATCGGTCCAGACTTGCATCGCGGCCAGGGGCATGGCGTCCCAAGCCACGCCTTCCCAACTACCGAAGTCCATTTCGCGCAAACGCGCATCGGTTTGCGGTTCCAGCTCCGGCCTTAGGTCGGACAGCGCATTGGCCAACTGCATGCAACGCTGCAAAGGTGACGCCCAAACTTTGCACTGCACAGGCAGCGTTTGCGCCAGTGCACGGGCAGATTGCAATGTGAGTGGTGCGTCTGCCGCTACATCGAGTGCGCCGTAGCAAACGCCGCTTTCTATCAACGGCGTGGCATGTCTGACTATCCACAACTTCATGTTGCTGAAACCATGCGAGATCAGAGGCCGCCGCCAAGGCCCAACGCGCAGCCCAGGTAAAAAGCAATCTCACACACCTGCTGCGTGGTGCCCAAGCAGTCGCCGGTAAAGCCTTGCAAGCGCCGCGCAAACAAGCGCAGCAGATACACAAAAGCCAGCGCGCTGGCCAGACCGCCGCAAGCCAAAACTTTCAACACCGGCAGCAACTGCGCCGGTGCCAGCATTTGCACACCGGCTCCTGACAGCACTGACGCTGCGACCCAAGCGCTCAAAGCCAGCGCGCCTGCACACCAGAGCAAAGCGACCGCCAAACTACCGATACTGATTTGATCTGCCAAGGGTTTTGACTTGGAACCCGCATCGTCGCCCACATGCGGTAACCATCGAATGACGAGCAAAGGCCAGGTGCGCGACAGCACATGCGCAGCCATCAAAGCCAGACACATCCACAGAGCGCCAACCGCTCCCAGCAAGGCCAGCAGTGCCACTTTGCTAAGAATTGCCAGCACCACAGCAATCGCGCCGAAAGCACCCACGCGCGAGTCTTTCATGATGATCAGCGCACGCTCTCTGTCATAACTACCGCCCAGACCGTCGGCCACATCGGCCAGACCGTCTTCATGAAAAGCACCGGTCAGCCAGACGCTCCAAGCCGTGCCCAGCGCTGCCGCCACCAAGGGCGCATACGCTGTGGGCAAGTAATGCATGAGCGCCGCCGTCAACAAGACCACCAAGCCACCGATGACCACGCCGACCGCCGGAAAATACGCCGCACTGGCGCGCAACATGGCCGGACTAAAGCCCACCCAATCGGCCAGCCGTCCGGTCACCGGGATGCGCGTGAAAAATTGCAACGCCAGCAAAAAATGGCGAATCGCTGTCATGCAGTGACTGAGGAAGATTTTTCAGACACACCGGCCGAGGCAAAGCTGGCCATGTCCCGCAGAATCGCGCAGGCCGACTGCAACAGCGGCCAGGCCAAGGCCGCGCCCGAGCCTTCGCCCAGGCGCAAACCCAGATCCAATAAAGCTTGTACGCCCAGATGCTGCAACATGAATTCATGACCGCGCTCGCCCGAACGGTGCGCAAACACACAGCGCTGCAACACCAGCGGTTGCAGCGCATGCGCCACCAGCACCGCCGCGCTGGCAATAAACCCGTCCACCATAATCACACGTCGCAGTGATGCGGCTTGCAGCACCGCGCCGGTCATGGTGGCAATCTCCAATCCGCCGAACGCGGCCAGCGCATCCAAGGCTTGTGTGGCATCAGCATGCAAGGCCAGCACCCGGCGCAAGACA
>CAJBBZ010000280.1 GCA_903951445.1 uncultured beta proteobacterium
GCGATTTCGCCGGTTTCCATGGTGACCGTGTGCTGGCCCCACTGGAAGGTTTTACTAACTTTTTTAAACATGGTCATGGTCAAACTCCATTACTTTATCAACAGGTGGGAGGTGCAGGCCACCCCGCCAAAGCCCGGATTCAAAGTCACAGCCCACGATGCCATTCCAGAGCCCCTTGGGGCCAAATTGCTCTGGAATGACACAGCTTCGTACTGCTTTCCTTGTCTCCGAAGTAAAAAACGCCTGAGCTAGTGTCCTAACTCAGGCGCTTCGTATTCATATTCCCGGAATTACTTGCGCAGACCCAATTTGGCGATCAGTGCGGTGTAACGGTCTGCGTCTTTGTGCTTGAGGTAATCAAGCAATTTGCGACGGCGGCTGACCATGCGCAACAGACCGCGGCGACCATGGTGGTCTTTGGCGTGGGTCTTGAAGTGGGGGGTCAGTTCGTTGATACGAGCCGTCAGCAGGGCGACTTGGACTTCGGGGCTACCGGTATCACCGGCTTGGCGGGCGTTGTCTTTAACGACAGCCGCTTTGATTTCAGATGCGATCATGTGTGTTTCCGTAAATAGCTATAAGGACTTGCGATTGCGGCTGGAACTGCTGCAAACGTGCGCTTCGCGAACTGCAAAGCCTGTCGATTGTAACCATTCCTGGCAATGCCCCCACCTGGCGTCTAGGAAGCCGGGCGCTGCATCACGCAGCTTTCGGGCACGCGGGCCTGGGCGGCGGTCAGGGTTTTGATGACTTTGAAGCCGTAGCCCGAGCCTTCCACGTCAAATTTCACCCCCGGCGCGCCTTGGCGCTCCATGATGCCCACCACCAGCGGCTGCTGGAATTGGTGGTCGCTGGCGCGCATATTGCCGGTTTGGCCGGCCAGGCTGACGCTCACTGACTCCAGGGCGCGGGCAATATCGGCGGCTTCGGGCGCGGCGCCATCGACGCTTACCCGCTTGGCCGCTTCCCCCATCGCCTGGGCCAGCGCTTCCACCATCAGCTGCATGCGCATGTGCACATAGTCGTCGTCCGGCTTGGGAAAGCGCGCCCGAAAAGCGCGGTAAAAGCCTTCGGCCTGCGCTGACTGCACATTGGGCAGCCAATCGGCCACGGCGATGACCTTGCCCACGCCCGCCTCGCCCATGGCGGCGGGCGCACCCAGCGCGTTACCGTAAAAGGTGTAAAAAGTGCCTTCAAAGCCCGACTCGCGCGCCGCTTTGACCAGCAGCGTCAGGTCCGGCCCAAAATTACCGGTGACCACGGCCTGCGCGCCGCTGGCCTTGATTTTGGCCATGTAGGGCGCGAAATCTTTGATGCGCAAGAGCGGATGCAACTCGTCCCCGGCGATACGCACATCGGGCCTTTGCGCGCCCAACTGGCGCCGCGCCTCGCGCAACACGCTTTGCCCGAAGCTGTAGTCCTGTCCCAAAAGGTATACCGACTTAAGCGCCGAGTCCTCGCGCAGCAATTCCAACAAGGCTGCCATGCGCATGTCGGCATGGGCGTCAAAGCGGAAATGCCAAAAACTGCATTTTTCATTGGTCAGCGAAGGGTCCACGGCGGCGTAGTTCAGAAACAGCACGCGCCGGGCCGGGTCGCGGGCGTTGTGCTTATTCACCGCGTCGATCAAAGCGGCGGCAACCGCCGACGAGTTGCCCTGCAAAATAATCCGCGCCCCGCCGTCGATGGCCAGGCGCAAGCCAGATAGCGCCTCTTGCGTTTGGCCCTGGCTGTCAAAGCGCTCTAGTACCAGCGGCACCGACGCTTTGCCCCAAGGCACGCCGCCGCGCGCGTTGACGCGCTCTATGGCCCACACCAAATTGCGGTACACCGCTTCGCCGCCGCTGGCGTTGGGGCCGCTCAAGCCCTCGATCAAAGCCAGCTTGACGGACCCCTGCGGGGTTTGCGTCTGTGCCGCCAAAGGCACTAGCGAGGACATGAAAAAAGCGCACACACATAGCGCCACCCAGGGCCATTTCAAGGCCTTGATGCAAAGAATAAACATGGGGATAAATACCTTGAAATCAGAACAAATGCGCACACCTCGAAGGCATGCGGACCTCATGTCGAGGGCCGCAAAGTTTAATCGGAGCTACCCTATGTTTTTGACAGCGACTACTTCCCCCTGGGCCATTCATTCCCTTTCCGCCGCCGATGCGCTGACGCGCCGCAAAGCCTACGCCCAAGTAGGCCGCCTGGTACGCGAGCTCAGTGGCGGCGCCACTTCGCAAGCGCCCAAGCTAGCCGCCAGCCCGCTGCAAGAAGACGACAAAGCCTATAGCTTTAGCCTGGACTTGCCCGGTGTTAGCAAAGAGCACTTGCGCATTCAGATCGAAGACACGGTGCTGCGCGTGGAAACGCTAGAAGGCGCGCCACGCAGCTACCGCGCGGTTTATGAATTTGCGCAGGAAATCGACAGCGCATCAAGCCAAGCGCGTATGGAGCACGGCGTGCTGCATTTGAGCCTGACCAAGAAGGTGCCGGTAAACAAGGCCACCGAACTTAGTATTTCTTAAGCCA
>CAJBBZ010000281.1 GCA_903951445.1 uncultured beta proteobacterium
AAAGGCAAGGCCCTGGTCAACTCAGTCACCGGCGAAGAAGACCGGCTGGAAACCGTGTTGCCGCTGGTCAAAAAATACGGCGCGGCGGTGGTCGCCATCTCTAATGACGAAACCGGCATTTCGCAAGACCCGGATGTACGTTTTGCCGTAGCCAAAAAAATTGTCGAGCGTGCTGCCGATTACGGAATTCCTGCTTGCGACGTGGTGGTAGACCCGCTGGTGATGCCTATTGGCGCGATCAACCAAGCCGGTGTGCAAGTCATGCGCCTGGTGCACCGCTTGCGCACCGAGCTCAAGGTCAACACCACCTGCGGTGCATCCAATGTCAGCTTCGGCCTGCCTGAGCGCAATGGCATTAATGCTGGTTTCCTCACCATGGCCATGGCATCGGGTATGACCTCGGCCATTACCAACCCGCTGCATGCCGAAGTGGTGCGCGCCATCATGGCGGCCGACGTGATGATGGGCCATGATCCGGATTGTTTCCGTTGGATACGCAAGTTCCGTGAAGTGCCAGTGATGGGTGCCGATGGCGAAATGGGCCGGGGCCGCCGCGAGACCGGCACTCGCCGCCGCCGAGAGAACTAAGCACGTATGGAAGTTGCTGACGCACTGGTCGTTTTCACGCCCTCCGGGCGACGCGGCCGTTTTCCCCTGGGTTCTTCGCTCTTGCAAGCCGGGCGTTCGCTCGGTGTCGATATTGATTCGGTGTGCGGCGGGCGCGGTATTTGCGGTCGCTGCCAGGTGCTGGTCTCTGAGGGCGAATTTGCCAAGCATGGCCTGGTCTCCAGCGCGGACCATTTGTCCCCGGTATCCCAAGTAGAGCTGGACTATTGCGCCACCCAGCCGCTGGCTGCGGGCCGCCGTTTGTCCTGCTGCGCGCAAGTGCAGGGCGATGTGGTCATCGATGTGCCGTCGAGCAGCCAGGTGCACAAACAAGTGGTGCGCAAAGAAGCAGAGGCGCATGACATCCACTTAGACCCACTGATCCGCCTGTATTTTGTGGAAGTGCAAGAGCCCGATATGCACGACCCCTCGGGCGATTTGCGCCGTCTGGAAGACGCACTGGAATTCGAATGGAGCCTGACGGACTTGTCTTGCGACATCATCGCCGTCCAGCAATTGCAAACTGCCTTGCGCAGTGGCGGCTGGAAAGTGACTGTGGCGGTGCATGCAGGCCAACAAATTATGGCCGTCTGGCCGGCCTTGCATGAAAAAGCCTATGGCCTGGCAGTCGATGTGGGCTCGACCACGATTGCCGCGCATTTGTGCGATCTGTCATCCGGCGAAGTTGTCGCTTCGGCTGGCGTCATGAACCCGCAAATCCGCTTTGGCGAAGATTTGATGAGCCGCGTCTCGTACGTCATGATGAACCCCGGTGGTGAAGTGGAAATGACGGCGGCGGTGCGCGAAGCGCTCAACACCCTGGCCTCGGAAGTGACGCAGCGCGCGGGCGCCCTGCCCACCGACATTTTGGAAGCGACCTTTGTTGGCAACCCCATCATGCACCACCTGCTGCTGGGCATTAACCCTGTGGAATTGGGCGGCGCGCCCTTTGCGTTGGCCACCGACCGCGCCATCACGCTGTGGGCCTCGGAAATCGATTTTGCGGTGCACCGCAATGCGCGTATTTACGTGCTGCCTTGCATTGCCGGCCATGTGGGAGCCGACACCGCCGGTGTGATTTTGGCCGAGCGGCCCGATTTGGATTCACCCGTCACCTTGCTGGTCGATGTGGGCACTAATGCCGAAATTGTGCTGGGCAATAACCAACGCATGCTGGCCTGTTCCAGCCCGACGGGACCGGCCTTTGAAGGCGCGCAAATTAGCTGCGGCCAACGTGCTGCGCCCGGTGCGATTGAGCGTGTGCGCATCGACCCGGCCACGCTGGAGCCGCGCTACAAAGTGATCGGTTGCGATTTGTGGTCTGACGACCCGGGTTTCGCCGCTGCGGTGGCCGACAGCGGCGTGACCGGCGTCTGCGGTTCGGGCATCATCGAAGCGCTGGCCGAGATGTACCTGGCCGGCATCATCCGCCACGAAGGCACCATCGACGGCAACCTGGCCTCGCGCACGCCCCGTGTGCAGGCCGATGGCCGCACCTTTTGCTATGAGTTAGCACCGGCGACAGCCGAAAAACCGGCGTTGCGCATCCTGCAAAACGATGTGCGCGCTATCCAATTGGGCAAGGCCGCTTTGTACGCCGGTATACGTCTGTTAATGGAACGCATGGGTGTGGACAAGGTGGACCGCATCCGGTTGGCCGGTGCCTTTGGCAGCCATATCGACGTGAAATACGCCATGGTGCTGGGCATGATTCCGGACTGTGTGCTCGGTAATGTCAGCTCAGCGGGCAACGCCGCCGGTACCGGCGCGCGCATCGCCTTGCTGGACAAGGGTTCGCGCAAAGTGATTGAAGACCTGGTGCGCCGCGTAGAAAAAATTGAAACCGCCGTGGAGCCGCGCTTCCAGGAATTTTTTGTCGAGGCCATGGCGATTCCGCATTTGAACGACCCGTTTGAACGCTTGCAAGACGTGGTCACGCTGCCCGAGCGTGTGGCGGTGGTGACGGAGCAAAATGCCCGCAGCCGTCGCGGTGCGCGACGAGGATGATTGCATGCGTGCTGGCATAGACTTTGGTCAGCCCCAGCGCCGCTGCCACCTGCTAGGCTAAAGAAAGACAGCCCATGGCTTTGCCGGAATTTGATTACATCATCGTAGGTGCCGGTTCGGCGGGCTGCGTGCTGGCCAACCGCCTGAGCGAAGATGCCGAGGTGCGCGTGCTGCTGATCGAAGCCGGTGGCAATGACCACAGCATTTTTATCCACATGCCTTCGGCCCTGGCCTATCCCATGGCCAATCCGCGCTACAGCTGGCAGTACCAGTCCGAGCCCGAGCCCTTTATGAACGAGCGGCGCATCCACTGCCCGCGCGGCAAGACCCTGGGTGGCTCCTCGTCCATTAACGGCATGGTTTATGTGCGCGGCCACGCCCTGGATTACGAAGGTTGGGCTTTGCAAAACGGTATGCAAGATTGGTCATATGCGCATTGCCTGCCCTACTTCAAAAAGGCCGAAGCGCGCGGAATCGGCGGCGATACCTACCGCGGCGACAGCGGGCCGCTCAAAGTCAGTACGGCCGCCATGCGCAATCCGCTGTACCGCGCCTTTATCGAAGCGGGTAAGCAAGCGGGCTACCCCGTCACCAAAGACATGAACGGCTACCAGCAAGAAGGCCTGGGCCCCATGGACATGACTACCCACAAAGGGCGGCGCTGGAGCACCGCCATGGCCTATTTGCGCCCGGCGCTCAAGCGCAACAACATGTTTTTGCACAAGAACACGCTGGTTACCAAAGTGCTGTTCGAGGGTCCGCCCGATGCGCTGCGCGCCGTCGGCGTGCAAGCTTTACACGAGGGCCAGACGCAGGAATTGCGCGCCCGCCGTGAAGTGATTTTGTGTGGCGGCGCCATCAACTCGCCGCAACTTTTACAGCTTTCGGGTATCGGGCATCCGGGCTTGCTCGAACCCTTGGGCTTGCCGGTGCTGGCGCCCTTACGCGGCGTGGGCGAAAACCTGCAAGACCATATGGAAACCTATGTGCAGGTGCGCTGCAAGCAGCCCATTACCTTGTACTCGGCTATGAGCCCGCTGGCCAAGCTGGGCATTGGCATTGAGTGGGTGCTTAACCGCAGCGGCCTGGGCGCGACCAACCACATGGAGTCTGGCGGCTTTATCCGCAGCGATGCCGGGGTCAAACACCCCGACCTGCAATACCACTTTGTGCCCATGGCCATCCGCTACGACGGCAGCTCGCCGGTGCAAGGGCATGGCTTTCAAGCGCATATCGGGCCTATGCGGCCCACCAGCCGGGGCTGGGTGCGCATCGCGAGCCCGGACCCTTTGCAAGCGCCGCGCATTTTGTTTAACTACATGGGCACCGAGCAGGACCGCAAAGAAATGCGCGCCGGCGTGCGCCTGACACGCGAAATTTTTGCGCAAGCCGCCATGGAAGATTTCAAAGGCGAAGAAATTTCGCCCGGCGCGCAAGTGCAAAGCGACGATGAGATTGACGAGCACATTCGTAACAATGCCGAGACGGCTTACCACCCCTCGGGCTCCTGCCGCATGGGCACCGACGCTATGGCCGTGACTGACCCGCAAGGCCGTGTGCATGGCGTGAATGGCTTGCGCGTGGTCGATGCTTCCTTAATGCCCTTGATCGTCAGCGGCAACCTGAACGCGCCCACCATCATGATGGCGGAAAAAATCGCCGACCTGGTGCGCGGACGCACGCCACTGGCGCCTGTGGATGCGCCGTTTTTTGTGCATCCCAATTGGGAAACCCAGCAACGCTGAGGCGATGGGCTATTGAAGAAGGTAGCTAGGCTAAAATTGCCGCTTCCGAGGAGCGTTGCAGTTCATAGCCATGAACGAGGCTCGGAAGAAGCGGCGCCTTGCCGCTTGCTGTTAACGGCGCTCACCCACGCAGCCAGTGCGGTGAGCTTCCAATTTCTCCCCCTGACGTTTGCGTGGACCCTATAGGTAATATGTGGAGCGCGCCATGTCTGAAACTGCTGAAAACCCCTTGTCCGCTGCGGACAATCGTTTTAACCATTTGCTGGCCACCCGGCCCTGGCTATTGGCCGATGGCGCCACTGGCAGCAATCTATTTGATGTGGGCCTGATGTCGGGCGATGCGCCCGAGTTGTGGAATACCGAGCACCCTGATCGCATCGCCGCTTTACACCAAAGTTTTGTCGATGCCGGTGCCGATATCCTGCTCACTAATAGTTTTGGCGGCACTATCTATCGTTTGAAGTTGCACAACGCCCAAGGCCGCATGGCCGAGCTCAATACCCTGGCTGCGCAAATTGCCCGCCGGGTGGCCGATGCCAGTGGCCGCGCCATTGCGGTGGCCGGCAGCATGGGCCCGACGGGTGAAATCATGGAGCCCATCGGCCCCTTGACCTATGACGAAGCCAAAGCCGCGTTTGCCGAGCAGGCTTTGGCCCTGAAAGCGGGTGGCGCCGATGTCTTGTGGATTGAAACCATGTCCTCGCGTGAAGAGGTGGAAGCGGCTGTCGCGGGAGCTGGCGTGGCGGGGCTGCCTATCGTCTGCACCCTCAGCTTTGACACCAATGGCCGCACCATGATGGGTATTTCGCCCAGCGATTTTTCTGGTATCGAAAAAACCTTGTCCCCCCGCTTGGCTGCCTGCGGCACCAACTGCGGCGTAGGCGCCTCCGAAGTGGTGGCCTGCATCCACAACCTGGCGCAATCCATGGGGCCCGAAGTGGTCTTGGTGGCCAAAGGCAATTGTGGCGTGCCACAGTATGTGGACGGTGCGATTTGCTACAACGGCACGCCCGAAATCATGGCCCTGTATGCGCGCATGGCGCTCGATGCCGGTGCCCGCATCATCGGCGGCTGCTGCGGTACCTCGGCCAAACATTTGCGCGCGATGCGCGAAGCCTTAGAAGCGCATACGCCCGGCCCGGCACCCACGCTGGAAGAGATCAATGCGCGTTTGGGCGAAGTCTCCAACGGCGCGCGCGCGCAGTGGGGCGGCGAACAAAGCCGCGCTGGGGGCGCAGCGCCCGGCGCCAACCTGTCGCGCGGACGCGGTGCGCGTGTGCGCCGCGCAGGTAGTGATGTGGGCGGTGATGGCGCGGGCGAGGGCGCCAGCGCGTGATCCATTGCATGCGTCCGCGCATAGCGCGCTTTGGGAATGTCTGCATAAGCCCAAACCCGTCATTGCGAGGCCGCAGGCCGTGGCAATCCATGGCTATCGAAACGGCGGGTCGCCACGTAGCTGCACTACGGCCTGATGAAGTGCGATCGCAGCGCCTGCTTGGGCCTTGCATCTGCAAGAGTATCCAATTGAACCTCGGTGCGCGCGGCGGTTTGAATGTGGGTGACCTCGGAGCCCAGACGCGGTAATGGACACCGGCTCATCCCTCCGTGGCATCCTGTTGGTGGCGGGCGCCACTTTTTTCTGGAGTCTGAGCGGCGTGTTTGTGCGCTGGCTGCCGGATATCGACCCCTGGTCTTTCAACGCCTTTCGTGGGCTGGGGCTGGGTCTGTCTATGGCCTTGTGGATTGTGTTGCGCTATGGTCGCGGTAGCGTGGCCTTGTTGCGCCGCAGCCCCATCGCTGGCCTCTTGATATCTGCCGGTTTTTTTGCACTGGGTTCGTCCTTGTACATCGCTTCGCTGGATCTGGCCAGCGTGGCAGCGGTGTCTTGTCTGACGGCGACTTCCGGTTTGTTTGCTGCATTGATGGCCCGCTTTTTTCTGGGTGAGCGCACGCCACCTATTTTTTACTTCGCCATGTTGCTGGCGCTGGCCGGTGTGGCCGCAATTGCGCTGGGGGAGGGCGATGCCCGCGTGCAAGGCCTGGCCGGTACCTTGACTGGTTTGGCGGTGGCTGCGTGTTTTGCGGCCCAAAGCGTAGCGCTGCGGCGCTACCGCGCATTTGATATGGAGCCGGCGTTTTTATTGGGTGGCTTTGTTACCTTTGCCGCGATCGTGGCGCTGGGCTTAGTCGTCGTGCCACCCTTGCAAAGTATTGCGGTGCTGCTCTTGATGGGCCTGGTGCAACTGGCTATTCCACTGGTACTGTATATGGTCGGCGCGCGCAGTGTGACGACCAGCCATATGGTATTGATCACCATGGCCGATGCGGTGCTCAATCCGTTGTGGGTATGGATGGTGCATGGCGAAGTGCCGCCGCATGCGGTCTATCTGGGGGGTGCTTTGGTCTTGGCGGCGATTGCCTTGACGGCGTTTGCGCCGCCTGCCGCTGCTGCATCGACACCGGCAGAAGAGACACCTGCGTGAAAAACGGGTGGACTACACTGCAAGCCGGACAGCGAAGCGATGGCAATGCGCCAGGCCTTTGTGTGCCAAGGATGAAAATCCGGGGGTTTGCGGTATGAGGTGGTGCCCAGGAAGGGACTCGAACCCCCACGAAGTTACTCGCTAGTACCTGAAACTAGTGCGTCTACCAATTCCGCCACCTGGGCATTTCAGGAAAGAGAGCGATTGTATCAAAACTGTTAGTCAAACCAGCGGCTTGCCCGACGAGGTGGAAGGTGTGGTGCAAGGGCACCGCGACGGCCACGGATTTGTTTCCCGCGACGACGGGGCCCCGGACATTTACCTGCCGCCCAATGAAATGCGCGCTGTTTTGCACAAAGACCGCGTCAAGGCACGCATTGTGCGCAGCGACCGCAAGGGCCGGCCTGAAGGCCGCGTGCTCGAGATTTTGGAGCGCTCCACCCAGCCCATCATTGGCCGCCTCTTGCAAGAAAGCGGCGTGTGGTTGGTAGCGCCCGAGGACAAGCGCTATGGCCAGGATGTCTTGATTCCACGCGGGGCCACCGGCAATGCGCGCGCCGGCCAGGTGGTGGTGGTCGAGTTGGTCGAGCCGCCTGCTCTTTACGGGCAACCGGTAGGGCGCATCAGCGAAGTGCTGGGCGAGGTAGACGATCCGGGCATGGAGATCGAAATCGCGGTGCGCAAATACAGCGTGCCGCATGAATTTTCTGCCGCTTGTCTTGCGCAGGCCAAAGCCTTGCCCGATACCGTGCGCGCGCAGGATCTGGCCGGACGCGTAGACTTGAGCGACGTACCCTTGGTGACGATTGATGGCGAAGACGCGCGCGATTTTGACGACGCGGTGTATTGCGAACCGGCTACGCTGGGGCGCGGCAAAAATGCAGCCAAGGGATGGCGCTTGTTGGTGGCGATTGCCGATGTGAGCCACTATGTGGAGAACGGCGCCGCCATCGACATCGATGCTTACGACCGCGCCACCAGCGTGTATTTCCCGCGCCGGGTCATTCCCATGTTGCCGGAAAAACTCTCCAACGGTTTGTGTTCCCTCAACCCCGAAGTGGACCGCTTGTGCATGGTGTGTGACATGCTGGTCGCCGAGGACGGCACGGTACAGGCTTACCAGTTTTACCCGGCGGTGATGTGGAGCCATGCGCGCTTTACTTACACCGAAGTGGCGGCGATTTTGGGTAATACGCGTGGGCCCGAAGCGATCAAACGCAAAGCGCTGGTACCGCATTTGCTGCATTTGCATGGGGTGTATGAGTCACTGCTTAAAGCACGCCAAAAGCGTGGCGCGGTGGACTTTGAAACTACCGAGACGCAAATCCTGTGCGACGAAAATGGCCGCATCGAAAAGATCGTGCCGCGCACGCGCAATGTGGCGCACCGCTTGATTGAAGAGGCCATGCTGGCAGCCAATGTGTGCAGCGCGGACTTCATCATGCAAAGCAAACATGCGGGCTTGTTTCGCGTGCATGAAGGCCCGACGCCGGAAAAACTCGAAGCCCTGCGCGCTTACATCAAAGCCCTGGGCTTGGGCATCAGTTTGAGCGAAACGCCCAAGCCCGGCGATTTCCAGTCCATCGCCCAGTCCACCAAAGACCGTCCCGATGCACAGCAAATCCATGCAATGTTGTTGCGCTCTATGCAGCAGGCGATTTACACCCCCGCCAATAGCGGGCACTTCGGCCTGGCCTTTGATGCGTACACGCATTTCACCAGCCCGATACGCCGTTATCCGGACCTCTTGGTGCACCGGGTTATCAAAGCGGTGCTGGCCGATGCGCGCTACCAACTGCCGGCGCTGCCCCTGCCCGGCGAAGCACATGCCAAGCTGGCGCGCCGCTTAGAAAAAGGCAAATCAGCCAAAGCAGCGGACACCGGTGCTAAGCCGAAAAAACTCAGTGCCGAAACCCTGGCCTGGCAGGCTGCGGGCCTGCATTGCAGCGCCAATGAACGCCGCGCCGACGAGGCCAGTCGCGATGTGGAAGCCTGGCTCAAATGCAAATACATGTACGAGCATTTAGGTGAGGA
>CAJBBZ010000282.1 GCA_903951445.1 uncultured beta proteobacterium
CCCGATCCAGGTGCCGTGCTGGATGCCGCACAGCGCAACTCCAGTGGGCTTTTGGAGCCTAGTCTACGTAAACCTAAGTAAAACCTGAGCAGGATAGAAATAGGCGGAATTTCGCTATATTCCCATCATGAGACTACGTATAGGCGCTCTGGGTAATCTCCCTAACTTCCACCAGCCCTAAAAGTGGCAAGATCAACCAGGTAGCGCCAAACAGGAATTCCTGGTTTGCTCCATCAAAGACAGTAATTGGACACGGACTTCAGCAGCACAAAGTGATTCAGAGCGCGTGGATTTTTGGAAAAAGCACCCTTTTCTTAGATTGGATGTATGCTATACCTGTATAGCAAATTACTGGAGGCACCATGCTCGCCCTTAGACTACCGGAAGAGATTGAAATCAGACTGGAAAAGCTCGCCAAATCAACAGGGCGAACCAAGAGCTTCTACGCTAGAGAGGCCATCGTTGAGCATTTGGCGGACTTGGAAGACCTGTACCTTGCTGAAAAACGCCTAGCAAAGGTCCGCAATGGCAAGAGCAAGACGTTCAGCCTGACTGCAGTGGAGGCAGAACTTGGCTTGGCAAATTGAATTTGATGAATCTGCCAAAAAAGAACTTGCAAAGTTAGACCGCCAGGTTGCCCGAAGGCTGATTGAATTCCTGAAAGATCGAGTCCTGAGTCGGAAAGATCCCCGTAGCGTCGGCCAAGCGCTAAAAGGTTCGACCCTTGGCGAGTTCTGGAAATACAGAGTCGGTGATTTCAGGATCATCGTCAGCATTCAAGATGAGCGCATGACAGTGCTTGTGTTGCGGGTAGGCAATCGTAGTGATATTTACAGATAGGCATATTGCGTTACCAGTGAATCTGTGTATCGGCGCGATCGGAGTTTTGTGCGCATAATCAACTTATATTCGAAGTAAATCATGTTACTTACAGCCGTCCTAACTGCCGCCGAAGAAGGCGGGTTCATCGCACTGAATCCTGAAACCGGAACTACCACTCAGGGTGAAACGATTGCGGAAGCGGTACTAAATCAAAAAGAGGCTACTAGCCTTTATTTGGAAGAATTTTCCTAAAAACCCAGCCTGACCCGGGTAACGCAGAAACCCCAATCGCGAAGTGGCACCGCTGCCCTGAAAATCTCCAGCGCCCCAGTTGTCTTGGACCTAGCCGGGCCAAGCCGAGGCCGTGGCGCATATCCCACGGAACTGGCGTTTTCCCGGTAAACGCCCAGTGACAAGCAGATGCTGCCAAGCTAAAATGTTGTTGAAATGAACAGGTAGTGACATGTCAAACCCAGCCCCTAACCAGTCTGTACGCCAAAGAAATGTTGCCAACATGCTGGCCACTCTGCGCGTTGAAAACCTCAGGCCCAGCGAAAGCCTAAAGCCAGCGCTCAAAGCCTACGTAGACGGGCAAAAGACGACTGCGGACTTGCTCAACGAAGTCAAGGCAAAATATGGCGCGTTACGACGCGGATGATGTCTACTGCATCCCAGGCACTGCCGTTCTGAAGAACAAGGCGGGCATAACCAATCAAGACCTACTTGATGAGTACGAAGGTGATTTCACCGCCATCCGTCTGCTTGAGCTCGCTCAAAATCCCGTGGAAGGTGCCGACGTCCCCCCAGTTTCAGTAGCACTGGGCTTTGGAGTCCGGGGTTAATTTAACTGGTTTCTGAATCAGTGTTTTTGCATAGGCTGCCGGTGTCAGGCCCCCTAGCGATCTTTTCGGCCTTTCTTCGTTGTATTCCTGTCTCCATGCCTCCACGACTACGCGGGCATGCTGCAAGCTGGTAAACCAGTGCTCGTACCAATCCCTAGGCTTTAGCCCAAAGCCCGATAAGCCTTCAATCCACCCGCGATGTAGCGCGCATTGACATAGCCCATTTGACGCAAGGTGTTGGCAGACAAAGCGCCACGGTTGTTGGCATTGCAATAGCACAGCAAGGTGGTGTTCAGGTCGGGGATGACACCCTCAATGTTCATCTCCAATTTTCCACGACTCACATGCAATGAACCAGCAAGATGGTCGGCGTCGTGTTCTTCTTTGTCGCGGATGTCCAGCGACACAGCGCCTTGTGCCAAGAGCGCATCCACTTGGTCTGGCGCAACGCCCGTCACCTGCGTCATGGCGGTATCTGCCAACTGCTGAAATTTATGTGTATAGGCCATGTTCTTCTTTCAAACTTTCAATAACTGAGATGGGTAGATTTGCCCCAAAACACACGGTAGGCAAACACGGTGTAAGCAATGATCACGGGCAAGACCACCGCCACGCCGTAAAAGATCACCAACAAGGCTTCGGGCGAACTGGCCGCTTGCCAGATGTTGAGCTTGTCAATCACCAACCAAGGAAACAAGCTGTAAGCCAAGCCATAAAACGACAGCAAGAACACGCCCACGGTGCTGGCAAACGGCACACCTGCGCCGTATTGGTTGCCTTGCGCAAACCGCACGGGCAAGCGCGACAAACTGCGCCAAATCACCAAGAACAAACCCGTGGTCATGGCAGGAATGGGCAACAGCATGAGCAGGTTGGGAAAGCTGAACCACTTATCGAAAATGCGAGGACTGACCCAGGGGGTTGCCACCGATATGGCCAACACACCCGCCGCGGTCAGCCACAAACTGCCCTTGGCCCACTCGACAGCACGCAATTGCAAAGCACCCTCGGTTTTCATGATCAACCAACCGGCACCCAATAAGCGGTAAGCAAACACCAAACAAAAACCGATGAGTGCGCTGAACACATAACCCGGCGTGTCTTGCTTGAAGCCGGTGATGAGCTGGCCCAACATAAATCCTTGCGACCACGACGCCAATATCGAACCGACGTAAAAGGTTTTGTCCCACAAGGGGCGGTGGTGTGCTTTGGCCTTGACCCGAAAGTCAAACGCCACACCACGCAGCGACAGCGCCACCAACATCAGCGCCACGGGTAGATACAGCGCCCCCAAGATGACGCCATGC
>CAJBBZ010000283.1 GCA_903951445.1 uncultured beta proteobacterium
GCTACTCGGTGCACTACGAAGTGATGAATGACAAAGTGGGCCAGGCTTTTGCAGAGGCCGCGAGCGAAGCCAAGCTGCGCGTAGCCGGACAGCCGCGTATCAGCGAAGCCGCCGAAGCTGTGGAAGGCGCTATGGCGTTTGACGCGGTGTTTGAAGTGTTTCCCGAAGTCAAAATTGGCGATTTGTCCAGCGCCGTAGTGGAAAAAGCAGAGGCCCAGGTGACCGACGCGGCGATCGACAAAACCATCGATATTTTGCGCAAACAACGCCGCACCTTTGCCCAACGTCCTCAGGATGCGGCCGCCCAAGATGGCGACCGCGCCACCGTGGACTTTGAAGGCAAGATTGACGGCGAGCTGTTTGATGGCGGTAAGGCCGAAGATTTCCAGTTCATTCTGGGCGACGGCCAAATGCTCAAAGAATTTGAAGAGGCCACCCGTGGCATGAAACTGGGCGAGAGCAAGACTTTCCCGCTGGCTTTTCCCGAGGACTACCAAGGCAAGGATGTCGCAGGTAAAACCGCCGATTTCATGGTCACCGTCAAGAAACTGGAGGCAGCGCACCTGCCTGAGGTGGACGATGCGCTGGCCGGCAGCTTGGGCATTGCTAATGGCACCGTCGCCGCTTTGCGCGAAGACATCAGCAAAAACCTGCAACGCGAAGTCAAGGCCCGCCTGCTGTCGCGCAATAAGCAAGGCGTTATGGAAGCGCTGATTTCCAAATCCGAGCTGGACCTGCCCAAGGCCAGCGTGCAGTCCGAGATCGAGCGCCTGGTCGCTGACGCCCGCGCCAATCTCAAGCAACGCGGCATGAAGGACGCCGATAACGCCCCGATCCCCGAAGAATTGTTTACCGCCCAGGCCGAGCGCCGCGTGCGCTTGGGCTTGGTGGTGGGCGAGCTGGTGCGTGCCAACCAACTGCAGGCGACGCCCGCGCAGATCAAGCAGCATGTAGAAGAGCTGGCCGCCAGCTACGAAAACCCCGCTGAAGTCGTGCGCTGGTACTACGGCGACCAAAATCGCATGAGCGAGGTCGAGTCGGTGGTGATTGAAAACAACGTGACCGAGTTTGTCCTCTCCAAGGTCAAGGTTACCGAGAAGGCCATCTCCTTTGACGAGTTAATGGGGCAGAATTGATTGAATGGTTTGGCGTTGCCCACCGGCGGCGCTGGACCCCACACATTTGAGGTAAGTTGTATGAATTTCGAATTGCCAGGCAGTGCGTCCACCCGAGCCTTGGGTATGGTGCCTATGGTTATTGAGCAGTCGGGGCGCGGCGAGCGTTCGTACGACATTTATTCCCGTTTGCTTAAAGAGCGGGTTATTTTTCTGGTCGGTACGGTGAACGACCAGACCGCCAATTTGGTGGTCGCGCAGCTCTTGTTCCTGGAAAGCGAAAACCCAGACAAAGACATTTCCTTTTACATCAACTCACCCGGCGGTTCGGTGAGTGCCGGTATGGCAATTTTTGACACCATGAACTTCATCAAGCCCGATGTTTCCACTTTGTGCATCGGCATGGCGGCGAGCATGGGTGCCTTTCTGCTGGCAGCCGGTGCCAAGGGCAAGCGCTTTTCGCTGCCCAATTCCAAGGTCATGATTCACCAGCCTTTGGGCGGTACCCAGGGCCAGGCGACAGAGATTGAAATCCATGCGCGCGAGATTCTCAAAACACGCGAACAGCTGAACAAAATCTTGGCCGAGCGCACCGGCCAGCCCCTGGAAAAAATCGCCCGCGATACCGAGCGCGATTACTA
>CAJBBZ010000284.1 GCA_903951445.1 uncultured beta proteobacterium
ACAACATCTCATTCACGGTGTAGTGCAAGTTATTGCGCTGGTGCAACAGCACACCTGAATACGGACTGAAATTGTTGGGAGACGGTACCTGGTTGTAGAAATCCCAGCCCTGGCTGATGAGGGTCCGATCCCGTGGTACGTCTGGCAGGCTTTGCGCTAACGCGCTACCCAGCGCCAGATGAGCAAATACTCCAATGAATGAGTAGGTCAAATTACGCAGTTTCATGACGGTCTCCGTTTCAGAGGTTTGTGCCGCCAATGGCGGCTTAAAGGGTTTATAGCGGCGTTAACTTTGAACTCGACTTCAATGTTAACGATCACATTTCATCACGTTCTGCGAGATCGGCTTCTACGTGTTTTCCCTAGGCTTTCAGCGCAGCGGGTACGATAGTTGTCTTCATAAAGGTCAAGCTTGATGGCAAGAAGCTCAGTAAGGATGAGTGATGTGGCGCGGCAGGTCGGTGTATCCACCATGACCGTGTCACGCGCACTGAGCCAGCCGCAAAATGTAGCGCCGGAAACGCGAGAGCGTATCCTGCAGGCCATTGGCACGCAGGGGTACGTGCCGAACGGCGTGGCTGGCAGCCTGCGCGCAAGGCGCGGCCGCGGCGTGGTGTGTATCGTGCCGCATATTGCCAACTCGGTTTTCAGCGATACCTTGCAAGGCCTCAACGATGCGTTGCGACCGGCCAGCATGCACGTCATGCTTGGAACATCGGGGTACTCTTCGATGGAAGAGGCGCAGGTACTTGAGGAGTTTGTCCGCATGCGGCCGGAGGCGGTCGTCCTCTGGGGAACACGCAGACACCCCAAGAGTCGCGCACTTTTGAGGCGGCTCGGCGTTTGCGTGATCGAGCTTTTTGACCTTGTGCCTGATCCGTTTGACCAGGTGATCGGTTTTTCTAACGAGTTGGCGATGCGAGCGTTGGTGGACCATCTGCGGTCCTACGGACGCAGGCGGATTGCATTCGTTGGCAGCACCAATGAGCGGGATATGAGCAATACGCAGCGCGCTGACGGTTGGCGCATTGCCTTGCGGCATGCCTGATTGGCCTCGGATGGGATGATGGTCGAGGCAGACGGCACGACGGTGGGCGGTGAACAGGCTTTTCGGCAGCTGGTAGCCTCTGGGGTGGAATTTGACGCAGTTTGTTGTGTGAACGATTTGATGGCGGTCGGTGTCTTGATTGAGTGCCGCCGTATGGGCATCACCGTGCCGCAGCAGTTGTCTGTGTGCGGCTTTGGCGATAACCCGCTGGCCCAGGCCTTTGACCCGCCCTTGAGTACGGTACGCTTGCCTCGCTATGCCATTGGTAAGGTGGCGGGCGAACAGGTGCTCCAGCGCATGGCCGGCGAGCCGGTGCTTCAACGGACGATTGATTTGGGTTTTGAACTGATTGTTCGTGCCACTAGTGCCGTGCTATGAACGCGCTAGCCGCGCTGATCAGCGCTTGCGGCTGGTCCCGCTGCGGCGAGTGGCCGCACTCCGGCAGCGTGAGCAGCTCGGTGCCCGGCACGGCGGCGATTGCCAACGCTATTTTTGACGCCACCGGCATTCGTTTTCGGCAACCACCCTTCACCCCGGAAGTGGTGCGTGCCGCCTTGAATCCCTTGGCCGCCCCCGTGCAGCCGACGCCCCAAGCCAGCCGCAACCCCGACCCCAAGCCCTCATCA
>CAJBBZ010000285.1 GCA_903951445.1 uncultured beta proteobacterium
GCCGTATTTGGAACGCGATTGCTTGCGGTCTTTCACGCCTTGCAAATCGAGCGAACCACGCACGATGTGATAGCGCACACCGGGCAAATCCTTGACACGACCGCCGCGCACCAGCACCACGCTGTGCTCTTGCAGGTTGTGGCCTTCGCCGCCGATGTAGGAAATCACTTCAAAACCGTTGGTCAAGCGTACTTTGGCCACTTTACGCAGCGCAGAATTGGGCTTCTTGGGGGTGGTGGTGTACACGCGGGTGCACACGCCGCGGCGCTGCGGCGAGTTCTGCATCGCAGGGCTTTTGGACTTGATCGTTTCGACCTCACGCCCCTGACGCACTAGCTGGTTAATGGTTGGCACTTAAGCCTCCTAATGAAAATTCTCCCGCTGCGCAGGAGCTATACGATTCAAAAACTTCGAAAACACAGAGCCCTTCGGAAGTTTCCGAAAAGCCTTCTAATATACCAGATATTGCTTCAGCCTAGCCTGGTCGGCCGCTGCCGGGCGCTGGAATTAGCGTATCCACAGACGCAAAGCGTCCCAGGCGCGGCCGAAAATACCCGCCTGGTCTACCGCATCTAGCGCCTGCAGGGGCATTTGCGCCACCTCTATGCCGCCCGAGAGCACGCGCAGGGTCGCCACCTCCTGGCCTTTGGCGATGGGCGCCAAAAGTGGTTCTTTGCGCACGACTTCGGTGCTCACTTTGCCAGCGCTGCCGGCTGGCAAAGCCAACACAACGCCCTGCGGATGGCCTACGCGCACGGTGGAAGCGCTGCCTTTCCAGACCTGCGCTGTCACCACGGCCTGGCCGGGATCGAACAATTTGACCGGCTCAAAGGCGGTAAAGCCCCAGTTGAGCAGCTTTTGGGATTCATTGGCGCGGGCATTTTCATTGGCGGTGCCCAAAACAATAGACAACAGGCGCCGACTCGGACTGGCCCCTTGCGAGCCCAGGCTAGCGTAGTCGCGTCGGGCGGTGGCCACCATGCAGTAACCGGCGGCTTCGGTATAGCCAGTTTTAAGTCCATCGACCGTGGGGTCGCGCTGCAACAAGAGGTTGCGATTGGTGTCATTAGCCGCCGGGGTGCCGGGGTAGCGGTATTTTTTAAGAGCGTAATAGCCGACGTACTGCGGGAAATCGGCCATCAAACGTGTCGCCAGGATGCCCAGGTCGCGCGCCGTGGTGGTGTGCCCGGCCTCGGTCAGGCCTTCGGGGTTTTTGTAGCTAGTGCCTTTCAAGCCCAGTACCTGGGCCTGTGCATTCATCATTTGCACAAAGCGGGGCACATCGCCGCCCACGCCCTCGGCGAGCGCGATGGTGGCGTCATTGCCCGACTGCACCACCATGCCCTTGATCAGGTCTTCCACCGGTACTTGCATTTTGGGGTCGATGAACATGCGCGAGCCTGGCATTTTCCAAGCGCGCTCACTGACGGGAAATTTCTGATCCAGGCTGATCTTGCCGGACTTCAAGGCATCAAACACCAGGTACGCCGTCATCAGCTTGGTAAGCGAGGCTGGTTCCACCTGCATGTCCGCGTCTTTGGCCGCCAGCACCTGGTGTGCCGACACATCGAGCAACAAATAAGCGCGCGCCGCGATTTCGGGTGGCTGGGGGCTTTGCGCATGGGCACCGGCCAATAAGGAAATAGCGAGCAGGCAGGAAGCAACAAATTTCATGAATTCAAAACCTTTGGGAGTGGAGTGCAGCGCGGGCATCGGCGGGGCGTTTGTAAAAATAAGAATGGTGTGATGCGGCAGCGTAGGCCACAAGCTCAATGCCCAGCCACATGGCGTGCGACCAAGTCGCGCAGCAAGGGCAATTGTCCGTGAAAAAAATGCCCCACTCCGGGCAAGACCACTAGCGGCAGGTTTTGCGGGCGGGCCCAGTCCAGCGCGGCGGCCAGGGGCACGGTGTCATCTTCCTCCCCGTGCAGCACCAAGGTTTTGGCATGCAAGTCCTTGGGCAGCTCGGCAACGTCAAACCGTCCTGCGGCCGTGCCGACCAAAACCACACGGTCTAGGGTGCGCACCGCATGCAAAGCCTGCACCGCGTGGGAGGTGACGAAAGCACCGAAAGAAAAACCGGCCAATGCAAGCACCCCTTGCTGGGCTGCGGGAGAAAAATGCTCAATCACCGCAAGCAGATCTTGCAATTCGCCACGCCCTTCGTCATAGGCGCCTTCGCTGGCGCCCACGCCCCGGAAATTAAAACGTACCGCCATCCAGCCCGACTGCACAAAAGCGCGCGCCATGGTTTGCACGACTTTGTTGTCCATGGTGCCGCCCAAAAGCGGATGGGGGTGGGCAATCACCGCCACGCCGACCGGTTTTTGTCCTGCCTCCAGGGCTGGCATGTCCACCAAGGTTTGCAGGCTGCCTGCTGGCCCCTGAATTGCCAGCTGCTGGGTACGCGGATGCATGCGCGCTTAGCGCCCTACGCTGGGGGGCAGGCGCAGGCGCTCGACCGGTTTGCCGCCCAGCAGGTGGCTGTCGACGATTTCGTCGATATCGGCGCTGTCCACATAGGTGTACCAAACCGCCTCGGGATACACCACTGCCACCGGGCCACCGGCGCAGCGGTCTAGGCAGCCAGCTTTGTTGACGCGCACCTGGCCGGGGCCATTGTGGTCGGCATCACGGACGCGCTGCTTGCAGCGGTCAAACCCGGCTTGCGCCTGGTGTTGCGCGCAACATTCTTCGCCGCTTTTGCGTTCGTTCAGGCAGAAAAAAATATGGCGCGCGTAATAGCTGGTTTCTGCGGCTGGCGCAGCGGATGGGGTGGAAGTCATGCGCCGATTTTAGGTTCGCTGCTGCTTATGCGAATCCGGGAAAGCGCCAACGCGATGGCCGCATAGGGCCAGAGCCAGCCCAGCCATTCGGCCAAACCGTTAAAGCGCACAAAGCGGCCCTGCTCCCAGGACTGCAAGGTTTGCGCGAAATACGGGCTCTCTGGCGCCTGATTGAGCAAGGCCACATGGCCGCACAGCAGCACGAAGACCAGGACCAATGCCCAGCGCCAGCGCAGGCGCGCCAGGGCCACAGCCAGGGCCAAGGCGCCCAGCAGGCCGGCGCAGGTAGTGGCGTCCAGCCAAGACCACATATGCGTTGGCCCCCAGCTCAGGGCGGCCGAGAGGCCGCTGGCACTCACGCCCACGGCCACCACGGCCAGACTGAGCCAGACGCGGTGCCTGGGCCTGTGCAGTACGCCAAAGCCCAGCAAACAAGGAGCCAACAAACCGGTAACCACGCAGGCCAGCGTGGCGGCTGATCCCAGCGGCCCTGCGTCGATGGCGGGAAATAATCGGCGCACTTGCGCGTCGTCCAACCAATGCGCGCCCATGCCGAGCAAGGCCTGGGCTAAATCTTGCAAACCGCCCCACACATGGCCCAGGCCGAAGGGCACGGCCGAGGGAAACAAGAGCGCGGCCGGCCAGCTCAGTAGCAGCACCAGCACCCCGCGCGATTGCGGTGCCAGCCACCGGCTTTGCCAGCGGTCCCAGCGCGTCAAGCCGCCGCGCCGCGCCAAGTACAGCGCCGCTAGCGCGCCCACGATGGTGCCTAGGGTGTTGAGCAACCAGTCCTCGCGCGAGGCGACGCGCTGGGGCAAATAGCTTTGCAAAGTTTCCAGCACCAAGGACAGCAGCGTGCCACAGGCCACCGCCAGCCAAGCGGGAGGTACCCGGTGACGGGTGCGCAAAGCCAGCCAGGCCAGCAAAGCGCCCAGCGGCACATAGCCGACGATATTGATAGCGACGTCAAAGCCAGTCCAGTAGCGCGGCAGCGGAGCGGCCAAAAAGGCCCAGGGTGCAATGCCCTGGTCACGCCAATCGGCAAAGGGGTACAGGCTGGCATAGACCACCAGCGTGCAGTACATCCAGGTGAGCGGCCAGGCAGCGGATTTGTGCATGGCACGGTACCGTTAAAAAGGCTTGAGTATTACCAGCAATACCGCCGCCACCAGGAAGAGCACCGGGATTTCGTTGAACCAGCGAAACCACACATGGCTGCGCAAAGCGGTTTGCACTTCCAATTGGCGCAGGATGCGGGCGCACAAATGGTGGTAGCCCAGGGTCAGGATGACAACGACGAGCTTGGCGTGCATCCAGCCATTGCCCGGCCCCAGGCCCACGCCGTAATAGAGCCATAAAGTCAGGCCCAAGCCCAAAGCGGGAATGGCCAGGATGGTGCTAAATCGAAAAAGCCTGCGCGCCATGAGCAGTAAGCGGGCGCGTTCGGCTTCGGAACCGGGCTCGACCATGGCCAAATTCACAAATATACGCGGCAGGTAAAACAGCCCGGCAAACCAGCTGGCGACGAAAACAATGTGGAAGGCTTTGACCCAGAGCATGGCCAAAGTGTAGCGGCAGCACCGCTGGGCGAAGGGCCCAATCGCGGGCAAAAAAAACCCCAGCACACGGCCGGGGTGTTAAGCCTATTTGCTGTCACACATCAAGGCCCCGCTCAGGGAGGAAAAGCGGGAGGAACCGAAGTTCCCAGGGAAAAGTATATCTTTCTTGGCAAAAAAGTCACGAATTTTTTGTTTTGTTTAAAAAAAATGTTTTATGTGTTGTAAACGGCACAAAAGCTCAACACGCGCCTGCACCAGCCAAGGGCTTGGGGCCGTGACATTTTTTCTTCCCGCAAGGCTGCGAATTCAGGCACAATTTTCCCCATGATTACCCCCGCACCCTTCCCCATTGGCCGTCCTCGCCGCCTGCGCCGCGACAGATTTACCCGCAATCTGGTCCGCGAAAACACCCTCACGGCGCATGACTTGATTTATCCGGTTTTCGTCGTTGAAGGGCAGCGCCAGCGCGTGGCCGTGCCGTCCATGCCGGGCGTGGAACGCCTTAGCCTGGACTTGCTGCTGCCCGTAGCCCAGGCCTGTGTGGAGCTGGAAATCCCGGTGATGGCCTTGTTTCCGGTGATCGACCCGTCGCTCAAAACCTATGACGGCGCCGAAGCGCTCAACCCGGACGGCCTGGTGCCCCGCGTGGTGCGCGCCCTGAAAAAAGAATTTCCCCAGTTGGGCATCATGACCGATGTGGCGCTGGACCCGTTTACCAGCCACGGCCAGGACGGCCTGCCCGACACCCGGCCCGAAACCGAGGGCTACATCCTGAACGACGAAACCACCGCCATGTTGGTGCAGCAGGCGCTCACGCAGGCGCGTGCCGGGGTGGACATCGTGGCGCCTAGCGACATGATGGACGGGCGCATCGGCGCCATCCGCCAAGCGCTGGAAGCAGAAAAACTGGTGCATACCCGCATCATGGCCTACAGCGCCAAATATGCCAGCGCGTTTTACGGCCCTTTTCGCGACGCCGTGGGCTCGGCCGCCAACCTGGGCAAGGGCAATAAAAAGGTGTACCAGATGGATCCGGGCAACAGCGACGAAGCGCTGCGCGAAGTGGCCATGGACATTGCAGAAGGCGCCGACATGGTGATGGTTAAACCCGGCATGCCTTACCTGGACGTGGTGCGCCGCGTCAAAGACGAATTCAAGGTGCCGACCTTTGCCTACCAGGTGTCCGGCGAGTACGCCATGCTGATGGCCGCCGCGCAAAACGGCTGGCTGGACCACGAGGCCGTGATGCTGGAGAGCCTGCTGGCGTTCAAGCGTGCTGGCGCCGATGGCGTGCTCACCTACTTTGCGCTAGACGCTGCGCGCGCCTTGCGCAAAGCCTGACGCAGCGCCCATGCGGCACTGCTTTCTCACTCAAGCACGTGAGGCGGTGCTGGCGCGGCACGGCAGCGCACTTTCTTCGCGCTGCGCGTGGCCGAAACAAAACCCCGCGCTGGCGCAGGCAAGCCCATGAACGCCCCAATCATGCTAATTACCGGTGGCTCGCGCGGCATTGGCGCGGCGACCGCGCTGGCGGCAGCGCAGGCCGGCTATGCGGTGGCGGTCAATTACCACTCCAACTCGCTGGCTGCCGACGAGGTGGTGCGCAGCATCCGCGAAAGCGGCGGCCAGGCCATAGCCTTGCAAGCTGATGTCAGCCGTGAAGACGATGTGATGGCGATGTTTGGACGCATAGACGCCAAGTGGGGGCCACTGGCTGCGTTGGTGAACAACGCGGGCGTGGTCGATGTCAGTTCCCGCGTCGATGGCATGAGCCTGGCGCGGCTTTCGCGCATGCTCAACACCCATGTGCTGGGCAGCTTTGTCTGCGCCCGCGAGGCGGTTTTGCGCATGAGTACGCGCCATGGCGGCAGCGGCGGCGGCATCGTCAATTTGTCTAGCGCCGCCTCCAAGCTGGGCAGCCCGGGCCAGTACGTGGACTACGCGGCCTGCAAAGGCGCAATTGACACATTTACCATCGGCCTGGCCAAAGAGGTGGCCGCGGAAGGAATCCGCGTCAACGCGGTGCGCCCCGGCATCATCGAAACCGACATCCATGCCAGCGGCGGCGAGCCCGACCGGGCGCAGCGCCTGGCCCCCCAAGTGCCTATGCAACGGCCAGGCAGCGCGCAGGAAGTGGCCAACGCTATTCTTTGGCTGCTGAGTTCGGAGGCCAGTTACTGCACCGGCGCGCTCCTCGACGTGGGCGGCGGGCGCTAAGCGCACACTTGTATGCTTGGGGTCTTATGGCCTTTTGGCCCGAACCCCATCCCCAGATCAACAGTTCCCGATCTCGATTTCCCGACCTCAGCGCCCGACCCTGTTTACCGACCCGATTACGCAGAAAGCTTTTTTGTATGGATGCCAGTGCCCTGACCAGCCCCGATTTATCCGTTGAACTACGCGGCCCGGTGCTGTGGCTGACCATTACCCGCGAAGCGCGCCGCAATGCCATGAGCCATGGCGTGTTGGCCGGTATGGCAGCCGCCATCAGCGCGGCGCAAACTGAGCGCAGCGTGCGCGCCATCGTCGTCACCGGTGCCGGTGACAAAGCTTTTTGCGCTGGGGCCGATCTGCAAAACGCACAAGCCTTCACCACCGATTACTCCGAGCCGCTAGGCCATTTGGCGCAGCTCTTGCGCGTGGCCAAAGCCAGCTATGTACCACTGGTAGCGCGCGTCAACGGCGCGTGTATGGCCGGGGGCATGGGCCTCTTGTCCATGTGCGATATGGCGGTGGCCGCAGAGCATGCGGTCTTTGGTTTGCCCGAGGTGAAAGTGGGCGTATTCCCCGCCCAGGTGCTGAGCGTCTTACAGCACCTGATTCCGCGCCGCACCTTGGTAGAAATGTGTATTACCGGCGAGCCCATTAGCAGCCTGCAAGCCTTGGAGTTTGGCCTGGTCAATTACATCGACCGCGATGTCGATGCCAAGCTGCAATGGTTGCTGGAACGCCTGCTGGACAAGTCGCCCGCAGCAGTACGGCGCGGGCTGTACATGATGAAGAAAATGGAGACCATGGCCTTTGAAGAGTCCATGGCTTTTACCGAAAGCCAGATTGCACTCTTTACGCTAACCGAGGACGCACGCGAAGGCCAACTGGCGTTTCAGGAAAAGCGCAAACCCCAATGGAGCGGCAAGTAAGTCTGCTGTGGCAGGCTGACAGCGCTCCCCCACACACCGCATGAACGACAGCACTTTTGACTACATCATCATCGGCGCAGGTACCGCCGGTTGCCTGCTGGCCAATCGCCTGAGCGCCGACGCCTCCAAGCGCGTGCTGCTGATTGAAGCCGGGCGGCGCGACGATTACCACTGGATTCATATCCCGGTAGGCTATTTGTATTGCATCGGCAACCCGCGCACCGATTGGTTGTTCAAAACCGAGGCCGAGGTCGGGCTCAATGGTCGCAGCCTGATTTACCCGCGCGGCAAAACCCTAGGCGGATCGAGCAGCATCAACGGCATGATTTATATGCGCGGCCAGGGCCGCGATTACGCGCGCTGGGCCGATGTGACGGGCGAGTCGCAATGGAGCTGGGACAACAGCCTTCCCTACTTCCAATTGCACGAAGACCACTACAAAGGTGCTAACGCTTTGCACGGCGCGCGCGGCACCGCCCCCGCACTGATGCAAGACGCGGATACACCCTACCGCGCGCTGCTGCGCCACCACAATGCAGGCGGTGAGTGGCGCGTGGATAAACAACGTTTGCGCTGGGAAGTGCTGGAAGCTTTTTCGCAGGCAGCGGTGCAAGCGGGCATACCGGCGACCGAAGACTTCAACCGGGGCGACAACGAAGGCGTGGGCTTTTTTGAAGTCAACCAAAAAAATGGTTGGCGCTGGAACACGGCTAAGGCCTTTTTGCGCCCCACTTGCTATGCACGACCCAACTTTGAACTCTGGACTGGCGCGCAGGCGAGCGAACTGGTGCTGGAAAACCACCCCGGCACCGCCAAGCCTTTGCGCTGCACTGGCGTCAAGGTGTGGAATGGCCGGGAGATGGTGACCGCCCATGCAACACGCGAAGTGATTTTGAGCGCCGGTTCGGTCGCCTCGCCGCAGTTATTGCAACTCTCGGGCATTGGCCCGTCTGCGCTGCTCCAATCCAAGAACATCGCGCTGCGGCTAGACCTGCCGGGCGTAGGCGCCAATTTGCAAGACCATTTGCAAATCCGCACGGTGTTCAAAGTGAAAAATACGCCTACGCTCAACACCATTGCCTCCAGCCTGTGGGGCAAGGCGCGTATCGGCTTGGAATACCTGCTCAAACGCACGGGGCCTATGAGCATGGCGCCCAGCCAGTTGGGCGCATTCACCCGCAGCGACCCGCAGCAGCCTTACCCAAATATCCAGTACCACGTGCAGCCGCTCAGCCTGGACGCCTTCGGCTCGCCGCTGCACACCTTCAATGCCATGACCGCCAGCGTCTGCAACCTGAACCCGACTAGCCGGGGCACGATCAACATCCGCACACCCGACTTTCGCGATGCGCCAGCGATTGCGCCCAATTACCTGAGCACCGATACCGACCGCAAAGTAGCCGCCGACTCGCTGCGGGTCACGCGGCGCATCATGGCGCAAAGCGCGATGCAAGCATTTGCGCCCGAGGAATACAAGCCCGGCGTGCAATACCAAAGCGACGAAGAACTCGCCAAGCTAGCTGGCGACATTGCCAGTACGATTTTTCACCCCGTAGGCACCACCAAAATGGGCCGCGCTGATGACCCCATGGCGGTGGTAGACCCGCGCCTGAAAGTGCGCGGCGTGGCCGGGCTGCGCGTGGTCGATGCCGGTGTGATGCCATTTATTACCAGCGGCAACACCAATTCGCCCACCCTGATGATTGCTGAGAAAGCAGCCCAGTGGATTGCCGAAGACGCCCATGACTAAGGGGAAACACGCAAGGGTAAGTCCTGATGTTGATTCGGCGCGGCGGAGCTACAGTGGGTTCGTGCCTACAAACAGGCCACACTTCGAAAAGCGAAGGGCAGCCCACCAGGCCGCGAGCGATTCCGAGGAGACCATAAGACCTTGGCCTAGCCAAGGTTGACACACCTCCCCAAGAGGCAAAAAGCACCGACTTTTGTTGGTGCTTTTTTTTGTCTGTTTGTTTTGCCGCTGCATGTGCAACCCATTTGCAAGCCCCTACACTTGGCGGGCGTTGACGTCTTAGAAACCCGGCGCTTAGGGAAGCTCTGCATAAGCCCCAACCTGCCATTGTGAGCGCAGGGAAGCAATCCATGGTTGCCAGCGAATCAAGCGCTTGTGGATCCGCTCTTCGCGATGAAAAACTTATGCAGACACTCCTTAGACTTTTGTAACACCTCATTTTTTCTGTACCCCAGCTCCATGGAATTGCTGCTTGTTTGCGCCGCTTCGCTTTTAGCGGGATTTGTAGATTCCATAGTCGGTGGCGGCGGACTCATCCTGATACCCAGTTTGTTTGCCCTATTTCCGGCGGCAGCGCCCGCCACCTTGTTTGGCACTAACAAAGGCGCGTCCATTTGGGGCACAGGATTGGCCACGGTGCAGTACAGCCGCCGCGTCACCATGCCTTGGCGCGCACTGCTGCCCGCTGCGGCAGCCGCTTTGTTAGCCGCCTTCGCAGGTGCCTGGTTGGTGACGGTGGTCTCGCCGGCTTTATTGCGCAAAATTTTGCCTGGTCTTTTGGTGTTGCTGCTGGCTTATACGCTGGCAAAAAAAGATTTAGGTCAAGCGCATGCGCCGCGCTTTGAAGGCCGCCGCGAGATGCTGGTGCTTGCCGCCATCGGCGGGCTGGTGGGTTTTTACGATGGCTTTTTCGGGCCGGGAACCGGTAGCTTTTTTGTGTTCTTGTTGGTGCGTGTGGCCGGGTACGACTTCTTGCATGCATCGGCCAGCGCCAAGTTGCTCAATACGGCCAGCAATCTAGCGGCCCTGGTTTTGTTCGCTTGGACTGGCCATGTATGGTGGCATCTGGTGTTGGCCATGGCTTTGTCCAATATGGTGGGTAGCTTGGCCGGTACGCATCTGGCCCTCAAACACGGCACCGGCTTTGTGCGCATCGTGTTTATGCTGGTGGTAGCGGCCTTGATCGCCAAAACTTCGTGGGATGCGTTTCTGGCCTGATACGGCATAGCACTTAGGCTAGGTCTGCGTCCGTTCGTCATGGTGAGGAATGCAGCGAGGCGGCGACCCATACAGGCATGAAGCCCTGCATAGCCAGCTTCTGCGCACTCGCAGTAACAGGTTTGGACTGACGTAGAGCTTGCTCAGGGCTTGGCGACCAGCCCTGGCGGCTCCGCGATTTGCAAGGGCGGTGGCCAACTGAGCTCGGCCGCGGCGCGTGGTTTACCGATCGGCGCAGTGGCCAGGCCTTTGCGCACGGCGGCTAAATCTTCGTCGTTGGGGTATTGCTGTAAGAGCCAGTAATCAAACACGCGCCGCGCAATCGGCGCTGCCGAAGTAGAACCGAAGCCAGCGTTTTCCACAATCACGGCTAGCGCGATTTTCGGGTTGTCGGCGGGCGCGAAAGCAACGTAAAGTGAGTGGTCTCTTTGGTGCTCGTCCATGCGCGCCGCGTTGTATTTTTCGTTCTTCGCCAGGCTCACGGCCTGGGCGGTGCCGGTTTTACCGCCACTTAAATAAGCGGCCCCGGCAAAGGCGCGCGCTGAAGTGCCCTCTTGCGTCACACCCACCATAGCCTGGACTATTACATTGATGTTGTCAGGTGAGAGCTTCAGGTCTTCGGGGAGCGGGGTGGGGCGCTCGCTACGTGCGTGCGTGCTGGCATCTTCGGTGGCCAGCACCAAGCGCGGTGTGTACTTGACGCCTTTGTTCGCTACCGTGGCCGTAGCCTGCGCCAATTGCAGCATGGTAAAGCTGTTATAGCCCTGGCCTATGCCTAAGGAAATCGTCTCTCCGGCATACCATTTTTGGTGCTCGGGTTTGCTGTAGTAGCGCCGCTTCCATTCCTGGCTAGGCAGCACACCGCGCACCTCGCCCAGCACATCGATGCCGGTCATCTGGCCAAAGCCCAGGGGCTTCATAAAGTCATGCATGGTGTCCACGCCTAACTCGTTCGCAAGCGAATAAAAATAGGCGTTGCTGGACTCGACAATCGCCCGGCGCATGTCCATGATGCCACCACGCTCATTCTCCGGGCTACCAAATCGGTGGCCGCCAAACATATAAAAGCCGGGGTCGTTAATTAAGGTCGTGGGCTTGCGCGTGCCGGTCTCTAAAGCAGCCAGCGCCATAAAGGGTTTGTAAGTCGAGCCCGGCGGATAGGTGCCGCGTAAAGCGCGGTTGAGCAAAGGCTTGTCCGGCGATTCATTGAGCATTTGCCAGTTGTCCTGATCGATGCCTTCGACAAATAAATTCGAGTCAAAAGTAGGTTTGCTGACAAAGGCGAGCACTTCGCCGTTTTGCGGGTTGATCGCCACCAGCGCGCCGCGCCGCGCGCCAAACATGGTCTCCACCAGCTGCTGCAATTTGATGTCAATCGTCAGGGTCACGGTGTCACCAGGCGTGGCTTTGCTGCTGGAGAGGCGCCGTGTGGCCCGCCCACCCGCCGAGGTCTCAATATGCTCCACGCCGGTCAGACCGTGCAGCTGGCGCTCAAAGCTTTGCTCGATGCCGAGCTTGCCTATGTATTCGGTGCCCCGGTAATTGGCCTGGTCATCGTCGTCTTCGATTTTTTCTTTCTCACTTTGGTTGATGCGCCCGATATAGCCGATCACATGGCTGGCCAATTCGCCATAAGGATAGTTACGAAACAAACGGGCTTTGATCTCTACGCCGGGAAAGCGAAAACGCTGTGCGGCAAAGCGTGCCACTTCCACATCGGTAAGCCGGTTGCGCAAAGGCAGGGACTCAAAGGTTTTGGATTCTTCGAGCAATTTTTTGAAGCGACGCCGATCGCGCGGGGTGATCTCCACTACTTCGGCTAAAGCGTCTATGGTCGCTTCCAAACCATTGGTTTTGGAGGGCGTGATCTCCAGGGTGTAAGCCGAATAATTGCTGGCCAGCACAATGCCGTTGCGGTCTTGTATCAAGCCTCGGTTGGGCACGATGGGCACGATGGCGATGCGGTTGCTTTCGGCCTGCGCCAGCAAATCGTCATGGCGCCAGAGCTGCAAATACATGAGGCGCAGCAGCAACAACACAAAGCACACCAGCACCAGTATCGTGAACACAAAAATGCGCTGGCGAAAGCGTTGCAGGTCGTAATCGATATTGCGCAAGTCCATGGTGCGCCTTGGCTAGAGCGGACGGTTGTCGTCCGGGTCCGGCGCGCGGCGCTGCGGGGCGAGCAGCATCCAGCTGATCACCGGCCACAGCAAAGCCTCGCCCACCGGCGCCATCAGCACCCACCAGCCTGGAAAATTGCCGCCAATAATGCCATTGAGGACCAACTCCACCATATGCACCAGCGCAAACAAGGGAAGCACTTGCAGCGTCTGCTCGGGCAAGCTAAACCACAGCAAGCGACGATGCACCATGATCGCAACATAGCTGAGCACCGTATAGGCCATGGCATGCTGCCCCAGCAAGCCGCCTTGGTACACATCGAGCATCAAACCGAATACAAATGCAACGGCCACACCCACGCGCATGGTCTGGTGCACCGTCCAAAACACCAGCACGATGGACAGTACATCCGGCGCCCAGGCGGCGCGGCCCCACAGCAGCATATTGCCCAGCATATTGGCGACAAACGCAAACACCAGGCTCGTCCACAAAAAAGCAGGGTTCACCGGCATCAGCAGGCGTTGGCCCTGGCGCATGATCATCGGCGGCCTCCGCTGCGCACGGGTTTGTGCTCCGGCTCGGGCGGCGGACGCGCCACGGCGGCTTGCGCAGCAGGCAGCAGCACCAGCACATGGCGGGTGCCTGCGACCATGGCAATGGGCACGCATTCGATACGCGCAAACACGGCCTCGGTGCGCCGCTCCACTTTGTCCACCCGCGCCACCGGCAAGCCCGCCGGATAGACGCCATCGACACCGCTGGTGGTAAGCATATCGCCCACCGTGACATCCGAATTGGCAGCCATAAAGCGCAACTCCAGCGCGTCGGCATTGCGCGTGGTTTCGCCATAGGCCACACCGCGCGCGCCAGTGCGTACATTGACTACCGGAATCGCATGGTCGCGGTCGGTGATCAGGGTCACTTCGCTGGACATGGGGAAAACGCGCGTTACCTGGCCTATGACGCCAAACTCATCAATGACGGGAGAGGCCAGATGCACGCCCTGGCGCTCGCCTTTGTCCAGCACCACTTTACGGGTATACGGGTCGGCGGCGTCATAGACCACCTGGGCGGCCAGCGTGCCGGGCCATTGGCGTTCCTGCAAATTCAAAATGCCGCGCAGTCGCTGGTTTTCCAAAACCAGTTGCTCGTTTTGCTGGGCGCGCTGGCGCTGCTCGGCCAATTGCTGGCGCAGTTGTTGCAAAGCGGTCTCGTTGCTGAACATGCCGTCCATGCGCTCACTGGCCTGCTGCGACAACAGCAGCGGCTGCAAAACCAGCCATTGCAGCGGATAGAGCGCGGTAGCGATGCTGGCACGCAAGGGTTGCACCATTTGAAAACGCGCGTCAGCCACCATCAGCAAGAGTGCCAGGGCGCTGAACACCACCAGGCGTGACAGAGCCGAAGGGCCTTGACGGAAAAACGGAGGGGGGTCTCTGCCCAGCGAAGCAAGAGCCATCGCTGCGTCCGGCGCTTACTCGTTGGTGAAAATCGAGCCCAAGCGTTCCATTTGCTCTAGGGCGATGCCGCAACCGCGCACCACGCAAGTCAAGGGGTCTTCGGCTACCAACACCGGCAGGCCGGTTTCTTCGGCGAGCAAGCGGTCCAGGTCGCGCAATAGCGCACCGCCGCCGGTGAGCATCATGCCGCGGTCCGCAATGTCGGCACCCAACTCGGGAGGCGTTTGCTCCAGCGCGTTTTTCACGGCGGACACGATGTTGTTGAGCGGGTCGGTGAGGGCTTCCAAAATTTCATTGGAAGAAATGGTGAAGGAGCGCGGCACGCCTTCGGACAGATTGCGGCCGCGCACTTCCATTTCCTTGACTTCCGAGCCGGGGAAGGCCGAGCCGATTTGTTTTTTGATGGCCTCTGCCGTAGGCTCGCCGATCAGCATGCCGTAGTTGCGGCGGATGTAGTTGATGATGGCCTCGTCAAACTTATCGCCACCGACGCGCACGCTGCCTTTGTAGACCATGCCGCCCAGCGAGATCACGCCCACTTCGGTGGTGCCGCCGCCGATGTCCACCACCATGGAGCCGCAGGCCTCCGAGACTGGCAGGCCCGCGCCAATGGCCGCTGCCATGGGCTCTTCGATCAAGTACACATCGCTGGCGCCTGCGCCCAGGGCGGATTCGCGGATGGCGCGGCGCTCGACCTGGGTGGAGCCGCAGGGCACGCAAATAATGATGCGCGGGCTGGGCCGAAACACGCTGCGCGGATGCACCATCTTGATGAACTGCTTGAGCATTTGCTCGGTGACGGTGAAGTCGGCGATCACGCCGTCTTTCATGGGGCGAATGGCCTCGATATTGCCGGGTACCTTGCCCAACATGGCCTTAGCCTCTTTACCCACCGCCTGAATGGACTTTTTGCCCTGGGGGCCGCCTTCGTGGCGGATGGCCACCACCGATGGCTCGTCGAGCACGATGCCTTTGTCGCGTACAAAAATCAGGGTATTTGCGGTTCCGAGGTCAATGGCCAGGTCGGTAGAAAAATAACGGGTGAAAGCTCCAAACATGGCGTGTCCTTGTCGACATGCAGCGCGGTCGCATGCTGCATCGTCTGTGTTTTGTCGGTAAATGGCTGATTTCAGGCGCAAACGGCAGGGGGAAACGCCGTGCAAGCCAAAGGCGGGATAATAACCCATCGCCCCTGAAATCCCGCCTTGTGCAGGGGCCTACGCACAGCAAACCACCCTGTAAAGACCGCTTTTTTCACATGTCCTTAACCTCCCACGATATCGACCGCCTCGCCCGGCTCTCCCGGCTACAGTTTGAGCCGCCCGCCGCCGAACGCCTGCTTGGGCAGCTCAATGGTTTTTTTGAGATCGTTGAGCAAATGCGCGCCGTGGACACAAGCGGCGTGGTGCCGATGGCGCATCCGGTCGATGCCATGCACGGTTTAACTGCTGCCATTGGCGACACCGACGCACTGGGTATGACGCTGCGTTTGCGCGAAGACGTGGTGAGCGAGCCCAACCAGCGCGAGGCCAACCAGCGCAGTGCCCCTGCGGTGGAGCGCGGTTTGTTTTTGGTGCCGAAAGTGATCGAGTAAGCCATGGCTGATTTACACGACATGACAGTTGCCCAATTGGCGGCGGGTCTTCAAAAGAAAGATTTCAGCGCGGTGGAAGTGGCCACGCGTTTTCTGGCGCGCATGGGGCGCGATCAGCACAATGCTTTTTTGGATATCAACAGCGAAGTGACGCTGGCGCAGGCCCAAGCCTCTGACGCCAAAATCGCCGCAGGCACCTCAGGCCCCTTAGAAGGCGTGCCGATTGCGCACAAAGACATATTTGTGACCAAAGATTTCGCCACTACGGCGGGGTCAAAAATATTGAAAGACTACCGCTCTCCGTTTGACGCCACGGTAGTTGCAAAGTTGCGCGAAGCCGGTATGGTGACTTTGGGCAAACTCAATTGCGATGAATTTGCTATGGGCTCGGCCAATGAAAACTCGGCTTATGGTGCGGTGACCAACCCTTGGAGCTTCATTGCAGACCCAAAAGGTCAAATCAAGAACTACGTCCCTGGCGGCTCGTCCGGCGGCAGTGCGGCGGCTGTGGCAGCACGTTTGGCGCCTGCGGCGACCGGCACCGACACCGGCGGCTCCATTCGCCAGCCCGCCGCGTTTTGCGGCATCACCGGCATCAAGCCTACTTATGGCCGCGCCTCGCGCTACGGCATGGTGGCGTTTGCTTCCAGCCTGGATCAGGCTGGGCCGATGGCGCGCAGCGCTGAAGATTGCGCTTTGTTGTTGTCGGCCATGTGCGGGCCGGATTTGGACAGAGACTCTACTTCCTTGAATTTAGCTCAAACTGAGGATGAGAAAAAATTCGGTTTCTCCCATTTGCTTCGGATAGATCATGGCGATAAGCCATTGGCAAAAGCGGGCAAGGATGGCAGGCCGTTGCGGATCGGGGTGCCTCAACAATGGCTTACCAACCAAATCGGCAATCCTCGTGGCGTAATGGATGGATGTGAGTCAAATGTTCGAGAGCGGATTTGGGAGGCAGTTACCAAACTTGCATACTTGGGTGCTGAAATTAGTTCGCTTATCAGCCTGCCAAACGCGCAACTATCTATCCCTGCCTACTACATCGTTTGCGCCGCCGAGGCCTCCAGCAACTTAAGCCGTTTCGACGGCGTGAAATTCGGTCACCGCGCCAAAGAATTTTCTGACCTGGCAGACATGTACCAGCGGACCCGCTCCGAAGGTTTCGGTGATGAGGTCAAGCGCCGCATCATAATTGGCAGCTATGTGTTGTCGCACGGTTATTACGACGCGTACTATTTGCAAGCGCAAAAAATACGCCGCATGATTGCAGAAGATTTTCAGAAAGCATTTGAGTCATGCGACGTGATTGCGGGGCCTGTTGCGCCGACCACTGCATGGAAGCTAGGTGATAAAGCGGATGATCCGGTGGCCAATTATTTGGCAGACATATTCACACTACCCGCTTCGCTGGCAGGGCTACCCTGTATGAGCATTCCAGTGGGCTTGGGCGATATGGGGATGCCAGTAGGCATGCAGTTGATAGGCAATTATTTGCAGGAAGCGCAACTGCTGAATGTGGCGCATCGCTTCCAGCAAGTCACTGATTTTCATTCTGCCAAACCGGAGGGCGTGTAAATGAGCGCCGCCAAATTAGTCCACGGCTACGAAGTCGTCATAGGCTTTGAAACCCACGCCCAGCTTTCCACACAAAGCAAAATTTTCAGCCGCGCGTCTATCGCTTTCGGTGCCGAGCCGAACACGCAAGCCTGCGCGGTCGATTTGGCTTTGCCAGGCACGCTGCCGGTGATGAACAAGGGCGCAGTCGAGCGCGCCATCGAACTCGGGCTGGCGCTGGGCTCGCACATCGCCGAGCGCAGCGTTTTTGCACGCAAAAATTATTTTTACCCCGACCTGCCCAAGGGCTACCAGATCAGCCAGTTTGAAATACCGGTGGTGCAAGGTGGCGCGGTGTCGTTCTTCTTAGGTGACGAGAAGAAGAACGTTCGGCTAGTGCGTGCACACTTAGAAGAGGATGCAGGCAAATCGCTGCACGAGGATTTCATCGGACAGTCGGGTATCGACCTGAACCGCGCTGGCACACCTCTCTTAGAAATCGTCACTGAGCCCGATATGCGTTCCAGTGAAGAAGCCGTGGCCTATGCCAAAGAGCTGCACAAGATCGTGACATGGGTTGGCATTTGCGACGGCAATATGCAAGAAGGCAGTTTCCGCTGCGACGCCAATGTGTCGGTGCGCAAACCCGGCGCGCCGCTGGGCACACGTCGTGAAATCAAAAACCTCAACAGCTTCAAGTTCATGCAGCAGGCCATCGACTATGAAGTGCGCTGGCAGATCGAGCAAATTGAAGATGGGCACTCGATTCAACAAGCCACGGTGCTATTCAACCCGGACACCGGCGAAACACGCGCCATGCGCACCAAAGAAGACGCTGCCGATTACCGCTATTTCCCCGATCCGGATTTACCACCGCTGGTGATTTCGCGCGAATGGGTGGAGCGCGTGCGCAGTGAAATGGCCGAGTTGCCGCGCGTCATGGCCGAGCGCTTTGTCACGCAATACGGCTTGCCCGAATACGACGCAACGACGCTCACGCAAAGCAAGGCGATGGCGGCTTATTTTGAAGAGACGGCCAAGGCGTGCGGACAATCGAAGTTGGCGAGTAACTGGATCATGGGTGAAGTTTCACGTCGCCTAAATGCCAGCGAAATGACCTTCGAACAGACACCTGTGAGCGCCGCGCAACTGGCTGCTTTGATTGGTCGTATCACTGATAACACCATCAGCAACAACGCAGCGCGTCAGGTTTTTGACGCGTTGTGGACCTCGACTTCGAACGATGTAACAGTAGCCATTACAGGGGTTGGCGCAGTTGGTGCGGTGAGCGAGGTCGATGCCGTGATCGAGGCCAAAGGCCTTAGGCAAATGAACGACACCAGCGCCCTAGAAGCCATCATTGACGAGGTGCTGGCCGCCAATCCGAAAAACGTCGAAGAGTTCAGAGCGGGTAATGCCAAAGCCTTGAACGGCTTGGTCGGCCCGATCATGAAAGCCAGCAAGGGCAAGGCCAATCCGGCGCAAGTGAATGCATTGCTTCTCAAGAAGTTAGGGTGAAGAGGTTGAGTAATTAATCCTTGCATTTTGAATATTTCATATTTAAAATGCAAGGATGTTTACACGCATCGCTCAACCATCCCTTAGCGCCCAACTGACTTGGAGTCCGGCGGTTGCCATTCTCGGGCCGCGCCAAATCGGCAAGACAACGCTGGCGCGTGCACTGTTAGACAGCCACACCGACGCTATTTATTTAGACCTGGAGTCACCCCAAGACCAGGCCCGCTTGGGCGAAGGGCCGCTATTTTTGCAAGCCCATGCAGATCAACTGATCATCCTTGACGAAGTGCAAAACGCACCCGGGCTTTTTTCAGTATTACGCGGAGAGATTGACCGCCTTCGTCGTCCAGGGCGCTTTGTGCTTTTGGGTTCGGCATCGTTTGAGTTGCTGCGGCAGTCCCAATCATTGGCCGGGCGTTTGAGCCTGATCGACATGTTTCCGCTGCTGGTCGATGAAGTGGGTTCCGATCAGCACACCCTGCAAATCTTGTGGCTACGCGGGGGCTTTCCTCCCAGTTTCACCGCAGTGAGTGAACAAGCCTCTTGGGCTTGGCGCGAGGCGTTCATTCGCCACCTTTTGAACACCGATTTGCCTGCCCTCGGTTTGAACGTGGATACGACAAGCCTAAGCCGCTTTTGGCGCATGCTTGCCCATGTGCATGGTCAACTGTTCAATGCGTCTGCGATTGCCAATTCGCTGGATGTGAGCGCGCCCACGGTCACCCGCTGGCTTGACCACATGGTGGGGGCGCTTTTGGTGAGAAGGCTCGAACCGTTTCACGCCAACTTGGGCAAGCGCTTGGTCAAGTCCCACAAGGTTTATGTGCGCGACAGCGGTCTGCTGCACAGCTTGCTTGGCTTGACCAGTGTCGCCGACTTGCAAGGCCACCCCATGACCGGCGCTTCTTGGGAAGGCTTTGTCATTGACCACATCGCCGCACATCTGCCAGCCGGGGCCATCATGTCGTTTTATAGAACGGCAGCAGGGGCTGAGCTCGATGTAGTGGTCGAGTCAGGCCAACACATCATCGGCTTTGAAATCAAATTCAGCGTGGCTCCGAAAGTAAGCAAAGGTTTTTGGCAATCACTCAAGGACATCCAACCTCACAAAACCTATATCGTTGCACCGGTGCAGGAACGCTGGCCGTTTGCCGAGGGTGTGGAGGTGATTCCTGTGGGTGATATTGCCAGCGTTTTTGCTACCCCGCAACGGTGATACAGCAGGGTCTCAAGCCAAAAACACCCGCCCCCCGCGCGGCCGCAACTGCACTGGGTCGGCATCGCGCAGCGGCATGGCAGCAAATTCTTGCAAGCCCAGATGCACTTCCAGCACTTCGCCCTGGGGCAGGATGGATGCGTCCTGCGGGCTAATTTCCAGGCGCACCAGCGGGCCCGCTGCCAGCACGCGCAGCACCTGGCCTGCTATCCAACCGGTGGCATCGCCCGCGCCGGGCGTGGCGGCAGGGCGCAGCTCCAATTCGTAAGGCCGTACAAAGGCATAGCCCGCTTGTTGCGCAGCGGCCTGCCGTAATTCGGGGCAGGCAATGCGCGCCTGGCCTTGACCAATGCGCAAGCTGCCATCTTCGATATGCCCTTGCAAGCGGTTGACCTGGCCCAAAAAGCTAAATACAAACGGGCTGGCGGGTTGCTCCCACACCGTTTGGGGCGTGCCCACTTGCTCTATGCGGCCCCGGTTCATCAGCACCACGCGGTCAGACACTTCGAGCGCCTCTTCCTGGTCGTGGGTCACAAACACGCTGCTCACATGCAGCTCATCATGCAAGCGGCGCAACCAGCGGCGCAGCTCTTTGCGCACTTTGGCATCGAGTGCACCAAAAGGTTCATCGAGCAGCAAGACCTGCGGCTCTACCGCCAGCGCCCGGGCCAGTGCTATGCGCTGGCGCTGTCCGCCCGAGAGTTGCGACGGGAAGCGGTCACCCAGCCAGTCCAGCTGCACCAAGTCCAGCAGCTGATGCACTTTGTCTTTGATCTGCACCTGTGTGGGGCGGCTGGCACGCGGGCGCATGCGCAGGCCAAAGGCGGCGTTATCAAACACCGTCATGTGGCGGAACAAGGCGTAGTGCTGGAACACAAAACCCACGTTGCGCTCACGCGGATGCACGGCGGTGGCATCGACCCCGGAAAAATAAATGCTGCCGGCATCGGCGCTTTCCAAGCCAGCAATGATGCGCAGCAAAGTCGTTTTGCCGCAGCCAGATGGCCCGAGCAAAGCGACCAGTTCGCCCGAGGCAATCTCGAGGCTGACATCGTCCAAGGCTTGGAAGTTGCCAAATTGCTTGCTGACATGGTCAATAGAAATGCTCATAGTGGAGGTGGCCTTAGGGACTGACAGGACGCTCGGGGGAAAGGCTTTGGGCGGCGCGTTGCTGGCGCTCAAATTTCCACTCTGCCAGGCTTTTGATGACCAGGGTCACCAGCGCCAATAGCGTGAGCAAGGTAGCCACGGCAAATGCCGCGACCGATTGGTATTCGTTGTACAAAATCTCAATATGCAAGGGCATGGTGTTGGTTTGCCCGCGTATATGCCCAGACACTACCGACACCGCGCCAAACTCACCCATGGCGCGGGCGTTGCACAAAATCACGCCATAAATCAAAGCCCAGCGAATGTTGGACAAAGTCACGTGCCAAAAGGTTTGCCAACCCGTTGCGCCCAGCACGATGCTGGCTTGTTCCTCGTCTATGCCCTGCGACTGCATCAAGGGCAACAACTCGCGCGCCACGAAGGGGAAGGTTACAAAGGTGGTGGCCAGCACCATACCCGGCAGCGCAAAAATGATTTTGATGTCGTGCGCCATCAGCCAAGGGCCAAACCAACCGTGTGCGCCAAACATCAACACATAGACCAAGCCGGCAACCACTGGCGACACGGAGAAAGGCAAATCAATCAAAGTGGTGAGCGCGGACTTGCCGGGAAATTCAAACTTGGCAATCGCCCATGCCGCCGACACGCCAAACACCAAATTGCAAGGCACAGCCACCACTGCAACCAAGAGCGTCAGGCCAATCGCGCTCATTGCCTCGGGGTCCGCCAAGGCGCTGAGATAGCCGTCCAGACCTTTACGAAAAGCCTCGACAAACACGGCGGCCAAAGGTAGCAAGAGGAACAAAAATACGAAAGCCAGGGCCAGCGTCAGCAGCGCCCAGCGCACCCACGTGGGCTCGGCACGCGCCGCGCGCTTGGCCGGGCGACGCACCTGCCCGCTCACGAAGATGCTCCCAAGCGCTGGCGTTGCCAGGTTTGCAAGGCGTTGATGACAAACAACATCGCAAAGGAAGCCACCAACAGAACAGAGGCTACGGCGGTGGCGCCAGCGTAGTCGTACTGCTCTAGCTTGCCGATGATGATGAGTGGCGTGATCTCCGACACCATGGGCATATTGCCCGCGATAAAAATCACTGAACCATATTCGCCCACACCACGGGCAAAGGCCATGGCAAAACCAGTCAACAGCGCCGGTGCAATGGTCGGAAAAATCACATGCGCAAAGCTTTGCCACGGCGTAGCGCCTAAGCACATGGCCGCCTCTTCCAACTCTTGTTCGCAATCTTCTAAAACCGGCTGCACGGTACGCACTACAAAAGGCAAGCCAATAAAGGTGAGGGCAATCACCACGCCGTTGGGGTTGAAAGCCAGGGCAATGCCATAGGGCTCGAGCAGGCTACCAATCCAGCCGTTGCTTGCCAGCAATGCGGTCAGTGAAATACCGGCCACCGCCGTAGGTAATGCAAAGGGCAGGTCCACCAAGGCGTCGATCAGCTTTTTCCCGAAAAACTCGTAACGCACCAGCACCCAGGCGATGACCAAGCCAAATACCGTGTTGATCAGGGCAGCTATTAAGGACGCGCCAAAGGTTAAGCGGTAGGAGGCCATGACGCGCGGACTGCTGACTGCGGAAACAAATTGCTGCCAATCCATAGTCAGCGTTTTGGCGAACAAGCCCGACAAAGGGATGAGCACAATAATGCTCAAGTAAAACAGCGTGAAGGCCAGCGTGAGCTTAAAGCCCGGCAACACGCGCAGGCTTTTGCCGCGGCCAGCGCCGGAGAGTACCGGCCTACCAGCCGCTAAGGTTTGCATAGGTCGGGGGTTTACTTGACGGTGTACAGCCGGTCAAACTGGCCGCCATCATTGAAATGCACTTTTTGCGCCTCGGCCGGGCTGCCGAAATAGTCTTCTACGGTAAACAGCGCGATAGGCTTAAAAGTAGTGGCGTATTTTTTTAGGATGGCGGGGTTGCTGGGGCGGATTGCGTGTTGCGCTGCGATTTCCTGCCCCTCGTCGGAATACAAGAAATTCAAATAGGCTTTGGCAGCGTCTTGCGTACCTTTCTTCGCTACCGTGCGCTCCACCACAGCGACCGGGTTTTCGGCGACGATAGAAGCGCTGGGGTGTATCGCATCGACCTTGCCCGCACCGAACTCGCGGTCCACCGATACCACTTCTGATTCAAAGGTGATCAGCACGTCGCCCAGGTTGCGCTGCAAAAAGATGGTGGTCGCATCGCGCCCTCCTTTGGCCAGCACAGGCACGTTTTTATAAAGCTTGGCCACAAATTCAGCCGCTTGGGCATCCGTGCCGCCGCGCTTGCGCACCTGGCCCCAGGCCGCAAGATAGGCCATGCGCCCATTGCCACCGGTTTTAGGGTTGACAACGACCACCTGAATGCCCGGGCGAATCAAGTCGTCCCAGTCTTTAATGCCTTTAGGGTTTTTCTCGCGCACCAAAAAAAGCATGGTCGAGCTGGTGGGCGCTGCGTTATGGGCAAAGCGCCGGGTCCAATCTTTGGCCACCACACCATTGGTCGCTAAAAATTCAATATCGGTAGACGTATTCATCGTCACCACATCGGCTTCGAGTCCGTCGTTTACCGCCCGCGCCTGTGCGCTAGAACCGCCATGGGCCTGGTCGACGCGAATATCTTTGCCAGTACTTTTTTTGTACTGGGCTACAAAGGCGGTGTTGATATCTTTATAAAACTCGCGTGCTACGTCGTAAGAGGCATTGAGCAAAACGGTTTGCGCGATGCTTGCCGGGCTAAGCAAAGCCGCGAGAAATAGAGCGAGGAAACTGCGAAAGTTAAAATGCGTCATAGTTTTTGGAAAAGAATAGAGTAGTACAGGCCGATTAAAAAATAGGATGCGCTTACTGCACCAGGGCCGCACCCGCGGTGGCATGGCTGCTCGCATCCACCAGAATCAAGGCGCCCAATGTCCGCGATTGTTCAAAGGGCAATGTCAGCAAAGGCTCCTGCAATTGCAAGCGGATGCTGCCTATTTCGTTCTCCGCCAGACTATCGGCCGGCTCTTGTTCTAGCGTGTGGATATTGCGGCGATGCACGATGTGCGCTACTTTGGCCTTGACCCAGCGGTGGCCATGCAGCGCCCAGTAAGTGCGTCCGGGCACTAGCGGCTCCTCATCCATCCAGGCCAACGTCGCTTGCAATTGCTTGGTGTCATTGGCGGCTAAGGCCTCTTCCGCCACGCTGTCGCCACGGGACAAATCCACTTCTCTGTCCAAAATAATGCCTGCGCTGGCACCCGCAGTGACGGTACCCGGATTGCGCGCCGCATCCAGCACTGCGCTAACACGCGCACTTTGCCCGCCGGGGAAAAGGCGCACTTGCAGTCCTACGCGCAGTTGCCCGGAGCCTACACGCCCCCAAAATATGCGGCGTCCTTGTTCGGTAATGCCACTGTCATGCTGTTTTTCCACCCATTGCACTGCAAAGCTCAAAGGCAAGTGCGCATCCGTGGGCGTGGCAGGTAAGCCCTCTAGCAGCTCTAGTAAACCCGGCCCCTGGTAATGCGGCCAGGCTACGCAATCGGGCGCGCCCGATTGCACAATGCCCCAGCCTTTGAGCGCCGACACTGGCACCATCGCTGCAATCGTGATGCCCGCTTGCGCCGCAAAACTGCGCAGGGCCTGGCTGATGTTGTCAAAGGCGCGCGCAGGGTCGGCCACCGCATCGAGTTTATTCACCGCAAAAACAATGCTCGGCACACGCAACAGTTGCACCAACAGTGCGTGGCGCCGGGTTTGCGGCAATAGCGTCAGTTGCGGGTTCTCCCAATCGAGTTTGAGTGCATCGACCAAAAGCACCGCCGCATCCGCCGTGGACGCAGCCGTCACCATATTACGGGTGTATTGCTCATGGCCGGGCGTGTCGCCAATGATGAACTTGCGCTGCGGTGTTTGAAAGTAGCGATAAGCCACATCAATGGTGATGCCTTGCTCGCGCTCGGCGCTCAAGTCATCGGTGAGCAATGCTAAATCGGTCTCGCCCGCGCGCTGCACGCCAGCTAACTGGTCTTGCAGTACCGATTTGCTGTCTACCAGCAGGCGGCCTATCAGGGTGCTCTTACCGTCGTCCACCGAGCCGCAGGTAATAAAACGTAAGGGCGCCAGGCCCAGGCGTGTGTGATCTGTCAATTGCATCAAAAGTACCCTTCTTTCTTGCGCCGCTCCATGGAAGCGTCCGACGTTTTGTCGTCCATGCGCGTGGCGCCGCGTTCGCTGATATCGCTAGCGATGGTCTCTTCAATGACCTGCTCTGCATTGGCCGCCGTGCTGGCCACCGGGCAGGTGCAAGTAATGTCGCCAACGGTGCGAAAACGCACGGTGCGGGTTTGCACAGTCTCGTTTGCAGCCGGCGGGGTTAAATCGGTCACCGGCACCAGCAAGCCCCTGCGCTCTACCACCTGGCGTTGATGGGCGTAGTAAATCGAGGGCAGCGTAATCTGTTCGCGGCTGATGTACTGCCACACGTCCAGCTCAGTCCAGTTGGAGATCGGGAACACGCGAAAGTGCTCGCCCTTGCGCAAGCGGGTATTGAACAAATTCCACAGCTCAGGCCGCTGCGACTTGGGCTGCCATTGGCCAAAAGCGTCGCGGTGGCTGAAGATGCGCTCTTTGGCACGCGCCTTTTCCTCGTCGCGTCGCGCACCGCCGATCAAGGCGTCAAAGCCAAATTCTTCAATCGCTTCGAGCAAGGTCACCGACTGGTGCGCATTGCGACTTTCGCCCGCATGCGCCAAGCGCACGGTGCCACGCCGCATCGAATCTTCCACCGAGCGCACGATCAGCTGCGCGCCCAACTCCTCTGCGCGGTGGTCGCGAAACTGGGTGACTTCGGGAAAATTGTGCCCCGTATCAATCATCAGCAAGGGGTAGGGTAGCCGCCCTTTGCCACTGCCCGCATCCTTGCCACCAAAGGCTTTTTCAGCGCACTTGAGCAATACCAAAGAGTCTTTACCGCCGGAAAACAAAAGAGTCGGGCGCTCAAAGCTAGCCGCCACTTCGCGCAAGATGAAGATGGTTTCCTCTTCCAATGCATCGAGTTGCGCATTGCTGAGAGACTGCAATTCCTGTTGGCTGATAGCATTCATGTGCTGGACTCCTTGACGTGTAAACCGCACTCTTTGGCGTTTTCAGATTCCCACCACCAGCGCCCGGCGCGAAAGTCTTCACCGTCGCTGATTGCGCGTGTGCAGGGGGCGCAGCCGATGCTGGGCATAAAGTCGTCATGCAAGGGGTTGTAGTCCAGGCCATGCAATTGGATGTAGTGCCATACATCGCCCCACGTCCAATCGGCCAAGGGGTTGCACTTGACTAAGCCGCCTTGCGCCACTTCGCTGGTGTCGAGCAGCAGCACCTGTGCGCGCGCTTCGGATTGCTCTTGGCGCAGTCCGGTCACCCAGGCTTTTTGCCCTTGCAAGGCTTTGCGCAGCGGCTCCATCTTGCGGATGCGGCAGCAGGTTTTGCGCAGCGACAGGCTGCGGTACATCGCTTCTTCACCATTGGCACGTACAAAACCCAGGACGGCATCGGTATCGGGGCGAATCACCTGAATGGGTACCACCGCCCGCGCCCGCACACGTTCCAACAGTTGCAGGGTCTCTTGGTGCAAGGCGCCGGTTTCCAAAACAAAGGCCGGAATGTTCAAACCAAGGCTACGGATTAAGTCACTGATCACTACATCTTCGGCGCCCAGGCTAGAGGCTTGGGTGAGGGGTTGGTAGTGCGCGGCTGCGTCACGCAAGGCTTGCTCCGTCGCCGTCAATTTTTCATTAAACCGATCGCTTGCATGGGCATAGCGCTGGGGCGCAGTGCTGCGCTGGGTGATTGAGATTTCGCTAAGCATGGTGGGCAATCGACGCGCTGAGTGAGGTTGTTACAGGCGCGAATTCTGTGTGTTCTGCCATCGATTGCAAACGATTGAATTCTTATTTTTATATGTAGCATAAGCTTAGTCGCTGATACATCTATAAGCCTCCATGGGCCACGGCTACTCCGTTGCTTCACGACAGTTAGGCAGCATTGGTAAGGGCTGCCTAAGTCCGTTACGGAAGTATTTGTACGATCTCCTGCATCCTCCCAAGTTGGGTGCTAGAAATTTACAAATCGTATCTAGGTAGCAGGAATCTCTTCCGTATCCACCTCACTGCGCGCTTGCACCGGGTAGCGATTACCCTGCACCGTCTGGCTGTTGATCAAGGCTTCGCAAGCGGCCAGGGTTTCGGGTGTTAACACCTTCTCTACCGCAGCTGCGTTCTCTAGTGCATGTTCCACGCTGGTGGTCCCAGGGATGGGCAATATATGGGGCGCCTTGTGCAGCAGCCAGGCGATAGCCAATTGCGCCGGGGTGCATCCAGCCTCTTGCGCTACCTTTGTAAACGGCGCCAGCAACTTGCAATTGGTGGCATAGGTTTCGGGCGCAAAACGCGGCATGTTTTTGCGAAAGTCGGTGACGTCAAACGTCGCGATGTCCGGCGGCGCACTGGTCAGAAAACCACGCCCTACCGGACTGAAGGCTACCAAGGCCACGCCCAGCTCGGCGCAGGCTTGCAGCACCGCGATCTCGGGGTTGCGCGTCCACAGCGAATATTCCGATTGCACCGCGCTGATAGGAAACTCGGCATGCGCTTTGCGCAGCGTCACGGCAGATACCTCGGACAAGCCCACGGCGCGTATTTTTCCGGCTTTCACCAGATCACCCAGCGCGCCCACGCTTTCCTCAATAGGCACCGACTTATCCCAGCGGTGTAGGTAATACAGGTCTATCACATCGGTGTTCAGGCGCTTGAGCGAGTCTTCGCAGTTTTGGCGCAGCGTGGCCGGGCGGCCATCGATGGCGCGCACTTTTTTGCCGTCCGGCCCGATGACGGCATGGATGCCGCATTTGCTGGCCAGCGTAAAACGTTTGCGGTGCGGCATCAGGTACTTGCTCAGCAACAACTCGGACTGGCCAAAGCCGTACAAGGTGGCGGTATCAAAGTGGGTGATGCCCGCATCTAGCGAGGCCAGCAGCACGCGCTCGGTCTGCGCTTCGGACACCGGCGAGCCATAGGCGTGGCAAAAATTCATACAGCCCAGGCCAATGGCGCTGACGGTGAAAGGGCCTAGTGCGCGTTGTTGCATGATGAAAGACTCCGGTGTAAACAGTGACCGACTAGGCGCATTAAGCCCACAAACCTTCAAGCCACGCCGTAGCGCGCGCGATAGGCCTGCACGCGCTGGCGGTGTTCGCCCATGGCGTCGCCGCTTTGGGTTTGCAAATAGGCTAGCAAGTCATCCAAATTGGCAATCGCACACACTTGCAGGCCCAGGTTGTGGCGCACATATTGCACTGCGCTGTAGGGCACATCCTGGGTACTGCCGTCGGCCTGCTTTTCGGTAGCCATTTCCTGGCGGTCCAGGGCAATTGCCACCGCATGCGGCGTGGCACCGACAGCTTGTATCAGGGCAATCGATTCGCGCGCAGCGGTGCCTGCGCTCATCACGTCATCGACGATCAGCACCCGGCCTTGCAAGGGCGCGCCGACCAGGGTGCCGCCTTCGCCATGGTCTTTGGCCTCTTTGCGGTTGTAGGCAAAAGGCACATTGCGGCCCAGCCGCGCCAGCTCGACGGCCACCGCCGCACCCAACGGAATGCCTTTGTACGCGGGGCCGAACAACATATCAAACTGCACGCCGCTAGCTAGCAAAGCCTGGGCATAAAACTGCGCCAGCCGGCCCAGCTTGGCGCCGTCGTCAAACAAACCGGCATTAAAAAAGTAAGGGCTTAATCGCCCGGCCTTGGTTTTGAATTCGCCAAAACGCAATACGCCCGATGCGATGGCAAATTGCACAAATTCCTGCGCCAATGCGCTGTTTTCGGTGGGCGGGGGGGCGGCGGCGCTGGTGCTGGAAGTGGTCATGCGGTGGCTTGATAGGGGGCTTTCCCCATTGTATGGAGCGGCAGCCATTGGCACGGCGGCGGCAAATTTGCGGCTTTTCGGGTTTTTTGGTGTGCAGTCGGTGTACCATGAAATTTCTTGCTTGCGCATGCCTGCGTCACTGTGGCACGCGGGCATGGACTACAACCATTTTCCAAGGAGACCCGCGTGTCACATACTTCCCCGTTTACCCGTCCCTTCACCCTGGCCGCAGCTGCACTGGCCGCGTCTTTCTCGCTGCTCGGGCAGGCCCAGGCGGCTGAGCCTGCGTCCTGCCAAGCAGTGCGCTTTGCCGATGTAGGCTGGACCGACATCACCGCCACCACTGCTGTGATGTCCGAAATTCTCAAGGGCATCGGCTACAAGCCTACCGCGCAAGTGCTGTCGGTGCCGGTGACCTACAGCAGCATGAAATCGAAAAAGATCGACGTGTTTTTGGGCAACTGGATGCCGTCCATGGAAGGCGACATCAAACCCTACGCGGCGGACGGCTCAGTGGAAACCATTGGTGCCAACCTGGAAGGCGCGAAGTACACCCTGGCGGTGCCTGACTATGTGGCCGAAGGCGGCGTCAAAACCTTTGCCGACCTGGCCAAGAACGCTGATAAGTTCAGCAAAAAGATTTATGGCATTGAGCCGGGCAATGACGGCAACCGCCTGATTTTGGACATGATCAAGAAAAACGCCTTCGGCCTGGGCGGCTTCAAGATCGTCGAGTCCAGCGAAGCGGGCATGGTCTCGCAAGTGGTGCGCGCCGTGCCCAAGAAAGAATGGATTGTGTTTTTGGGCTGGGCACCGCACCCCATGAACAGCAAAATCAAAATGACTTACCTAGCCGGTGGTGACGACTTTTTCGGCCCCAACTTCGGCGGTGCCACCGTCTATACCAACACGCGCAAAGGCTATTCCACCGAATGCGCCAACGTGGGCAAACTGCTGAAAAACACCAAGTTCAGCCTGGAGGCAGAAAACGAAATCATGTCCTCGATCCTGGACAAAAAAATGAAACCCGAAGCTGCAGCCCAGGCCTGGCTCAAGGGTAATGCCTCCACCTGGGGCAACTGGCTGGCCGGCGTCAAAACCTTTGACGGCAAGGACGTGACCCCCGCAATGATCAGCAAGTAAAACCATGGCGGCCGGTCTGGAAGCCGCGCTCGCGTGGCTCACCGACAACAAGCTCCCGCTGGGCGAGACCATTGCGGCGGGGGTGGATGGCATTACCCAGAGCGCGCCTTGGTTGTTTGACGCGGTTTCCGAAAACCTCAGCGCCCTGGTGCTGGGTTTTACCGGGGCGCTGTTGTGGGTGCAGCCGCTCATCATGGTGGCGCTGCTCACCGCACTGGCCTGGGCACTGCAACGCTCGGTCAAGCTAGCGGTGTTTGTGGGGGCGGCGCTGCTGCTCATCATCAACATGGGCTACTGGACCGAGACCATGGAGACGCTGTCTCTGGTCTTGTTTGCCACACTCAGCTGCGTGCTCATAGGGGTGCCCATCGGCATTGCGGCAGCGCACCGGCCTTGGCTAGAAGCGGCATTGCGCCCGCTGCTGGACTTGATGCAGACCATCCCCACCTTTGTGTACCTGATACCCACGCTCATCCTCTTTGGACTGGGCGTGGTGCCGGGGCTGATTTCTACCGTTATCTTTGCCTTGCCCGCGCCGATCCGCCTAACCACGCTGGGCATTGCCTCGGTGCCGCGCCCGCTGATCGAGGCGGGCCAGGCCTTTGGTGCCACGCGCTGGCAGTTGCTGATCAAGGTGGAAATTCCCTCGGCCTTGCCCAACATCATGGCCGGGATTACGCAATGCATCATGCTGAGCCTGTCCATGGTGGTAATCGCCGCGCTGGTGGGAGCCGACGGCCTGGGCAAACCGGTAGTGCGCGCGCTCAACTCCGTCAACATCGCCGACGGCTTTGAGGCCGGGCTGGCGATTGTGATTGTGGCTATCGTGCTTGACCGTTTGTGTAAAACCCGCAGACATGACTGAAAGCCACAGCCCGCAAAGCAGCGCGCTACCGATGGCCGAGTTTCGGCATGTGGACGTGGTTTTTGGCAAGCAAAGCGCGCAGGCTCTGGCCCTGCTGGACGCGGGCAAAACCCGGCAAGAAATTTTGGACGCCACCGGCGCAGTGCTGGGCGCTGCGGACTGCAATTTACAAATCGCCGAGGGCGAGATTTCGGTGCTCATGGGCTTGTCCGGCTCAGGTAAATCGACGCTGCTGCGTTGCCTGAACGGCCTGAACCAAGCCAACCGGGGCGCCGTGCTGATACGCGATACCCAAGCCGGGCAAAGCGGCTATGTGGACCTGACGCGCTGCGACGCCACCACTTTGCGCCGTCTGCGCACCACGCGTGTGGCTATGGTGTTCCAGCAGTTTGCCCTGTTGCCCTGGCGCACTGTGGCTGAAAACGTGGGCCTGGGCCTGGAGCTCAGCGGCATGCCCAAAGCACAACGCGAAAAAATAGTCGCCGAAAAGCTAGAGCTGGTGGGCCTGCAGCAATGGGGTAAAAAATACGCACACCAATTATCCGGCGGCATGCAACAGCGCGTCGGCCTGGCGCGCGCCTTTGCCACGGACGCAGACATTTTGCTGATGGACGAGCCTTTTTCGGCGCTGGACCCGCTGATCCGTGAGCATTTGCAACAAGAGCTTTTGCAACTGCAAAAGCAACTTAAAAAAACCATCGTCTTTGTCAGCCACGACCTGGACGAGGCCATCAAATTGGGCAACCACATCACCATCATGGAAGGCGGGCGTATTGTGCAATCGGGCGAGCCCGAGCAAGTGGTGCTCAACCCGGCCAATACCTATGTGCGTGATTTTGTGGCGCATATGAACCCCATTAAAGTGCTTCGCGGCCGTTCGCTAATGACGCCGCTAGAAAAGCTCAAGCATGAAGGCCTGCGCGTGCAACTGGACTGGACCGGCCACCACTGGCTGCAACTGGACGCCAGCGGCCAGCCCGAGCGCGCCGACATCGAAGGCCGGCCCGGCCAACTGCTGGCTTACCAGCCGCGGATGGATATCGTGCAAGCGGGCCTGGACGGGCGCAGCATCGCCATGGCCGGGCCCGACATGCTGCTCGAACACATCATCCACATCCGCCACGCCACCGGCCGCCCGGTGCTGCTGTGCGAGGCGGGCCGCTTTGTCGGCGTGGTGGGCGATGAAGAGATTTACCGGGGTATGTTGCAGACAACGCGGACGCCTTCTATGGCAACCTAGAACAGTAAGTAGGTTCGCCACTAGGGTATTTGCGTACTTGACAGCACCTCCAGCCTGCCTCACGCTGGAGGCAGGCACGGGGATTGGTTTGCTGTCGGTTGCGCCACCGGCCTGTAGTTCTAAAAATCCACCACATCAGAGGAGCTTTCCCATGACACAGACCAGTCCGTCCGGGCGCGCCAGCGCCTGGCTTGACCACTTTGGCGCCGCGCTGGGCCGCCATGACGCTGCGGCCACCGCCGCGCTGTTTGACGCAGACTGCTATTGGCGCGATCTGGTGGCCTTTACCTGGAATATTTGCACCCAGGAAGGCCAAGGCGCTATCGAAAAGATGGTGCAGGCGCGCGGTGCCGATGTGGCGGCCAGCCATTTCGCGCTGGAAGGCGAGGCCACCGAGGCCGATGGCGTGGTCGATGCCTGGTTTACCTTCGAAACCCGGCTGGCGCGCGGGCGTGGGCATTTGCGCCTTAAAGGCACAGACCAGGGCGACAAAGGCTGGACGCTTTTGACCACCATGACCGAGCTCAAAGGCTTTGAAGAGAAAACCGGCACGCACCGTATAAAAGGCGCCGAACACGGCGTACACCCAGGCCGCAAAAGCTGGCTAGAGGAGCGCGCGCATGAGCAACAAACCTTGGGCTTTAGCGAGCAGCCTTATGTGGTGATCGTCGGCGGCGGGCAGGGCGGCATTGTGCTGGGGGCGCGACTGCGGCGCTTGGGTGTACCGACCATCATCATCGAAAAAAACGCCAAACCCGGCGACTCTTGGCGCAATCGCTACAAAAGCCTGTGCCTGCACGACCCGGTGTGGTACGACCACCTGCCCTATATGCCCTTCCCGGACGACTGGCCTGTATTTGCGCCCAAGGACAAGATCGGCGATTGGCTGGAGATGTACACCAAGATCATGGAGCTGAACTACTGGGGCTCTACCGAAGCCAAGAAAGCGCACTTTGACGAGGCCACTGGGTAGTGGGAATTGCAGGTGGAGCGCGAGGGAAAAACCATCACCCTGCATCCCAAGCAATTGGTGTTTGCCATGGGCGTGTCGGGCTACCCCAATGTGCCGCATATCACCGGCGCCGAAAGTTTTGAGGGCGAACAACACCACTCCAGCAAGCACCCAGGGCCGGACAAATACCTGGGCAAAAAAGTGGTGGTGCTGGGATCGAACAATTCAGCGCACGATATTTGTGCCGCGCTTTGGGAGCACCAAGTGGACGTGACCATGGTGCAACGCAGTAGCACGCATATTGCGCCCTCGGACTCGCTGATGGAGCTGGCGCTGGGCGGCCTGTACAGCGAAGAGGCGATCAAGAACGGCATCGACCACCACAAGGGCGATCTGGTGTTTGCCAGCGTGCCCTACAAAATCATGCACAGCTTTCAAATCCCGGTGTACGAGGAGATGAAGCGGCGCGATGCCGACTTGTATGGCCGTCTGGAAAAAGCCGGTTTCATGCTGGACTTTGGCGACGACGGCTCGGGCCTGTTCATGAAATACCTGCGCCGCGGTTCGGGCTATTACATCGACGTAGGCGCCTCCGAACTGGTAGCCAATGGCAGCATCAAGCTGCGCAGCGGCGTCAACATCGAGCGCATCAACGCCAAGTCGGTCACCTTGAGTGATGGCAGCGAGTTGCCGGCCGATGTCATTGTGTATGCCACTGGCTACGGCTCGATGAACCAGTTCTTAGCCGATTTGGTATCCCCCGAAGTGGCCGACCGCGTAGGCAAGGTCTGGGGCCTAGGTTCGAGCACCACCAAAGACCCCGGCCCCTGGGAAGGCGAACTGCGCAATATGTGGAAGCCGACGAACCAGGCCCAGCTCTGGATTCATGGTGGCAATTTGCACCAGAGCCGACACTATTCGCAGTTCCTGTCGCTGCAACTGAAAGCGCGCTACGAAGGCCTGCCTACGCCGGTGTATGCGCAGGCGGCGGTGAACCACTTGAAGTAAGCCTAGCGCCGGATGGTGCGCGCCTGCTTGCTGCATGGCAAATTGGCATGCCACCTTGAAGCGGTGTAGCAGATTCACATCTTGACGATGCCCAGGCTGGCGCGGGCATCGTCCATCCGCGCCTCCTCATCGTGCAACTGGTAGCCCCTCTCCAGCATGCGTGTCATATATTGTTTGTTATAAAGAAATGCAGCGATAAATTGCCATAGGCCAATAGTGATAAATGAAAACAAAAAATGCAATGCGGCTACGCCCAGCTCGCCACGAAATAAAGGGACAAATGCGCCAAAAAACAAATAGGTCCAACTAAACCCGTAATAGCCTGGCTTCATCATGCCGGTGGAAGGGTGCAACAAATTCACTTTAGTAGCCATGCCAGCTCCTTTTAGTCGTACGACGATCTCCATCCCATCATGGCACAGACCGGCCGGGTTTGCGAAGCCGCCAATGCGTTATCTTCCAATCTTTCACAAAGCCCACCGGAGACCCATTTGTTCAAACTCACCAGCCTGAACCTTAACGGCATACGCTCGGCCACCAGCAAAGGGCTGCAAGACTGGCTGCACGGCTTGCAGGCGGACTGTCTGTGCGTGCAAGAAGTCAAGGCGCAAGCAGCTGATGTGGCCGGGCAGTTTGAGACCTTGGCCGGCATGGCCGGACATTTCCACTTTGCCGAGAAAAAAGGCTATTCCGGCGTCGGCATTTACACCCGCCACGCGCCCAGCGATGTGCGCGTCGGCTACGGCTCTGCTGAATTTGATGCCGAGGGCCGCTATGTGGAGTTGCGCTTTGATACCCCCAAGCGCAAACTGTCCATCATCAGTTGTTACTTCCCCAGCGGTTCTTCGGGCGAGGAACGGCAGGAGGCCAAATACCGTTTTCTGGAAGGCATGTACCCGCACCTGCAAGAGCTCAAGCGCACGCGTGAGTTTGTGCTGTGCGGTGACATCAATATTGCGCACCAGGAAATCGATTTGAAAAACTGGAAAGGCAACCGCAAGAACTCGGGCTTTCTGCCGGAAGAACGCGCCTGGATGACCCGGCTATTGAACGAAGGTGGCTTGGTCGATGTATATCGCCAACTCGAGCCCACCGCCACCGACGCGGCCTATACCTGGTGGAGCAACCGGGGCCAGGCCTACGCCAAAAACGTGGGCTGGCGTTTGGATTACCACTTGGCAACCCCTGTGCTGGCGGCAGGTGCGCGTCAGCACGCCATTTACAAAGACACGCGTTTTTCGGACCATGCGCCTGTCAGCATCGACTACGACTGGGGCTTGTAGTCCTGCTCGGTGGTGGCCTCGTGAAAATTCGGCTGCTCAGCACGCGCCTGGCGTCGCTTCTTCAGCGCGACACAATGCCAAACGTACCCGGCGCTTTTTCTATCAAGCTGAAAAAGCGCACCAGGTCCACTTTGCTTCCGCTCACTTTCAAATCATCACTGAGCAAGGTATCTTGGATACCCGCGCTACCGGCGATGATTTTTACGAACAAGGATTTGGTCAATGTCAATGTGGCATTGGCCTCTGGGTGTTGGCCGCGTTTGAAATGCAGCACCGCGTTGTCTATCCACAAAGCGTAGCTTTCTTTCTGGTCGCTGAGCGTGACATTGATGCGGTAGTTTTTGCCCTCAGCCGCCGGGCCGTCCAGGCTGGCGGCCATGGCCTCTAAAAAGCGCTCCATCGGCGTTTGCAGCAGCAGGTCGATAGCGCCGGCTTTGGACATGCCTTTGCTTGGCGGGCCATTGCGCAACTCTTGTGCGCCGCTTAGATAAGCATTGCGCCAGGTGGCGGACTCGGCGCTGTAGCCCATTTGCTCGTAGCTTTTTGCCAGCAGCTCTTTGGCGGCTTTGTTGGAGGCGTCGGCCATCACCACATGGTTGAGCAACTCGGCAGTCCAGCGGAAATCGCCTTTGTCAAAAGCCCGCTGCGCTGCGGCCAAGGCTTTGTCAGGGCCACCGGCAAGTTCCACATAGCGCTTGCCCACATCCGCCGGGGCCAGCGGATTGAGGTGCGCCGGGTTGCCGTCAAAAAAGCCCAGGTAAAACTGGTACACCGCTTTGACGTTGTGGCGCAAATCGCCATAGTGGCCACGCACCGCCATAAAGTCGGCGAGCGATTTGGGTAGCTGCACTTTATCGGCAATCTCTGAGGGCGTGTAACCCGCGTTCATCAGGCGCACAGTTTGATCATGGGTGTATTTATAGACGTCGCGGTGCATGGTGATGAACTGCTGGATATTGGCATTGCCCCAAATCGGCCAGTGGTGCGAAGCGATATACACCTCGGCCTCGCGCGTTTGCTCTAGGGCCTGTTCCATGTAGGTGGCCCAGCGCAATGCGTCGCGCACTTTGGCGCCGCGTATGGGCAGCAGGTTGTGCATGGTTTGCGACAGGTTTTCTGCACCGTCGTACAGCTTTTTGGAAGGTATAGAGAAGCTCAACTCCGCAGGACATTCCGCGTTAGGCACGTTGTGAAAAACAAAGTCCACGCCATCAATTTGCATGGACTGCTTGGCTTGGTAGATCAACCAAGTCGGCGTCAAGATGCCGATGCTGCCGTAGATCACGTCTTTACCCAACCCCGTGTCCACATTGCCTTTGGCGCTGCGCGGCAGGTCACGGCCAAACTGGTACACCGAGCGCCGCCCCATGGCCGTACCCACCAGCACGTTTTCGCTGGTGGCCTCTTCCATAAAACCGGCAGGGGCCACGATGGGCACTTTGCGCTGTGCCGCATCTTGCTGGGACAAGACGCCCAGCGCGCCGCCAAAGTGGTCGGCATGCGCATGCGTCAGCACCAAGCCGCTGACCGGCTTTTTGCCCAGGTGCTGCTCGGCAAACGCCATGGCCGCTGTTGCGGACTCGCGCGAGGTGAGCGCATCGACCACGATCCAGCCGGTCTTGCCTTCGATGAGGGTGATGTTGGCAATATCAAAACCACGCAACTGGTACACGCCGTCCATCACCTTATAGAGGCCAATATTCGCGTTGAGCTGGGCATGGCGCCATAGGCTGGGGTTAACGGTATCGGGCGCTGCGCCTTGCAAAAAATCATAGGCCGCAAAGTCGCGCAAGACGCTGCCGTCGGCTGCCAGTATCTTGCCCGTAGGCCGCGCAATCAGGCCGCGTTTGGCATCTTCAAAGTCTTGCCCTGAAGCAGCGGCTATGGCCTGAGCAAAGGTGGTATTTTCCTTCTGCGTGCTGGGGCTAGCATCGCTACTGGCGCCGCCTATGCCTTGGTTTTTACCGCAGGCGGCCAGGGCCAATGCGGTGACTGCGACTGCCACGAAAGAGAGCGGGCGGAGCATGGGATATTTCCTTCAGATGGGCTTACAACTAGGTCCTGGGGTAGACATGGAAAGGGGCTTATTTCAGTAACTGCCGGGCATCCTTGAGCAAGAGCAGCAATTGCTGCGCGCGCAAAGGCGATGGCACGAAACCAAAACGGGTGTAGAAGGCGGCGGCTTCTTGGTCCAGCGGATGCGTCAGCATGGCGCGCACACCGGCTTGTTCGCTGATGAGCACGGTGCGCGCAATGGCATCTTGCAAAAGACCCCAACCCAAGCCGCGCCCTTGCGCGCTGGTAGACACCGCTAAACGTGCCAACAAAACCACGGGCAAGGGATAGTGGCCCATGCCTTTGCGCATGCGCTCAGGCACCTCAAAGGTATCGATCTGGCCTACTGTCAGGCTGAAATAACCCAGCACCTGGTCTTCATCGGCTGCGACAAAGGTCTTGGTCGAACCTGCGCCTTGGGCCTGTCTGGCGTGGCGCACTAGCCAATCGTTAAGCACTGGCTTGCCGCAATCAAATTCCTCCAGCTTATGGCGGGGCGCCAGCAGCTCTGGCCTGCGCAAACTCACTGGGTTTCCCAGGGGGCTTGGCGGGCGAATAAATCGCGCAATCCTTCGTTGGCTTGCGCGGGTTGGTCCAACAAATCTACAAAGCTTTGGTACTGCGCGCCCGATACCATGAATAGGCGCTGATCGAGCAAGGTCTGTTCAGCTGCCAGGCAGGCACTGTCCAAAATGAAATCGGTCAGCGACTTGTGCGCCACCTCCGCAGCCCGCCGCAAGACAAGCTCTTGTTCTTGGGTGGCGCGTAGGCCCAAACGGGCGGAACGGGTGCTGGCGGGAGCTAGGGCGGACATGGGCAGACCTCATGGAGCGGGAAAGTATGGCGGGGATGTTAGTACATATGACATACAAAATCCAGCCCGGCCCGCGCTATTGCCCCTAAAACCCTGTTGGCGCTGTGACGGCAGGCGCCGTCCTCAAGCCAACAAAGCCACATTCCCACCCGCTGCGGTGGTGTTGACCGTCACCGTGCGCTCAGCGCAAAAGCGGTACAGATAATGCGGGCCGCCGGCTTTGGGGCCGGTGCCGCTCAGGCCTTCGCCGCCAAAGGCCTGCACGCCTACCACGGCGCCGATCATGTTGCGGTTGATATAGACATTGCCGACATGCGCCGCCAGCGCCATGGCTTGGGCGCGGCTGTCGATGCGGGTTTGGATGCCCAAGGTAAGGCCGTAGCCAAGCGCGTTGATCTGCGCTATGGTGTCCAGCGGATCGCCCTGCCAGCGCAGCACTTGCAGCACCGGCCCAAAAATTTCGGCATCCACCTCAGCCACGCTTTGCACTAGGTAGGCATGTGGCGCGATGCGGTTCGGTAGCGCACAACCATCCTGCGCCAAGGCCGTTTGCCAAGCGGGGCCAAACAGACACATGCGGCGCGCATGCAGGCGCGCGATATGGGCTTGCAATGTGGCGGCTGCCTCCGCGTCAATCACCGGCCCCAGGTCGGTGGCCAGGTCTGCCGGGTCGCCCACGCGCAGTTGCTGCGCCGCGCCGCGCAGCATCTCCAACACGGTGTCTGCAATATCAGCATGCACGCACAACAAGCGCAGCGCCGAACAGCGTTGTCCGGCAGAGCGAAATGCGCTGCTGATCACCGCATCGACCACTTGCTCGGGCAGTGCCGACGAGTCCACCACCATCGCATTAATGCCGCCAGTCTCGGCAATCAAGGGCACGATAGGGCCGGGCTTTTGTGCCAACGCACGCTGAATGATTTTGGCCACCTCGGTAGAGCCGGTAAACACTACGCCCGCCACGCCGGGCTGCGCCACCAGCGCCGCGCCTACGCTCTCGCCCGGCCCGTGCAGTAGCTGCAAAGCGTCCTGCGGAACGCCTGCCGCGTGCAGCAAGCGCAAAGCCTCTGCCGTGATCAGCGGGGTTTGTTCGGCGGGCTTGGCCAGCACCGTGTTGCCGGTGGCCAGCGCGGCGGCAATCTGCCCCACGCAAATAGCCAGCGGAAAATTCCAGGGGCTGATACACACCCACACACCGCGCCCGCACAGTTGCAGCGTATTGGTCTCACCCGTCACACCGGGCTGCCAGTGCGCGCTGTCGGTTTGCATACCGGCGGAGCGGCTTGCGGCGCCCACGCCTGACCATGCGTGACCGTGCGCCACCGGCATGGAAACCGGCTGCATGATGCGCAGCGCCTCGTGTGCGTAGTAGCGCAAAAAGTCCACCGCTTCGCGCACTTCAGATTGCGCATCGCCCCAGGTTTTGTGCGCCTCGCGCACCAGCAAAGCACACAGCGCCGGGCTGTGTTGCTCCAGGCTGTCTGCGGCGCGCAGCAAGGCCGCGCTACGCTGCTCCACGGGCGTGCGGGCCCAGGTTTTAAATCCAGCTGCTGCGCGCTGCATCGCGTTTTGCACATCCTGCATAGTCGCCTGCGCGAGCGCAGCAGGCATGGGCTGAGCCAGGGCATGCAGATAGGGCGCGCGCATATCCCGCACAGTGAAATCCAGCCCCACGCTATTGGCGCGCGCGCCTTCGCCGCTGCCAAAGAGTTGTGGCGGCAGGGGCAAAGCGCCCGAGGGCTCCAGGCGCAGCGGCGAGATCAGCAAATCGCGCACGCTTAAATGAAGGTCGGCCAGCTGGTGCACAAAAGACGAGTTGGCGCCGTTCTCCAGCAGGCGGCGCACCAGGTAAGCGAGCAAGTCTTTATGCGCGCCCACCGGCGCATACACGCGGCAGGCCATGAGCGGGTTTTTCAGCACCTCGCGGTACACGCCCTCGCCCATGCCGTGCAGGCGCTGCAACTCAAACGCGCCGCCGCTGCGCGCGCCCATTTGCGCAATGGCCGCTATCGTGGCTGCGTTGTGCGTGGCGAATTGGGGGTAGATCACATCGGGCGCGTCCAGCAGGGCGCCAGCGCAGGCCAGGTAAGAAATATCGGTATGGTGCTTGTGCGTGAACACCGGGTAATGCGGCAGGCCCAGCTCCTGGGCGCGTTTGATTTCGGCATCCCAATACGCGCCTTTGACCAAGCGGCACATCAGGCCCACGCCATGTTGGCGCGCCATGGCCACCACGGTATGTACCAGTTCCAAGGCGCGGCTTTGGTAAGCCTGCAAAGCAAGGCCCAGGCCGCGCCACTGCGGCCAGTGCTGCGCCACGCGCTGCAACAAAGCATCAAACACTTCGAGCGACAACTCCAGGCGCTCCACCTCTTCAGCATCTATCGTCAGGTTGATGTCGGCGCGTGCGGCCTGCTCGCACAAGCTCCACACCCGCGGCAGCAACTCGGCCATGACGCGCGCGCTTTGGCCGTCTTCGTAGCGCGGGTGCAGCGCGCTCAGTTTGATGCTGATGCCGTCATTGCCTTGCGGCCCGCGACCGGGCACGGCGGCCTGCGCCAGAGCGCTTATCGCGTCGCTATAACTTTGCCAATAGCGCAGCGCGTCGGCATCTGTGCGCGCACCCTCGCCCAGCATGTCATACGAAAAACGCAGGCCCTGGCTTTGCGCCTGGCGGGCGGCGTCGGCATGGCGCATGGCCTCGGCCATGGTCTGGCCCAGCACAAACTGGCGGCCTAGCAACTGCACCGCGCGCAGCGTGGCGGCCACCACGGTATGCGCGCCCAAGCGGCCCATCAAGCCGCTGCCGCTGGTGGCGCCTTGGGCATCGGGCAAAAAGTGTTTGGACATGGCAATCGCCGCGCGCGACAAACGCGCCAGCACCTGGTCGCCGGCCTGCGCAAAATCGGCGCGGCCCAGCTGGTCGGCGGTCAGGGCGATTGCGGTGTCCATGTCCGGCACGCGCAAAAGCGCTTCGGCCAGGCGCATAAGGGCCAGGCCCTCGGCGCTGGAAATGGGGTATTCCTGCAACAAACTTTCCATGGCCCAAAACGGCGCAGGATGATCACGCACACTTTGCACCCAGGGCGCAGCCACTTGCGCGGCGGCGGCCCAGTCCAGCTTGTCTTGCAAGCTGCGCAGGCGCTGTGCCACGGTCTCTGCCTCGGGGCGGTAGGGCTGGGGAAGGCGTTGATGGATCAGCATGGAATGGCTCCTTGGGCTTTGCGCTTGCCGCTTGTGGCTTGTAGCTTGTCGCTTTGGGCTGCGGGCTGCGGGCTGCGGGTGTGGTGTAAACCGCTATATTCCCACCTGTTAAGGCAAATATTTATCTTTATTTTTCTCACTTTATAGTGAATAACTCAGTATGAGCACCCCTGCCGCCAGCCTGGACCGCACCGACCTGAAGATTCTGCGCGCCTTGCAGGAAGACGGGCGCATCTCCAACCTCAAGCTGGCCGAGGCCGTGGCCTTGTCGCCCACTGCCGTGCTGGCGCGGGTGCAGCGCCTGGGCAAAGAGGGTTTTATCTTGGGCTACCAAGCGCACCTGAACCCGGTCAAACTGGGCGCGGGCCTGATGGTGTTTGTAGAAGTGCTGCTAGACCACACCACGCCGCATGTGTTCGAGGCCTTCAAAGCGGCAGTGCAAGTGCGCCCCGAAATCATGGAATGCCATATGGTGGCCGGCGGCTTTGACTACCTGCTCAAAACCCGCATGGCCGACATGGCCGCCTACCGCGACTTCGCCGGCACCGTGCTGTGGCAACTCCCCGGCGTGCGCGAAACCCGCACCTATGCGGTGATGGAAGAAGTGAAAAACAGCACGCATATTCCAATCAAGGGCTGATGGGCCGCTGCCCGTCGGACTTTATGTTTCAGATTACTGCCGAAAAATGGGATTCTTTGAAATCACAAACTGTGATTTCAAACGCCAGCGCTATTGCGTCAGGACGGGGTGGGCGGCGCACTGCGCCCCATCATGGCAAGCGGGCGAAATAAACGCGTGCCGCTGCGCGAGGGCTAAACGGCTATACCTACGACGTCAACCCCGCATACGCCAGCGCAATCGCGCAGGCCAAGCGGGCGTTATTCAAGACCAAGGCAATATTCGATATAAGGCTATCCCCGCCGGTGAGTTCGTTGACGCGGGCCAGCAAAAACGGGGTGCTGGCTTTGCCGCTGATGCCTTGGGCGCTGGCTTCTTGCAGGGCCTGGGCGATGGCGCGGTCTATGGTGTCCCGCTCCATAGCGTGCTCGGTGGGTATCGGGTTGGCCACCACCATACCGCCGGGCAGGCCCAGCGCCCACTGCGCGTGCATGGCCTTTGCAATAGCGTGCGCCGAGTCCAGCCGGTAGTCCACCTTAAAACCACTTTCGCGGGTAAAAAATGCGGGCAAGGCCTCGGTTTGGTAGCCCACTACCGGCACGCCCTGGGTTTCTAAATACTCCAAGGTTAGGCGCAAATCGAGTATCGACTTCGCCCCCGCGCACACCACCGCCACGGGGGTTTGCGCCAGCTCTTGCAAGTCCGCCGAGATATCAAAACTCTGCTCCGCGCCCCGGTGTACGCCGCCGATGCCGCCAGTGGCAAACACCCGTATGCCCGCCAGCGCGGCGATGCGCATGGTGGCGGCCACCGTAGTCGCGCCATCAGCGCCTGCGGCCACGACAAAACCCATGTCGCGGCGACTGACCTTGGTGACTTTATGGCCGGCGCGGCCCAGTCGCTCGATCTGCGCGGCGGACAAACCGGCTTGCAAGCGCCCCTGCACGATAGCCACCGTGGCCGGCACTGCGCCATGGGCGCGCACCTCGGCCTCGACCCGCAGCGCCGTCTCAACGTTCTGCGGATACGGCATGCCGTGCGAAATGATGGTGGACTCCAAAGCCACCACCGCCTGCCCTTGGGCCAGGGCGGTTTGCACTTCAGGGGCGATGTCTAAATACGAGTTCATGGTGTGGTGTGTTGCATGTGGTGTTGCACGGCCTGCACGCTCAGCGTCGGGGCATTGGCTGCGGGGCTGGAAAGGGTAATTTCGGCACAGGCCATGGCCCACGCCAGCGCCTTCTCTAGCGGCCAGCCCTGCAAATGACCATACACCAAGCCGCCCATCAAGGCATCGCCCGCGCCGGTAGCGCTTAGCACCGGCACTGCGCGCGCCGGGCGGTGGCCGCAGCGGCCATCGGCATCGCACCAGGCCACGCCTTGCGCGCCCAGGCTGATCAGCACCCGGCCCACGCCCTGGCGGTGCAAGGCCAGCGCGGCGTCGCAGGCGTCTTGCGTGCTGGCAATAGTGCGGCCCCACAAAGCCTGCGCCTCTAGGCGGTTGGCCTTCAGGGTGTGGACATGCGCCAGCACCGCGCCCAGACGCGTGCACTTGGCCGCCGACACCGCCTCGGCAAACAGCGCCGGGTGCGCCACTTCGGTGGCCAACCACTGCCACACATCGGGCCGTAAATTGCAGTCCGCCACCAACACCGCCGCGCTGCGCAAGAGTGCCATTTGCGGGTGCAATAGCGCAGGCGTGAGCGCATCCATGATGTCCATGTCGTTCACCGCTACATCCATATCGCCATCGGCGCGGTGCAGGCACACATAGGTGGCGCTGCGCTGGCCGGGCAGCGTCAGGCAGGCGCGCATATCCAGCCCCATGGCCGCGCCCGATTGCCGCAAAGCCTGGCCAAACACATCGTCGCCCAGCACGCCCACCAAGCGCGCGTCTTGCCCCAGGCGCACCAAGTTTTCCGCCACATTGCGCGCCACCCCGCCAGGGCTGCACTGCACCTGGCCGGGATTGGAATCGCCTGCGCGCAGCGCGCTGTGCGCATGAACGGAGACATCCAGATTGATGCCGCCTAGGAGGGTGATGTGCGGTGGGGACAAGGACTTATCCGGCAAGCAGGCGGCGCGACAGGAGCGACTGCATATCGCGCCGGCCATCTACGATGAGGTAAACCAGCACCTGGCGGTCCAGAACCCGGTAAATCACGCGATAGGGCTTGAAGCTCGTTTGCCGGTACTCCTTGATTCCCAAGGCCAGCAATTCCTTGGGGTAACTGCCTCGCTCTGGGAAGTGCGCCAAATCTGACACAACGCGGCCCAGGCGGTCCAGCACCGAATTGGCGTTGGCTTGGCTATCAAACTCAGCGATGTAGTCGTACAAGGCCTCTAAGTCTTGCTCGGCGCCTTGGGTGAGCAGGACTTGGTATTGCTTTGCTTTGCTGGCCATCAGGCCGCAGCGCGCTTGGCGCGCAATCGGGTGAGCACCTGCGCCACCGGCTTGACCCGGCCCGCAGCCAAATCTTGGTTGCCTAGGGCGAGTACCTTGAGCAGCGCCAGCGTCTCTTGGGCTTGCTCATAAGACGCCACATCTTGCAACACCGCCTTGGCCTCGCCATTTTGGGTAATCAGCAAGGGTTCGCGATTTGCAGTTAGCTGGGCCAGCACTTCAGCAGCGTTGGCCTTCAAGTAACTGATGGGTTTGACTTGGGTGGAAAAGTGCATGGTAATTTGACTTGTAAATGATTAGACTGAATATAGTCTTAATCTGGTCTTGCTGCAATGTGAACGGGGGGGGGAAAAGTTTCTCTATTTCCCTTAATTGTGATGAAACGCAGACTGCCCTTTGCGCACCAGCCGCAGCGCGTCAGGCAATAGCGCTTCTTCTCCTCCATGCCTTGCTCAATAATTTCGTGCGCGACGAAGGCCTTTGTCAGCCCGTTGCGCCACGCCAAAAAATCGAGTCGCCGCTCGATTTCCAAGGTGAACGGAAGCAAAGTAGCGATGACCTGATTTCCATTTAGTTGTCTGCATTCAACGTATCACAGAAGACCATGAAGGGGACAAATGGGGTTTGCCCGGACACCCGAGATAGAAGCATTTTCAGCAGCGCAATGCTTACCTAGCGCACGATAAAAATGTGCCTTTAATGCCAGCCGAAAGTCAACTGTAGACGGCTCTCGTCTTATCCAAATTCAAATTCCACCCGACGAAGCGATGATTTGATGGCTTGCGCAAATCTACCGGAGGAGGACGTGACGTACTCCAGAAGATCTACTGGAAAGTTCTCAAAATTACTATTTGCAAACTGCATATGCAATTGAATAAGCGCCAGCGTCGCATCTGGCTTTTCTTTTTCCTGGCTCTGCCATTGCTCCAAAATATCGCGCGCTCGCTCATGTGAGCGTTGATTGCCTTTTCTAAGGCCAGCAAAAATATCTGGATGCTTGACTTTAAGCCCCAACAGCCACGTGTCAAGTACCGGAAATGCCCTGTTAGGTGACATCACCCACCAGGCAGCAAGGCGCTTAGTTTCTCTTGCGGTAAGGCCGAGTATGTGGGCAATCAACGCCAGGCAATACACGTTTTCATTAAGTCTGCCTGAGTCGTGGGGCTGCCTGGTTCTCCCATCGACTATGGGAATAATGGCGGAAATGAAATCTTCCATTGGGGATTTGTCCCGATTGTTATTTTGACTAACAGGGATGTGTAATGGATAGTCGATGAATTTGTCTAAATACATTTGCCCGCTCGACCCTACCCCGTAAAACACTTCGATCGTTTTTTGAACTTGCTCCCGATTCCAAAGGAGGATGTAGATAACACTATCTAAATCGAAGAGGTGTTTCAATCGCTCCAGAAATCTCACGGCAAAGCCAGGTGAACAGCGGTCTAACTCATCTACAAAAATAACCAGCTTACCTCCGTTTTCGGAAATAGTTTTGTTAAGTAAGTCCTTTAGATGGCCTAAATTTTTTTGTTTCTCTCTGGACGCCTCAAGGTGTTTTTGAATGTATTTTTGTGTCTCCGTTTTGCCCGCATCTGCCGCTTCTTTGGTAATTTCTTCACCCATTCCCGCGTAATTAGCAGCAGCGTTGATGACCGCCTTTGCAGCTAACGGCAGGATTGCTGCAAGCACTGGTGCAACTTTCTCTATAAATGTTTGTGATGGCTCAGGGTCCAATTTCGCGGCGATTGCGGCTATGAGTGATACAGCAGGATCGTCGCTCCAGTCGGCCTCGAACACATCGAGCCAGATTGTCTTCATTTGTTGTTTTTGGTCTAGCTTTTGCTTCAAATTTTTCCCTGCCCACGTTTTGCCTACTCCCCATTCGCCGTCGATAGCTATCACCCCTTTGTCCAACCGGGTGATGAGCGTTAGTAGGCCATCCAAGTAGGGGCCTCGGTTAAGGGAGTCTGTTGGCATGTCGCTTGTCATTGATTTGCCTTTGCTGTGAAGTTTTGTATTACGCGCAAGTAGGTTCTCTAACTGCAATTTAGGAAGTGCAGAGAAAAGTACGAAAGGCATTCTGTGCCTCTCCAATCTAGCAACCCCGCTGACATTGCGCCAATGGTTGGCGCTTTAGTTCGGTGGCTTTGCGTCGCCGGCTTTCACCGGGTTTGCCCTTCAATATTTTTCAATCGGTCAAGGGCTGTACCGATTTGAAAAGGATAGCACAGAGGCAAGGCGTTGATTCGTTTTTGTCGGTAGGCGACAACGCCTTTTCGTGAACTTACCGTCACAGCTTTAATGGCCCGCGTCACGGCCGCTCAGCAGCAATTTCCCGCGCCTAATCCGCCGTCCTTTCAGTCCAACCTAGCCATCTTTTGCGCAGCCCCAAGCTGCATCTCGTCCAATGCCTGCACGCAGGGCTTAAACGAAGGGCTTAATTGATCGTCTTCAGACAAGCGGTGCACATAGGCGCGGGCCAGGTCAAGTGCCCCGCGCCATGTTGCACCGTGCACCGCGCTGTGCAAATTGGCGGCGCTTAGGCTGTCGCGTAATACGCCGCCGCTGGTGGGGCTAAAGGCCATGGGCAGCATGTCGTAAGCGGGGCTTGGGGCGTAGGGTTGGCCGCTGTCGCTGACAAAAGACAAATTGCCCGCATGCATATCGGTGTTGCCAATCAGCGTGCCAAATGCAAACAGCAGCGCTGCTCTGGCGTGGGCCTCTGGCGTGATGACGCCACATTGCGCCAACTGCGCGGTAATGACGGGCCAGGGCGCCAGGGCATTGCCCACAAACTCGCCGTCCAATGAGGCCAGCGATATCAATGCGCGTCGGCCATGCAGGCCCACGCGGTCAAAGCGCTCTAGCGCTAAAAAGCGCTGCGTGCCCACGTCCAGCAGCCGCGAGCGCGCTGCCGCAATGCCCGCGCCGTGCAGCGTCTCTAGGGCCAAGTGTTCGGCCACCAGCAGGTCGCGCCAGCGGGTGCTGACCGGGCTGACCTCTGCCGCCGTGAACTTGACCAGCACATGCCCCGTCGCGCTCAGGGCGCAAAACTTGGGCTGCTCGCCTCCGGCGGACGACCAGGTCGCATCGGCGCTGATCGCTTTCGCGGCCAAGCGCGGGTAGTCTGCGGGGGCGCAGGCTTGGGGCGTGGGGGCGTTGACAAAGTGGTCGCGGGCCAGCTCGCCCAGCAGCAGATTGCCCACCGGGTCGGCGCCGCTGGCCAGCAAGGCGCGCAGCGCATCGGTGTCGCTCCAGTGCCGCACGTCGGCGGGCAGGCCCAGGCTGGGCGCATGGCGGTGGGCATAGGCCCGCCCCAAAAAGCCCTGTGGCCGCATGTCGTTCAGCCACCAGGGCAGGCCTTCGTAGTGCGTGCTGACGCCATCGGTCTGCACCATGACAAACCCATCGGGCCGCACCGGGTACAAGGTGCCCAGTGCAACGATTTGGCCGGTGGCGCTGACCCGGTAGACCGCAATATCGGGCAAGGGCCGAAACCGGTCCCGAAGTGCATAGCGGGTGGCGCGCGCCGCACCAATGCGGACGATGTCGCCTGCCATGCTCCCGATCGCCCGCGTGAGCGTAGCCCGCGAAACCTGGAGGCGCACGCGCAGCGCTTCACTGGCCACCGGGCCGGCGGCTAAGGCATCGCGTATGGGGGCGGAGCGGTCATCCATGGCGTGTCATTGAAACGATTTATGTGTCGATATGTGAAACAATACTTGAAGCAATTGTAAGGCCAAAAAGTACGCGCTTTTGCTAGCGTCCCTCTGGCCTATGCCGCTGGCAGAGCGGCGCATTGAACCTGCAAAAATTCGGCGTGTGCAAAGCGCCTGGATGCCGCACCGGCGATTAATGCCCCGCATACACTCGCCCCGTCGCCATTTCCACCCCGCGCCCCATGGCCCTTCAATCCTTCCCAAAAAATAAACCGCAGCGGTCACTGCCAACCGCCGCCGCCCTGCTAGGCCTGGCGCTGCTGGCCTGCCCGCTTGCCGCACAGGCCGCGCCGCAATTGCAGTGCAGCTTTGACGTGAACTCCGAGACCCACCACAAAACCTTTGGCGTGGTGACAGATCCTTACACCACGCCTGCGGTGCCCATTGGCAACCGCTTTCGCTTCAAGGCCATCTTGCTCGCTGCCGGGCCGGACGCCGGGGGCGCATCGGGCCTAGAGAGTATTAATTTGTACGTGTACTACAACACGCGCCGCCAGCCCATGGTCATGCAGCACACCCGCTTTTTGCAACCGGTGGCGCAGACGGCGCCCCAGCCTGATGCGCTGACGGGCCGGGTGTCTTTATACTCGCCGCTGCTGGGCAAAGAGCTTCAATACCAATGCGCCCTGGCCGAGGTGGCGCCATGATGCGCCGCTCGCATAGCGCCGCGCTGGCCACGAGCGCAATGAAGGCGCGCGCACTTTTTGCAGCGCTCGCATATGGCCTCTTGCTGCTGGCCTGTATGGCACAGCCCTTGTTCGCGGCAGAAACCAGCCCGACCCAAGCCACCGCCAAGCCCGCCCACGTACCCGCTGCGAAAAAGCACAAAGACAAAGCGCACCACACTTCCAATAAGCAGGCCAACGTAAGTGCGCGCAGGCCGGACACTGCCGGGCCACTCTCTTTGGTCGTGGTGGGAGACATCATGCTGGAAGACGGCCCCATGGACGCCATGCGCAAAGGGCAAGACCCTTTTGCTGGCTTTGCCCGTTTGTTTGCGGGGGCCGATATTCGTATCGGCAACCTGGAATGCGTGGTCGCCACCACCGGCAGCCCAGAGGACGACAAGCCCAATGTTTTTCGCGTGCATCCGCGCGCCTTGAAGTACATCAAGCGCCACTTTGACGCTGTGGGCCTGGCCAACAACCATTCGGGCGACTACGGCCACGAAGCGTTTGCGCAAATGCTCGGCTTGCTCAAGCACAACAAGATCGGCGTCTATGGCGGCGGCATGAACCTGTCTGAGGCGCACACGCCCTGGATCATCGAGCGCAAAGGCGTGCGCGTGGCTATCTTGGGCTACAACGAGTTTCAGCCGCGCAGCTTTGAAGCCGACACCGACCGCCCTGGCGTGGCGTGGAGCGAAGATTCGCAAGTGCTGCGCGACATCCGCGCCGCACGCACCATTCACAAAGCCGATGTGGTGATTCCAGTCATGCACTGGGGCTGGGAAGACCCCATCGCCAACGACCGCCAGCGCCAACTCGCCCGGCTGATGATCGACGCCGGCGCCGACGCCGTGATAGGCGGCCACCCGCACCAGTTGCAAGACACAGAGCGCTACAAAGGCAAACCGATTTTTTACAGCCTGGGCAATTTTGTGTTCGACGGCTTTCCGCTACCCATCAACTACATCGGCTGGGCCTTGCGCATGGAGTTGGATAAAAACGGGGTGCAAAAAGTGGAGGCGCATGTTTCGCACATCGGCCCTACGGGCTTGCCTAAGCCGGGCAAAGTGCTGGCGGACCCGAGCTTGAAGTAGGGTAGAGCCACTCCACGGCGCGGTGCGAGCGTACTGGAAAATGTGTATACAAACGTGTACCATGGCGCGATGCAAATCAGGGGGTTTGACTGGGACAGCGGTAACTGGCCGAAGTGCGGCCAGCATGGTGTCTCGCGCGAAGAAATCGAGCAGGTGCTGACAAGCACACCCGCCGTGATGCCCGACCCGCACCCCGATGAGCCGCGCATGCGGGCGATTGGACGCACGGCGACAGGGCGCTACGTATTTATGGTGTTCATGTTGCGCGAGCGCGATGGCCAAAAATTGCTCCGCCCCATTAGTGCCCGCTACATGCATCAGAAAGAGATTGATCACTATGAAAACCAAACTTAAACCGTTGCCGTCGCTGACCAATGATGCTCAGGCGCAGCATTTCGTTAGTGAAGCAGACCTTTCGCACTACGACTTGTCGGACTTTAAGCCGACCCGCTTTGAGTTCGAGCCCAAGGCCGCCGCACTCAACTTGCGCTTGCCCCAGAATTTGCTCGATGCTTTGAAGGTAAAGGCCAAAGCCAAAGGCATTCCCTACACCCGCTACGTGCGACTGGTGCTTGAAAACGACGTGGCGCAATAGACTAATTCGTTTTTTGCAAACCGGGGAAGGCGTTAGCGGACCCGACGCTGAAGTGAGGCGCGGTCTCACACCATAGAATTGCCCAGGACGTATCGACCGAGGTAGCTTCATGAAACCATCTGCCGTTTTAGCCCGCAGCCGAGAGCGAATCCGCGCGCTGGCGCTGGAGCATGGAGTTTCCAATCCGCGCGTATTCGGATCTGTGCTACGCGAAGAGGATTCTGAATCCAGCGACTTGGATATTCTGGTGGACCCTTCTCCCCGGACCTCGCTATTGGACATTGCCAAACTGCAAATGCGACTGGAATCCGAGCTAGGCATACACGTTGATGTACTAACCCCGAGGGCTTTGCCGCTTTCGTTTAGGGGAGATGTTCTAGCGCTTGCGCAGCCGGTATGAGTGATTTGCCGCAGTTCAAGCTAAATGACTATGTGCGTCACATGACACAGGCCATTGAACAGGTTGCGGAGTATTTGGAAGACGTCACTGAAGCGCAATTTCTTTGCACTCGCTTGCTGCAAGACGGCATAGTGCGTAACTTGGAAATCATCGGTGAGGCGGCGCACCTGGTTATCAAAAAATTCCCGGAATTTGCCGCCACGCACACAGAAGTTCCATGGGAAGCGGTTTATTACATGCGAAACCGGGTGATCCATGGCTACGCTAGCATTGACTATGAACTGGTCTGGCAAGTGGCAAATCGAGAGTTGCCACAAATGCATCTGCACCTAAAGAAGTTGCTTGCTGACTTGCAATAAGCAGCTAATTCACCCGGCAAACGGGTCCAGCACTTGCAGGCCCATGTTGGCAAAGTCGCTGGTGTTGCGGGTGACTAGCGTCATGCGGTGTTCCAAGGCGCTGGCCGCGATCATGGCGTCGCGTTCGGGGCGAGGGTCGGGAATGTGCAACGCGGCGCAGAGTGCGGCGGTGTTGCCGGTAAAAGGCAGGACGCGCCCTTCAAATGCGCGCACCGTGGCGCCCAACCAAGCGCGCAATGCGCTGCCCTGCGGGGGTGTGCGGCGCTCCAGCAACATCACACCTTTTTCCAACTCCAGAACGCTAATTGCCGACAGATACAACTGCCCGGCTGGCACGCCCGCCGCCCAAACCCGCACTGCGGCGGACTGGTGGGGCTTGCCCTGGCGCAGTTCAGAAATCACGTTAGTGTCGAGTAAATACATGGCGCGCTAGCCAAGGTCCGCCACGGGCAGCGCAATGTGCGCTTTGGGCGGGTCAAATTCAATGCCCACGCCGCCGGGAATGGCGTCCATGACATCGAGCAGGCTGTCTTGTTGCGCTCCGCTGAGCGCGTAATAGTCTTGGATAGACAACAAAGCGTAGGCCGGGCGCCCGCGATCGGTAATCAGCACCGGGCCATGGGCCGCCGCGCGCTTGGCGGCGCTGACGTCGCGGGTGAAGTCGCGGCTGGAATAGGTTTGCACAGTCATGGGCGACCTCCGAACAGAATGTTTGTATGTTATGACATTTTTGGATCGCCGCCAACAGGACTCCTTCACACCATCGGGGCCATGGGGGCAGCTGAAAGCCGCGCCAGGTACCGACGGCCCCGGCGATGCAATAAGTGACAGTCCGGGCCCCAGGCGGGCAGGCAAGCCGCGCTAATCGCCCCCCAGCTCCTGCGCAATATCGTCCACCAGTTGTTGGCGTTGCTGGGCGCGCTTGCCCAGGCGCATGGCGACGTGGTGGCTGAGCAGTTGCAGCATGCTGGCAGCGGCCATGGCCGAGAAGGCGTGGTCGGTGCTGCTGCTGTAGCAGGGCAGCACCACGCTGGCAAAGCGCTGCGCCCAGGCGCTGTGGCGTACATCGACCACGGCCACGGTTTGCACGCGGGTGGTCCCGGCGTGTGTGGCCAGGCGATCCATGGCGCTGTCGCGCGGCTGCGTCATGATCAGCAGCAGCGCATCACGCGGGCCGGCCATGGCCAGGTCTTCGGCCCAAACGCCGCTTTGCATGCCTAGCGCATACACCTCGGGCCGGATGCGCGCCAGTTGCGGGCGCACAAAACGCGCCAAGCCCTCGTCCATACCCAGCCCCAGCAGCCAGACTTTGGGCGCTTTGGCGAGCAAGCTGGCGGCGGCGAGCAAGGTGTCGCTGCGCAGCGACTCGAAGGTGCGCGCCAGGCTTTCGGACTCAGTGTGCAAATGCGCGCTAATGCTATGGCTGCGCACCGGCGCCGCTGCGCCATCCGGGCGCGGCGCCTGAAACGGCGGGGCCAGGTTGCGCTCTTCGCGCGCTTGCAGGCGCACTTCATTGAAATCGGCATAGCCCAGGCTGCGAAACAGACGCGCTGCCGTGGCCTTGGACACATCGGCCATGGCCGCTAGCTCGGTGGCCGAGTAAGTGAGCATGTCGTCCGCGCGCTCCAGCAACAGCTTGGCCAGCTTGCGCTCGCTGGGCGAGAGCTGCTCAAAGTGCTCTTGGATAGCCAGCGTCAGGCGGGTGGTCATGGGCCAAAAGGCGGTGGTTGAAACAATCATTCCATGATACTATGATTAACTGAAACAACGGTTCCAGCCTCGCGGCCGCTTGATGCGCTGCGATCAGGCCGGGCCGAAAGCCCCGAATTTGCCTCAACCCGCGCACAAGGAAACCGATTGGCCGCTTCCGCTTTTGCCCGTGAACAACTGTGGGACGGCCTGCGCGCCGTGGCGCTGCCAGACTCGCGTTTTCATTTGCGGTTTTCAGAGTTCATCCCCGACTTCAGCGGCTCGGACGCGGCCATCGACCGTTTGTGGGCGTTGCCCGGCTTTGATGCGGCGCGCCATGTGTTTGTGACGCCGGACAACAGCTTGACCGGGCTGCGCCAGCGCCTGCTGGCGCGCGGCGTGAGCCTGGTGGTGTCCAGCTACAACATGGCCAGCGGCTTTTACCTGCTGCGCCCAGGCGCAGTGCCCAAGGGCCACGAGCTCTATGGCGCCTGGCCCGACGGGCTGGCGCATTTTGGCGAGCCGCTCTCGCTCAACGCACTGGCCGATCTAGGCGCTATTGATTTTGTGGCGACGGGCGCCTCGGCGGTAGCTACTTCGGGTGTGCGCTTTGGGCGCGGCCATGGTTTTTTTGATCTGGAGTGGCGCATCTTTAGCGACATGGGCTTGGTGGACAACCTGACCCCGCTGGTCACCGTGGTGCACGATGTGCAAGTACTGGACAAAAAGCTCTACCCCAGCCCCGATGACGTGCTGGTGGACTGGATATGCACCCCCACGCGCAGCCTGCAAGTGGCGCGCGAAACCCAGCGCCCGCGCGGCCTGAACTGGAAAGACATCACCCCCGAACAAGTGCACGCCATACCGGCTTTGGCCGAGTTACGGCGCATCATCGGCCTGGCTTAAAAGCCCATTTTTATTTGCAAGCTATTACGATTTCCCCGCCCCTTGTTTTTTTAACTTTTCACCTTCAAAGGATGACACCATGAAAGCATCACGCCGCCAGTTTCTTGCCACCTCCGCCGCTTTGGCATCTATCGCGCCCATGGGCGCCTGGAGCCAAAGCGCTGCCAAACTCACCCTGCAAGCCGCATGGGTGAACGACGCCGAGTTCATGGGCTACTTTATTGCTATGGACAAAGGTTTTTACAAAGCCGAAGGCCTGGACCTGACGTATTTGTCCGGCGGCCCGGACGTGATCCCCGAGGCCTCGCTTTTGTCCAAAAAAGCCGATGTGTGCCTCACTACCGTAGAGACCGCTATAAAGGCCATCACCGACCAAAAAGCACCGCTGGTCATCATCGGCGCGCAATACCAAAAGAACCCGGTGGGCATCGTCAGCCTGGCCTCCAAGCCCCTCAAAACACCGCAAGACCTGATCGGTAAAACCATTGCCGTGCCGCCGGTCAACCGCCTGACGGTCGAGGCCATGCTCAAGCTCAATGGCATCGACAAAGCCAAGGTCAAAATCGTACCTTATGCCTACGACCCGACGCCGCTGATCAAAGGCGAAATCGACGGTTCGCTGGACTTCACCACCAACGTGCCTTTCACCATCAAGAGCATGGGCAAAGACGCCACCAGCTTCCTGCTGGCGGACTTCAAACTGCCGCTGTTTAACGACGTGGTGGTAGTCACGCAAGAGACCCTCAAGACCCGCCGCAAAGACATCGTGGCCTTTATGCGCGCCAGCCGCAAAGGCTGGGACGAGAACTTCAAAGACACCAAAGCCTATCCGCCCAAGTTCAAAGATACCTGGTTCAAAGGCACGGGCCGCAGCGTGGAAAACGAGTTGTTCTTCAACGAAGCGCAAAAGGCTTTGATGGTGAATGCGGGTGGCATATTTGCCATGAGCGATGCGTCGATCGCCAACTGCATTGCCGCGCTCAACGCGGTCGATGTGAAGGCCGACAAATCGCACTTTGACACCAGCTTGCTCAAAGAAATCTGATGCCTAACAGCGAACTGCGCATAGCCCAGGTCGGGCGCGTGTTCGCAGTCTCCGGCGCTGCGCCTTTGGTGGCGCTGGAGGATGTTTCTTTGCACTGCCCCAGTGGCTCGTTTACCGCGCTGATCGGGCCTTCGGGCTGCGGCAAGTCCACCTTGCTGCGCCTGGTGGCTGGCTTGGAGCAGCCCGATGGCGGCACGGTGCGCATCGGCGAGGAAACACCGCTGGCTTTGCAACAACGCGGCGCGCTGGGTATTGCGTTTCAAGACGCGGCGCTCTTGCCCTGGCGCTCGGTGGTGGACAACGTGCGCTTGCCGCTGGATGTCACCGGCGCACCGGTGGACATGGCGCGCATCCGCAGCCTGGTGGAGCTGGTGGGCCTGAAAGGTTTTGAGGGCGCACTGCCTTCGCAACTATCCGGCGGTATGCGCCAACGGGTGGCGATAGCACGGGCGCTGGTCACCCAGCCCGAAGTGCTTTTGCTGGACGAGCCTTTTGGCGCGCTAGACCAAATTTTGCGCCGCAGCATGAACCTGGAGCTGCAACGCATTTGGCTGGAGCGGCCCACCACGACGCTGCTGGTGACGCATGGCATCGACGAAGCCTTGTTTTTGGCCGACCGTGTGGCGGTGATGCAAAGCCAGCCCGGGCGGATTGCGCAGATCGTGGAAGTGCCGTTTGACAGGCCGCGCAAAGTGGACTTATTTAACAGCCCCGAGTTTCGCGCGCTAGAGCAGCAAGTCTCCGGTATTTTGTACGGCAGCGCTTAGCGCACAGTGTATGGATACCCCAAACCGCCACCGCGCCGCTTTGCCCGGCTTGCTGCTGATGCTGCTGCTATGGGAAGTGGCGGGCCAGGCCCAATGGGTGGGCCAGGGCGCACTGCCTGCGCCTAGCGGCATCTTGCGCCAATGGTGGCAAGACCGGGGCGACTATCCACCGCATATATGGGGCACGCTCAAGACCGCGTTTGCGGGTTTTGTGATCGGCAATACGGTGGCGGTGCTGATGGGCATGTGGTTTGCCTGGTGGCGCCCCGCCGGGCGCTTGATGGCCGGCGTCAACGTCACCCTTTTTGCCATGCCAGCGATTGCGCTGGTGCCGATTTTGGTGATCGCTTTGCAAGGCGATACGCCGCGCGTGGTGCTGGCGGCGCTGTCGGTGTATTACCCGACCATGGTGGCCACGGTGCTGGGCCTGACGCAAGTGGATGCGCGCTTGGTGGATCTGGTGCGCGTGTATGGCGGCAGTGACGCGCAAGTGCTGCGCCGCATCCGTTTGCGCAGCGGCTTGCCGACGCTGCTAGCCGGTTTGCGGGTGGCCGCACCGGCTGCGGTGCTGGGTTCGCTGCTGGCCGAGTTTGGCAGTGGTGGCAACGCCGGGCTGGGCACGTATTTAATTGGCTCGCTGGGCCGCGCCAACCCGGAGCGTTTATGGGGCATTGGCCTCACAGCCACCGCGATCAGCGGCATCGCCTATGGCTGCGCGGGCCTGATCGCCGCGCGCTTTGCGGGCAACACGCAAAGCGCCAGCACACCGCTGGGTTTTCAGGCGGGCTTGGATACCGAAAGCGCCGCCACGCGCTGGGCCATGCGCCTGGGCACGCTGGCTATGCCTTTTGTGCTTTGGTACGGCGTCATTGCGCTATTCACGTTGCTGGGCGTGTCCGACATCGTGCTGCGCGGACCGGTGGGCGTACTGGAGCATTTGTTTAGTGTGGACAAGGCCGGCGAAAACCGCGAGGCGCTGCTAGATGCGCTGTCGCAAACCTTGCCCTACACCGTGCTGGGCATGTTGGCCGGGCTGGCGGTGGCGCTACTGCTGGCGGTGGGCACCACGGTCTATAAAGCGCTGGGCCATAGCCTGATGCCGGTGGCGCTGGTCAGCCAGTCCATGCCGCTGGTGGCACTGACGCCTTTGGTGGTGCTGGTGTTTGGGCGTGGCACGGTCAGCATCTTGGTGATCACCATATCGGTGACTTTTTTTCCGGCCTTTGTGACGATTGCCCAAGGCCTGGCGCTGGTGCCTAGCAGCGCGACGGATTTTGTGCGCGTCTATGGCGCCGGGCGCTGGCGGCAACTGCGCCTAATTGCGCTGCCCTGGGCCTTGCCCTATTTGTGCGCGGCTGCGCGCTTGGCGGCACCGCGCGCGTTTTTGGGCGTGATGATTGCCGAATGGCTGGCCACTGGCACTGGCATTGGCAACTTGCTCAATGTGTCGCGCGGCGTACTCGATTTCGGAATGATCTGGAGCGTTGCGGTGGTGGCCATCCTCATCGCCGTGGCGCTTAACAGCCTGGTCGTGGTGCTGGAGCGCTATGTGCTGCAACGCTACGCCATGGCGCCTGCGGCCTGAGTGCGCAGCCCCTTTTTTTGATTACCTGAAAGAAGCCTATGGAACACACCGACCATAAACACACGGTACGCGAGCGCGTGTTTGCAGCGCTGCGCGAAGTAGCCTTTGCCGACAGCCGTTTTCATTTTGATTTCGGCGAATTCATCACCGACTTTGTAGGCAGCAGCGCCGCCACCGATCGCTTGATGGCGCACCGCTTTTACCAACAGTCCGAGTGCATTTTCATCACGCCAGACAACTGCATCGAAGAGCTGCGCTACCGCACTTTGTGTGAAGGCAAGCGCATCTTGATGACCACCTATTCCATCCGCCGGGGCTTTTGGCTGCTAGACCCGACCACCATCCCCCAAGACCGCTTGCTGTATGCGGCGACGCTAGACGGCATGGAGCGCCACGGACGGCACATGACGCTGGCGCAAATTCGCGCCGAGCTGCCGCGTCTTGACTACATGATTACCGGCACCGGCGCGATCAACGAACACGGCGTGCGCTTTGGCAAAGGCCATGGCTTTTTTGATGCCGAATGGGGCATGCTTTACCGCATTGGCGTGATCAATGCGCAAACGCCCACGGCAGCGCTGGTGCACGACTGCCAGGTGCTGCAAGAGACTTTGTACCCCGAGATTTTTGACACTGTGGCCGACGCGATTTTTACGCCCACGCGCACCATCGAGGTGACCAACCCGCACAAGCCACGTTGCGGCATCGTCTGGGATATGCTGGACCCGCAGATGCTGGCCACCATACCGCCACTGCAAGAGCTGCAAGCCATGGAAGCGGCTTTGCCACCATTGGCCTGAACGCTTTACGGGAGCCCCTCACAATGACCTACGCCACGATCGCCCGCGACCACCTGCCCGCCTTGCTGGCGCGCATGCCCAAAGCCGAGTTGCATATCCATATCGAAGGCTCTTTAGAGCCAGAGTTGATATTCGCCCTGGCCGAAAAAAATAGCATCGCGCTCAGCTACCCCAACGTGGAGGCTTTGCGCGCAGCCTACGCGTTTACCGACTTGCAAAGCTTTTTAGATTTGTACTACGCCGGTGCTTCGGTGCTGATAGAGGAAGACGATTTTTATCGTATGGCCATGGCCTACTTTGCGCGCGCGCATGCCGACCACATCGTGCACGCTGAATTATTTTTCGATCCGCAAACCCATACCGAACGCGGCGTGCCTATGGGCGCAGTCATTGAAGGCCTGGCCCGCGCCTGCGCGGATGCCAAGGTTCAGTATGAAATCAGCGCCAGCCTGATCTTGTGTTTTTTGCGGCACTTATCCGAGGAGTCCGCCTTCGATACTTTAGAAGCCGCCTTGCCTTACCGAAAACACTTTATCGGCATAGGCCTGGACTCCGGCGAACGCGGCAACCCACCGGAGAAATTTGCCCGCGTGTTTGCAAAATGCCGTGCGCTGGGCTTGCGTATCGTGGCCCATGCGGGGGAAGAAGGGCCACCGGCTTATATCGAAAGCGCGCTTGATGTGTTGCAGGTAGAGCGCATAGACCACGGCGTGCGCTGTAGCGACGACCCGGCGCTGGTGCGCCGCCTGGCCGCCAGCCACATGCCACTAACCGTGTGCCCGCTGTCTAACGTGAAACTCTGCGTGTTCAACACCATGCAAGAGCACAACCTGGCCGCGCTGCTGCACGCGGGTTTGTGCATCACCATCAACTCGGATGACCCGGCCTATTTTGGTGGCTACCTGCTTACCAATTTTGAAGCCGTGTTTGCTGCTCTGCCGCAACTGAGCGGGCAGGATGCTTGGCAACTGGCGCGTAACAGTATTGACGCTAGCTTTGCGGCTGAAGCAGACAAAGTGCTATGGCGGACGACACTCGACCAAGTGTTTGACCAGGCGCTGGCCACTTCCTAGCCAAGCGCCCGATTTGCAAGACCTACAGGTCGTATTTCAGCTCTGCAACCAAGGTGCGCCCCGGATAGGGGTGGAAGTTCCAGTACTCTTGATTGGTCAGGTTGTCAACGCCAAAGGCGGCTACCAGTTTGGGCTGGATGGCATAGCGCACCCGTAGGTCCAGCACGGTAAATCGGCTAGCTGCGGTGTAAGCAAAGCCATTGATATCCGTGTTGTTCAAGCTACTGAACTGGTCGGAGCTGTAACGCAAGCCCAAGGAGGTACTCAGTTGGGGGCTCCAGTGGTAATTGGCTAGCGCACTGGCACGCCACTGCGGTACACGGGGCTGCAATTTGTTAATGGTGTCGCCAGGTGTGGACACGTAGGAGCTGTTCGCTTTGATGCGCGAGTCGGCATAGGTCACACTGCCCGACAGGTCCAGGCCTTGGGTGATAAGGTTCTCTCCCTGAAACGCAATCTCTAGGCCATGCGTGCTGATGGCGTCAATGTTTTGCACCATGTTGACAGGGGTGTTGTCGGTCTTGAGGCCCGCCACTTGCGAGTAAAGCGAGTCTGTCACATCCTCATTGAAATAGGTCAGCCGCAAGAGCCCATTACCCAGTTCCTTTTCCAATGTGAGCTCTGTTGTCCAGGATTTTTCCGGTCGCAGATTGGGGTCGTTCAACCACGTCTGCCCGCTGGTACAGGCGCCGGTGACAATTTTCTTGGCGGGGTTGATGTCCGCGCATTTGCTCGCGGTAGCGCCGTAGAGTTCAGACACGGTTGGCATACGAACCGCTCGCCCAAGCGAGCCTTTGAGCACCGTATCTTCTGACCATTGGTAAGCCAATGCAGCTTTGGGCGATGCGAAAAACTCCTTGCGCTCGGCATAACGGTCGGTGGCCGCAGCAGTCTTGGCATAGCCATCCGATGCACTCCAATTTTCCAGCCGCAAGCCCAGTACAGTTTTCCAGTCTGTCGCAAACGTCCAAGCGTCCTGCGCGTAAATACTTTGCAGCTTGCTTTGCCCGCCTACGTCTGAGCTTAAACTGGCCGCGCCGCTGGTAAACCAGCTGTCAGTAGCACTCAGGTTGGACTTCAGGACACGCAGTTGGTAGTTATCTTGCTGGACACCAAAATCCACCAGGTGCGCGCCCTGCAGGCCTTGTGGGCGCCAGATGCCTTTGGCCGCCAGCGTGGTCCAGCCCGTGCCCTTTTGGTCGGTCAATGTGGCGGCATTCCCGTTGACCATGGTGCCGTTGAGATTGGCGGCGCTGTTGATAGAAGACTGGCGGGCCTGGTCAGTGCCGTAGTCCACCAAACTAGCAGCCAGCTCCCAATCCCACCGGCCCTTGGTATTGCTCTTGACTGACAGGCCGTGCATCCAATGGTCTAAGCGCTCTTTGGTGGCATTGAACAAGCCGTTGGCGGAGAAGGTCTGCCCGCTGATGACATGATTGCCACCATAAGGATTGGCCGTGTCTGTCAGGTAGCTTTTGGCCGTACCGTCGGAGGTGTTTCTCCAATTAGCCAGCGTGTAACTTGCGCGTACGGCGGGGGACAAGTCATAGGCCAATTTGAGTTTGGCGTGCTCTTGCACCGTGTGGTACTGGGTATTGGTGCCTAGGATGTACCAAGGCGTATTGGTTTTATCCAAGCCATACACCGCGCCATTATTGCTGCTCTTGGTCGGATCGACCGTGAAGGATCTGGTCGCAAGCACCAGCGGTTGGCCCTGGCTATCGGTGCGGTTGATGTTCACCCACCACGCCCAGTCGCCGCTCTTGCTGCCTAACGAGGCACTGGCCTGAGTGGCAAAGTCGGTCTCGTGCGTGTTATACAAGTCAAAGTTTTGCTGCGAGACCACGATTTTTGCGTGCCCTTCGAACTGCTTGGGCATTCGGGTGACATAGTCCACCACCGCACCCACCGAATTGCCGGGGTAGGCTGCGGAAAAGGGGCCATACATCACGTCTGCGCGCTCGATCTCTTCAGGCGTGACCATGCCCCAACGCGGCGCATACGTGGCGCCATTGCCTAAATAGTTGGACAACAAAATGCCATCGGCATAGACGGCCGAGCGCGCACTATTGCCGGTACCGGAAGCCCGACTGGAAAGCACTGCATGGTTGTAGTCGCCGATATAACGCCGCCGCACGACCAGGCTGGGAAAGTACTTGAGCACGTCTTCGCTGTCTGTCGCGTTAATAGTTTGCTCCATTTGCGTGCGGGTAATACCTTCGATGGTAGTGGGAATTTGCGTAGGCAAGGAACTGGGGCGGCCGCCGAAAACGGTGACTATGCCCAAAGATTTCACTGGCGCTTGCTCTTGCGAAGGGTCTGTGGAAATTGGTTGTGCCCCAGCACCCAGGGATGTAGAGAGGCCGATGGCTATAGCCACCGGAATTAATCGATGTTGCATGAATATTTACTCAATAAGGGATTCGAAATAGATGTCACAGCGCGGGGCAAAAGCGTCCCGAGCAAGCATCCAAGTGATGCGCCTGCAATGGCAGGCAGCTATGTCAGCTCAAGCTAGGGTCGGAGGCCCGCGCGGGAAAGCGGCTTCAAGAACGGCCGCCGAACCTGGTCGCCGTCCGTACGACGCGGGAAGTGCCAGTTTGGCGAGGGTGTCAAAAAAAACTATTTGGGCAAAAGTATGCGGACCAAATGCGTGGGAAGAGGCGAAGCACCACTGACAATGCCCTCCAGCGCCCTGGTGGCTATCCGAAGTAGGCGCATGGTCACCCGCCAGCACGGGTTTGGCAAACGCAATCTCACCAGCGCCCAAGGCACCATTGCTACTGCATATGTCTAAGTTGGCTAAGGTGGCGCGTGTCGACGGTGCGATGAGCCCGGGTAGCAGCGGCGCCACCAGCATGAGGCCAAGTAGCAGCCACACCCATGCACGGCGGTATACCGTCACTTGGCGCTCTAGGAAGCTGCCCACGCACGTGTCTACCAGCTAAGGCGCCTGCTCAATGCTCGCCGTGATGCTGCACTTTAGCGCCAGCAGGCGCGACTTGGGACACCGGCACTTTGATGTCCAAACTGCTTTCCAAACCCTTGGGGTCTTTGAAGCGTAAGGTCAAGGGAATCGTTGTGTCTTTTTGCAGCGGCAACTTCAAGTCCATCAGCATGAGGTGAAAACCGCCGGGCTGCAAAGCCACCGCCTTACCAGCGGGAAGCGGCAAGCCGTCAGGCAGCGCGCGCATTTGCATTACGTTGTTGTCCATCTTCATTTCATGCACTTCGGCCACGCCAGCCACGCTGGTGCTGACGCCCACCAGCTTGGTATCGGTTTTGGCCGTCAGCGTCATAAAGGCACCGGTGGCTTTTTGACCTTGTACAGTGGCACGTGCCCAAGCGCTTTGCACGCTGACGTTTTGCGCCCAGGCGCTTGAAACCATCAGGCTGGAAAGCAGAAATGTGCGAATAAGTGATTTGTTGTTCATAGCGGATTCTTTCTTAAAAATAAAAAGCGCGGCGCCGACCATTGCAGGCGAGTGTTCGGCGCAAACCATCAATGGGCGTGGCCGCCAGCGGCCTGTACGTCCAATACTTCGAGCAACGCTGCGGGCATCTTCAAGCCTTTGGTCGAGGTGCCACTAGCAGGCACTTCCACCCAGTCGTTTGAGCCTTTGGCGCAGGATTGCACTACCTTGAACCATAGGGGGCCTGGCTTGGCCGGAGTGGTTCCGCGCAGCACAAATTCGTCGTAATAAGCATGCGGCAAGGCATTTTCAGCACTGTTGGCGGTCCAGCTGATTTCCAGCACGCCTTCGGTGTATTTCTTGCCATGGCTTTCATAGGGCACGGGCAAAGTGCCGATGACGGTGCGCGCAGTCCAACCCGACTTGGGCATGGGTTGCGCTCCGTTGAAACCGGCGGGAATCGTCACGCGGATACCCGTAGTTGACTCGGCATCGCAGCCGTGGCCAACCCGAAACGTGGCGCGGTAGCTGCTATTGGCGGCAGCGGCGCCATCTTGCAACACCACATGGGATTGTGCCGGGATACTGGCCAAGGAAAGGGCGCTGATAAGCAGCACTAAAGAGTTTTTGAATAAATGCATAGTAAATAATTTTTAAGATTGAAAAAATCATCGATGGCGCGCAGGCGCAAGGCGGCGCTTAGATCGACAACACTGGTTCAGGACTAATGCCGGGCGCATGCTTAAAACATGACGCAATGCAGCCATCACAGGCTGCGCAGCGGACGGCTTTAAACGAGCGGCGGTCCGCGACCCGGCGGCGGGGCGGCGCTTAGGCGATACGGCGCAAGCGCTGCGGCTTGGCGCGTACCCAAAAGTGGCGTGGCGCTGGCCACCGGCAAAGCCGAGATGGAAACCGGCGGTGCACCAGCGGCCAGACAGAGCACGCAATCGAGATGCTGGGCAAGGGGCGTATCAGGCGCCCCCGTGTCCTGCACCGTCACACTGCCCGAGGCGCTGCACACCAGCGTGTGCTGCACCGGCTGCACCCAGGGCGCAGCCACCGCCACGCCCAGCGCCATGCACCACCACAGCAATACACAACGCGCCAGGGCGGTGGATTTGCGCAAGGTATGCAGGGCCATGGCGCGATTATGGCAGCGCGTGGCCTAGGCAATGCCCTTGCTAAAGCCCCCATCGATGGCACTCCGTTCCAACACCCTGCGGCGACAAGCGAATATCCACGCGCTTGAAATAAGATGCATCAACTCCCGTCAGACTGGCATCAGGCCCTTGCTTGTGCTCGGTCCTCGGCTTTCGGTTTGGCCCACATTTCCATAAAGCTTTTTATGAAAAAACTCCCCCTAGGCCTGTTTGCAGCAAGCCGTGCCATTGCCAGCGGACAGCTGTCGCCCCACGCCTATATGCAGCAATGCATTGACCTGGCCGACCAGTTAGAGCCCGCTTTGCATGCTTTTGTGGCGCGCACGTCCACGCAGCAATTGCTCGATGGCATCGGCGAAGGCCCATGGGCTGGCATCCCTGTGGGCGTGAAGGATTTGATCGCCACGCGCGAGCTGGGCACCACCTACGGCTCGGCCATTTATACCGACCAGGTACTGGACTATGACGCTGCGGTGGTGGCGCGTGTGCGCCAGTTGGGCGGGGCGGTTTTTGGCAAAACCGTCAGCACCGAATTTGCCTGGCGCCACCCCGGCCCTACCGTCAACCCGGTGAACTCCAGGCATACGCCTGGCGGTTCGTCCAGCGGTTCGGCAGCGGCCGTGGCCGCAGGCATTCTGCCCTTGGGTTTGGGCACGCAAACCGTGGGTTCGGTGATTCGCCCGGCGGCGTTTTGCGGCATTGCGGGTTTGAAGGCCAGCTTTGGCGCGGTGCCGCGTGCTGGCGCATTTCCGGTGTCTGATGCGCTGGATCACGTGGGTTTTCTGGCGCGCTCGGTCAACGATGTGGCCTATGCCTTTAATCTGCTGCGCAACCTCACGCCCACCGAGCCCGACAGCATCGCTGTGCCACAAGTGCCCATGGATGCGCAAAGCGGCTTGGAGCCCCTGGCCTCGCCACGATTGGCTTATGTGCGCACGCCTTTTGATGAACGCATCACCACGGACCAACACCACGCCATGCAATCGACGATTGCCACCTTGCGCGCGCAAGGGGCCGTCGTAGAAGAGTTTGCGCTGCCCGATGAATACTGGACCGGCGTGGACGCGATGTTTTGCCTGCTTGAAGCCGAAGGCGGCGCGGTGCACCGCGAGCATGTGGCGCGCTTCCCCGATCGCCTAAGTGTCCATATCAAAGAACTGGTGGCACAAGGCGCTGCCCGCTCTGCATTTGAATACCTGGCCGCGCGCAATCTACAGACCCGCTTACGCGCCGACGCCACGGCGCAACTCAAGGGCTTTGATGCCTTCCTCACCGTTCCTGCCACCGGCGGCGCGCCAGAAGGTTTGGCGTCCACGGGCGACCCGGTGTTTTGTGCGCTTTGGAGTTTCCTGGGCTTACCGGCTTTGAATATTCCTATCGGCCACGCGGCCAACGGGCTGCCCTTGGGATTGCAATTGGTAGCGGCGTACCGACAGGACGCGCACTTGCTGCGCACGGGCCGCTGGATCGAAATCGCGCTGGGGCATTGAAGGCCATTCCAGCAATAGCCCAAGGCTTATCATCCCGCCATGCCCCCGGCCACACCTTCCAGCCTGTTTCACCTCGCTTACCACGTCACCGATTTGCAAGCAGCACGCGCTTTTTACGGCGGCGTGCTGGGTTGCGCGCAGGGCCGCAGTACCGATACCTGGGTGGACTTTGATTTTTTTGGCCACCAGATTTCGCTGCACTTGGGCGAGCCATTTAAGACGACGCTTACAGGACACGTGGGCGACCACTTGGTGCCCATGCCGCACTTCGGCCTGGTGCTAGCCCTGCCAGATTGGCAAGCGCTGGCGCAGCGTTTGCGCGATGCGCAGGTGAATTTTGTGATGGAACCGCAGCTGCGTTTTTCCGGGCAAAGCGGCGAGCAATGGACCATGTTTTTTCTAGACCCCAGCGGCAACCCGCTGGAGATCAAAGGCTTTGCGTCGCTGGACACGGTGTACGCGCAATGATGAATTACACCTTTGTCTCGGCCACCATTTTGCTGATACTGATTACCGACCCAGTGGGCAATATCCCGGTGTTTGCCAATGCGCTCAAGCACGTACCGCAAGCGCGGCGCCCGCGCGTCATCTTGCGGGAAATTTCAATTGCCTTCTTTCTGCTACTCACCTTCATGTTTGTCGGCGAGGGCTTTTTGCGGGTGATGAATTTAAGCGAGTTGGCGCTGCAAATCGGCGGTGGCGTGATTCTGTTTTTGATCGCGCTGCGCATGGTGTTTCCGCCGCCCACGCAGGCCGAAGCCGAGCTGCTGATAGAGCCTTTGATCGTGCCCTTGGCCGTGCCTTCTATTGCAGGGCCGTCGGCCTTGGCGACGGTCTTGTTACTGGTATCGCAACAACCGGAAAAGCGCTTGGAATGGGTAGCCGCGCTATGCGTGACCATGCTAATCAGCGCGGTCGTGCTGGTGTCTGCTGAGCGCATTCAACGTGTCATCGGCACGCGCGTGGTGACAGCCATCGAGCGTTTGATGGGTCTGGTGTTGGTGTCGGTGGCGATCGAAATGCTGCTGCGCGGCATTCGCACGTTTGCGCTGCAATTGGCGCAGGGTAGCGGCGCCTAATTTCTGGATATGGATGTATCGTTACGCAGTGGCCCGGCGGCATGAAAGGAGTTTGACTTGCCCTCTTTAAAGTCCCGTTTTTTTTACTATGCCGTCAAGCGCCAGTTGCGTAAATTCGCTTTGCGTGGCGGCAGCCTGGAGCAAGTACGTGCGGCGCGCGACAAGTCCTCGCAGCGTTTGTTTCCCCAGCCCAAAGGCGTGCAAGTGCAAACTGCCGATTTGGGCGGCTGCTCCGGCGAGTGGCTGCGGCCAGCGGGGGCTGCGGCTGGCTCGGTCATCTTGTATTTGCATGGCGGTGCCTACATCACTGGCTCCTGCCACACCCACCGTGGGTTGGCGGGGCACTTAGCCACAGCGGCGGGCCTGGATTGTTTTTTACTGGACTACCGCCTAGCGCCTGAGCATCCATTCCCCGCTGCGGTGGACGATGCCCACGCCGCCTACCTGGCGCTGCATCACCAAGACCCTGCGCGCAGCGTCGTGCTGGCCGGTGACTCCGCTGGTGGTGGCCTGGCGCTGGCGCTGGCCCTGCGTTTGCGCGATACCGGCCACCCCGCACCCGGTGCCATGGCGCTGCTTTCGCCCTGGACGGACTTGACGCTTAGCCTGCCCACGCACCAAAGCAAAGCGGCGGTGGATCCGTTTTTCCCCGACACCTCCACGCTGGCGATGGCAGCGCAACTCTATGCCGGCACCCAGGACTTGGCGCAGCCATTAGCCTCGCCCCACTTCGCCGCGCTGCACGGCCTGCCGCGCACCTTAATTCATGTGGGCGAACATGAAGCCCTGCTAGGCGACGCGCACGCACTGGCCGCCAATATGCAAGCGGCGGGCTCGCAGGTGCAGCTGCAAGAGTTTGAAGGGATGTGGCATGTGTGGCAAATATTTGCGGGACGGTTTGCGGAGGCGGATGCCTCGGTTAAAGCATTAGGCGCGTTTTTGAGATCGTGAGTTTTGAATACCGATTTTGGCCTGTAGGCCGAGTTACTTTCTTTTGCTTGCAGCCGGCTTTTTCTTCTTGCCGCAGGGCTTGCGCCTGCCGCGGGCCTTACTTTTCTTTGCTTCGCCAAAGAAAAGATAAGCAAAAGAAAGGCGAGCCAAAGGCCGTGCCCC
>CAJBBZ010000286.1 GCA_903951445.1 uncultured beta proteobacterium
CGGCGCGGGGGATCATTTTGTAAATTTAAAGTTGTAATTTAGATTTGCATGATTCTACCTGGCGCTGCGCTTGTTTCATCCCAACTGTTCCACAGCGGCGGACCATGAGTGGCCCGCTGGATGCCGCGCAAACCAGGTCACCACGTCGCAGCGTCCCCGCAGGCCGGGGCCAGGCGACGAACGATTAGCCTCGCGTTGTGAGGAGCCCGGCCCCGGCCTGTGGGGACGCGTGCTCAGCAAATAAGCTGGCAATCACAAACCGTGTTGACCCACAAAAGCCGTATTTACCGGCAAGCAAAATACGCCATCAGCCCTTCAACCCACTAGATTGGTAAGTCGCCCGCGCCAACCAAGCCGGATTAATTTCCACTCCCCAACCAGGCTCCGCAGGTATTTGCACCTTGCCGTCACGCACCGCATAAGGGTCGCCCAAAAAAAGCTCCTGTTGCCAGGGGTAATAGTCCGCACCTTCGATGGACAACTCTAGGTATTTGCCGGCATTGGGAATCGCGCCCAGCAAATGCATAGTGCACATGGTGACCAAAGACAAATTGGCGCTGTGCGGCGTGCAGGCGATGCCACGCTCGGCGGCCATGCGGGCGACGGCTAGGGTGCGGGTCAGGCCGCCCATGTACATCACATCGGGTTGCACAATGTCCACCACTTTTTGGTCCATCATGCGCTGCCATGTCGGCAGGTCCCAGTCCTGCTCGCCGCCGGTCACATCCAAAGACAAAGTCTGCGTCACCTCGCGCGTTTGGTCAAACTCCCAATACGGGCAGGGCTCCTCAAAATGGCTGATGCCTTCGGCCTCCAGCATGCGGCCCACGGCGATAGCGCGCGCCGGCGAAAACCCGCTATTGGCATCCACCAGCTTAGCTATGCCATCGCCCAAAGCACGCGCCACCACCGGCACCACTTCCTCGGTGCGGCCTGGCCATTCGTCTACATCGCGTCCGCACTCGGCGGCCACGCGCCACTTGAAGGCGTCAAAGCCCAGTTCATCGCGCAGTTTCACAAAACGCGCCGCCTCATCCTGCGGTGTGATGTCGCGTTTCATGGACGAGGCATAGGCGCGCAAGGCCTTGGGTTTACCACCCAACAACTCCACCACCGGTTTACCCTCGATCTTGCCGCGCAAGTCCCAAATCGCCGTGTCCAAACCAGCCATGGCGCGGCAGCGGTAGCTGCCAGGATATTTGTGTTCTTTTTCCCAGATGGTTTGCAAGACGCCCTCGATGTCCAGCGCGTCCGCCCCCAGCGCCCAGGGCGCCACCTGGCGGTGAAAAATCGTGGCGCTGATGTCGGCGTTGTAGGTGGATGTTTGGCCCCATCCCACTTGGCCGCTGTCGGTCGTCAGTTTGACAAAGCAAACAAATTCATCGGTAAAGGTTTCAAGCTGCTGGATTTTCATGGCGGTGGTTGCGGGGTGAAGTGAACGATGCACATCGATACGGGCCGTGACGCGTAAAGCTTCGGTACGCAGATGCTTGCCTGGTCTGGCGAACGATAGGGACCCATAGAAGTACAGGTTTACAAAGTTTCAGTATGGCCGTCCACCGTCAAGTCCTGGCCGGAGATGCGCGCGCCTGCGCTGGAGGTAATAAACAAGGCCATGCTGGCAATGTGCTGCGGCGAGATAAAAGATTTGAGCGAAGAAATTTGCGTCATCTCAGTGCGCACCGCATCTTCGCTGCGCCCGGTTTTATGCGCCTCAGCCGCAATCACGCGGTCTATGCGTTCTCCGCTGACCGAACCTGGGCAAATGCAATTAACCCGCACGCCCACAGGCCCCAACTCCTGCGCCAGGGTGCGCGTCAGGCCCCGGATCGCCCATTTGGCGGAGGCATAAGGGCTGCGCCGTGGGAAGCCAAATAAACCGGCGGTAGAGGACATCAAAATCATCGAGCCGCTGCCCTGGGCGCGCAAGAGCGGCGCAGCGGCGCGGGCGCATAAAAATGCTGAATCTAGGTTGACCGCCAGACAGTTGCGCCAATCAGCCAGGCTGATGTCTTCCAGATTGGCGGTGGGACCGGCAACGCCGGCATTACTGACCAAAATATCCAGGCCTTGCAAGTGCGCATTGGCCGCAGCAAATAAAGCGGCTACTTGCGCTTCGTCGCTGACATCGCAAACCTGGCCCGCCAAGGCCGGGCGGCTGGCAAGGGCCGCGTCCAGGGCGGCAGCGTCGCGGTCGCAGATATAGACCTTGGCACCCGCGGCCATAAAGGCGTCGGCCATCACCAGGCCGATGCCGGATGCGGCGGCGGTAATCAGTACGCGTTGATGCAGATGGCTGGACATGGCTTGTTTCTCGGGTGGGCGGCAATGTGCGCACTGTAGCGCGGCGCCTGCAACGCAGATAGCGCCCCCCGCTACGCAGACGACGCAAGCGATGTCAAAAGCGACTGCTGCGAGAATCCCCGCCATGAATTACTTGAGGGTGCAAACGATTGCGGTGCGCGTAGGTGCGGTGGCCTTGCTGGTCATGGGCTACCACTGGTATGGCTGGCCCGGTGTAGCCGGGGCGGCGGGTGCTTTGGTGATGTGGATGCTTTTGCACTTTACGCGCATGCTGCAAGTCTTGCGCCGCGCCGCCAACCGGCCCAAAGGCCATGTGGACAGCAGCGTCATGCTCAACGCCCGCCTGCACCCGGGCCTGTCTTTGATGCAGGTGGTGGCGCTCACCCGGTCTCTGGGCGAACTGCGCAGCCCTGCCAACGAGCAGCCCGAAGTCTTTCGCTGGACCGATACCGGACATTCGTTTGTGGAGTGCGAATTTCTGGGCGGCAAGCTCACAAGTTGGCGCCTGGACCGGCCCGCCCAAGCCCTGCCGGACACTGCCCCGTAAAATCCCCGGCTCACCCCTCTTACTTCCCCTTTCAAAGGACAGCCCGCCATGACCGCAATGCCCCCCTCCATGTCCGACCGCGACGGCAAAATCTGGATGGACGGTCAGATGGTCGATTGGCGCGAGGCCAAGATCCACGTCCTGAGCCACACCTTGCATTACGGCTGCGGCGCCTTCGAGGGTGTACGGGCTTACAACACCGTCAACGGCACCGCGATCTTCCGCCTGGAAGAACACACCGAGCGCCTTTTCAACAGCGCCAAAATTTTGCGCATGAACATTCCTTTTTCCAAAGAAGAAGTGATGCAGGCGCAAAAAGACGTAGTGCGTGAAAACAAGCTCGAGAGCTGCTACCTACGCCCCCTGACCTGGATCGGCGACAAAAAACTGGGCGTGTCCCCGAAGGGCAACACCATCCACCTGATGGTCGCCGCCTGGCCCTGGGGCGCTTACCTGGGCGAAGAGGGCATGAAGCACGGCATTCGCGTCAAAATTTCCAGCTACACCCGCCACCACGTCAACATCACCATGACGCAAGCCAAAGCGGTGAGCAATTACACCAACTCCATTCTGGCCAATATGGAAGCCACCGACGACGGCTATGACGAGGCCATGCTGCTCGATGCCAACGGCTTTGTCAGCGAAGGCGCGGGCGAAAACCTGTTTGTCGTCAAGGACGGCGCGATCTACACACCCGACTTGTCGGCCGGTGCGCTCAACGGCATCACCCGCAACACCGTTATGCATATTTGCAAAGACCTGGGCCTGGAGCTAATCCAAAAACGCATTACCCGCGACGAGGTGTATATCAGCGACGAAGCTTTTTTCACCGGTACCGCCGCCGAAGTCACGCCCATCCGCGAACTCGACCGCATTGCGCTGGGCAAGGGCGACTATGTGGGCACACGTGGCCCGATCACCGAAAAAGTACAGAGCGCGTTTTTTGACATCGTCAATGGCCGCAACCCCAAGTACAGCCACTGGCTGGCGCGGGTTTGACGTCTGCCCCCACGCACGCAGCACCCATGTCCAAATCGCTCGTCACCCTGCTCGCCAAAGACCTCAATCCCCAAGGCGGCGTGTTTTGCCCCAGCCCGCTGGCCGATATGAAGACCTGGAACACACACCCCAAGGTCTATCTGGACATCGCCCGCAAAGGTGAAGCTAAATGCCCGTATTGCGGCACCGTCTATAAGCTCAAGGACGGCGAACATTTCGACGCCCACCACTGACACGCTGGTCATCGCGCCCCAATGGATTGGGGATGCGGTCATGACCGAACCCCTGTTGCGCGTGTTGCACGCACGCGGTGAACGCATTACCGTCGGCGCCCTGCCTTGGGTGGCGCCGGTCTATCGTGCGATGGCGGCAGTGGCCGAGGTGATTGAGCTGCCATTTGCGCACGGCGGTTTGCAATGGTCAGCAAGGCGCGCCATGGCGCGTCAACTGCGCGGTCGCTTCCAGCGCGCCATCGTCTGCCCCAACTCCTTGAAAAGCGCTTTGCTGCCTTTTTGGGCCGGCATCCCCGAACGCGTGGGCTACCACGGCGAAGCGCGCTACGGCCTGCTGACACAGCGCCTACCCAACCCGGACAAACACGCCCGCCCGCCCATGGTGGCTTGGTATGGCGCGCTGACGGGCAGTGGCATGCCTACTGGCGCGCAGCCACGGATGGAAGTAGCTGAGCTGGCCTGCGAAGATGCCATGCGCGCACACGGCGTTCAGGCCCAGCACTTCTTTGTGCTGGTGCCCGGCGCGGAATACGGCCCCGCCAAGCGCTGGCCGGCGGCGCACTTTGCCACGCTGGCAGAGCAATTAGTCGCGCATTACCAGATGCCGGTGCTGCTGCTGGGCTCGGGCAAGGATGCAGATGTGTGCGCGCAAATCGCATCATCGGTCAACGCCGCCCATGCGGGCACCTGCCATGACCTGGCCGGGCGCACGTCCCTGCAAGACGCTATTGCCCTGGTCGCCAAGGCGCGGGCCATGGTCAGCAATGATTCTGGGCTGATGCATGTGGCCGCTGCGCTGGGCGTTGCGCAGGTGGCCATTTTTGGCTCTTCCAGCCCCTTGCACACGCCGCCGCTCAGCCCGCTGGCGCAAGTGGTCTGGCTGAAAAATGAAGCCAGCTACCAGCCACCCCTCGATTGCGCGCCTTGCTTTGCGCGCCAATGCCCGCTGGGCCACACGCGCTGCCTGGGTGACGTCACCGCCGAGATGGTGTTGGCGCGTTTAGGCGCTTAGGCCGATAAACGTTTGAAGGAGGAGGCCCTGAGGGGCGCGCCAGGCAATCCCAGGCAAAAAAAAGTCACCCCGAGGAGTGACTTATAAATGTCTCCGGGGAGACTTCGTTGGAACCGTTAAATTCTTTGCTCTTTCGGGGCTTAGGCCCTCTTGATGTCGTGACAGCGATGGGGTGAATTCTGAGCGTGTCTGAGCAATGCCGGTATCCCCCATGCGGGTGAGAAATCAGGTTTTTCTTCAGCTTTTGCGCAAAAAACCACGGTTTGTGGGGTTCCTGGCCGGTTTTAGACCTGAAAAGGCCTGCGCGAAAGGCTAATCAGCCGTGGTGGACGGAAATCAGAATCTGATACGAAGCTGATAATCACGCAAGACACGGCACGGCAGTTTCGCCCACGCAGGGCGTTTTACAGAGGCAGGCGCAAGCTAAAGCAGGCCCCGCCTTCAGGGCGGTTGCTGCATTGCACCGAGCCGCCATGGCGCTGGGCAATGGACTTGACCAAGGCCAGCCCCAGGCCCACGCCGCCGTCTTTCTCCGAGGCGCCAGGCAGGCGGTAAAAAGGCTCGAATATGCGCTCGCGCAAGTCCAGCGGTACGCCAGGGCCGGTGTCCAGCACATCAAGCACTGCAAAGCCCGCTTCCTGGCGCAATTGCAGCTGCACCTCACCGCCGCCATGGCGATTGGCGTTTTCCAACAGGTTGAGCAAAGCGCGCCGTAAGAGTTTGCTCACGCCAGGCACCGACAAATGCGCGGGCGGATCTTGCAAAAGCGCCTGCACCCGCGCGCACTCTTCAGCAGCCAATCCCACCAAATCGACCGGCTCGAAGGTGCCAACGTCTGCCTCTTTGGAATCGAGCCGACTGGCCAGCAGGATTTCGTCGATCAACATATCGAGCTCTTGCAAATTGCGCTCGATGGCCGGTCTGCGCTGCGCGACCGCATCGCCCGAGCCATCGCCCATTAGCTCCAGGCCCATGCGGATGCGCGCCAGCGGCGAGCGCAATTCATGCGAGGCATTGGCGAGCAAAGATTTTTGCGAAGCCAAGAGCGCGTCACGGGACTGCACCAAAGCCTCTATGCGCGAGGCCGCATGGTTAAAGCGTTGCGCTAGGTAGGCCACCTCATCCTCGCCTTGCGCCGCCACGCGCACACTCAGGTCGCCCTGGCCCCAGCGCTCTACGCCTGCTTGCAAATCTTCTAGGCGCCGCGTCAGTCGCCGCACTATCGGGTAGGTCGCTAAAGCCACAGCCAGCGCAACCAGCGCCAAGGTGCCAAAAAAACCTAAGGGTGCAAACCAGCTATTGCGCGGCGGGCGTGGCAAATGCAAATGCACGGTTTGGCCGTCCTGCAATTGCACAATGAATTCGGGGCCATGTCCAAAGCTGCCGCGGCCTTCGTCGTCCGGCTCGTCATGCCTATGGCCCGGTGGGCCAGGCGGCGGGTGACCGGGCCGTTCATGGCCCTCGTCCGCTTCATCGGCATTGCGCTCGTCAAAGCGTCTTGGCGGGCGGTTGTGGCCTTCGCCCCATGGCGACGGCGGCGGGTGCATACGGCGCGCGCTTCCTTGGCCTATCACCTCGCCTTGGGAGTTGCGCACCACTACTTCGCGCAACGGCGGCTCGGCGTTCATGCGCCAGGCTACACCCACCAAAAAAGTGAGTACGGCCACCGCCAACACCACGGCGGCCCAGATGCGAACGTAGAGTTTCTGGAAAAACATGGCGCCTGTTGAGCGCTCAGTCTTGCTGGCGGGCAAAGACGTAGCCCACACCGCGCACCGTCAGGATGCGCCGGGGGGTTTTGACATCGGCCTCGATGGCGGCGCGGATGCGGCCCATGTGCACATCGATCGAGCGGTCAAACGCCTCTAGCTCGCGCCCGCGCACCGCCTCCATGATCTGGTCGCGCGTCAGCACGCGCCCGGCGCGCTCGGCCATGGCCACCAGCAAATCAAATTGGTAGGAGGTCAATTCACACAAACGCCCGGCGACTGACACGGTACGGGCGTTGCGGTCGATTTCCAGGGAACCAAAATTCAGGTTTTTTTGGGCGCCGGGTTTGGCCGCTTCGGCGCTGCCCCGGCGCAATATGGCGCGTATGCGGGCCAGCAATTCGCGCGGCTCAAAGGGCTTGGGCAGGTAGTCGTCAGCGCCGATTTCCAGGCCGATCACGCGGTCCATGGGGTCGCCTTTGGCCGTCAGCATCAGCACCGGTGTGCTGGCCTGGAGACCTTCCAGCGCACGGATGCGCCTGCACACTTCCAAACCATCCATATCCGGCAGCATCAAGTCCAAAATGACCAGGTCGTAGGCCGGGCTTGCTGATAGTTTGTTACTCAACATATCCAGGCCTATTTGCCCGGTGGGCGCATGTCCGACTTTGAATGCGTTTTGCTCCAGGTATTCGGCCACCATACCCGCCAGCCGGGCATCGTCTTCAATCATTAACAGGTATTGGGTCATGCGGGAAGTCTAGTCCTGTGCGGGCACGGATCAATGCCTGCCCGCAGTAGGCATCGTAAAGTTGGGTAAACCTTAAGACGCTTACGAAAAAGCTGGCCTCGCTCAATCGGCGTTAGGCGGGGCTTGTATTGACTTTGGCGCTGGCGTTTGCACCCGCGAGGCCAGCCACACCAGCAGCAGCACGGGCAGGCCCAGCAAAGCAGTGGTACTGAAAAAATCGGCGTAACCGAAAGCATCCACATACTTGCCTGAAAACCCCGCGACAAACTTGGGCAGCAAGAGCATCATGGAACTGAACAATGCATATTGCGTGGCCGAATACTGCACATTCGTCAAGGAAGACAAGTAGGCAATAAAGGCTGACGAGGCAATGCCGCTGGCGAGGTTGTCCGCCGATACCACCCAGATCAGCGCAGTCACATCATGGCCCCGCGTGCTGAGCCAGGCAAATAACAAATTGGTGGCGGCGCTGAGCGCGGCGCCCAGCATCAGCACCCGCATCACGCCTATGCGTAGCGCCAATGCGCCGCCCACAAAAGCGCCGACCAAGGTCATGATGACGCCATAGACTTTGGTCACCGCAGCCACTTCGTCTTTGCTAAAGCCCATGTCCACATAAAACGGGTTGGCCATGATGCCCATCACCACATCGCTAATACGATAGCTGGCAATCAGGGCCAGTATCAGCGCGGCCTGCCAACGGTAGCGCTTTAAAAAATCTGCAAAAGGCGCGACCAGCGCGCCTTGCAGCCATTGCCGGATGCCTTTGCTCGGTGCGATTGGCGCTGCCACCGGCTCGCGGGAAAAAAGTACCGTCAGCACGCCGGGCAACATGCTCAGCGCCATGACCACATAGGCTATTTGCCATGGCCCGTGTTGGTAGGGCGCTGCCGCCCCCGCGACCGCAGCGGGCACTTCGGCACGTGCGGCGATCCACAAAGCACCGGCACCAGACCAGATCATGGCCAAGCGGTAGCCGGTTTGGTAGGTGGCCGCTAAGGCCGCCTGGTGCTCTACATCGGCCGATTCGATACGGAAAGCGTCCAGCGCGATGTCCTGCGTAGCCGATGCAAAAGCCACCGCCACCGCACACCACACCACCGGAGCCAGCGCGACTTGCGGATCCGTCATGGCCATGCACACCAGCGCCACCAAGATGACGGCTTGCGACAGCAAGAGCCAGCTGCGCCTGCGCCCCAGAGCGCGCGTGAGCCAGGGGATAGGCATGCGATCGACCAAGGGCGACCAGACCCATTTAAAGCCATAGGCCAGGCCGACCCAACTGAGAAAGCCAATGGTGGTGCGGTCAATACCGGCCTCGCGCAGCCAAAAGCTCAGGGTGCCAAATACCAGCAGCAAAGGCAAGCCCGCCGAAAAGCCCAGCGACAACATGCGCAAAGAGGCGGGTTCAGCGTAGATTTTTAAGGTCTGAAGCCAAGTGGCTTTAGGCGCATTGGGAGCCGGCGCTAGGGTCGTATCAGTCATCAGGGAATAATACCCACTGTCGTCAAGGAGATCGGGCAAATGCAAGGGTGGTCAATAACAGGGATGGGTGTGCGCGGCATCGTGGCGCGGATGGGTCTGTGCCTGCTCGCGGCGCTGCCTGGAGCGCAGACCGTACAGGCGCAAACGCGCGAAGGCGTGCAGGTGGGCGAGACCTCGGCGTTTGCCAAGATCGTCCCTGCCGACCAGGTCGAGCGCAGCGCCGCCCTGCAATACCAGCAGACCTTGGCGCAGGCGTCCAAACAACACGCTTTAGGTCCGGCAGACCACCCGCAGGTGCAGCGCTTGCGCACCATCATGGATCGGCTTATTCCTTACGCCGCTGAATGGAACCCGCGCGCCCAGCAATGGAAATGGGAAGTCAACCTGATTGGCTCCAACCAGATCAATGCCTATTGCATGCCTGGCGGCAAGATTGCGTTTTACACCGGCATCCTGAACAAGCTGCAACTCACCGATGACGAAGTGGCCATGGTGATGGGGCACGAAATCGCCCATGCATTGCGCGAACATGCGCGAGAGCGCATGGGCAAAGGCCAGGTCACCGAGTTTGCGGCGCGCCTTGGTGGCTCGCTGCTGTCGGGCCTATTGGGCATTGACCCGCGCGTGGGCGATGCGGTAGCGCAAACCGGCGCCAATTTGGCGTCGCTCAAGTTCGGCCGCGAGGACGAGTCCGAAGCCGATCTGGTAGGCATGGACCTGGCCGCACGCGCCGGGTACGACCCGCGCGCCGGTGTGAGCCTGTGGCAAAAAATGTCGGCTAACAACAAAGGCGCGCCGCCCGAATGGCTGTCCACCCACCCCTCTGGCAATACGCGCATTGCAGAGATCGAGGCCAATTTGCCCAAGGTCATGCCTTTGTACGAGCGGGCTAAAAAACCCGCTGCCAGCGAAACCAGCAGCCAATAATTCAGCCTCGGCACAAGCGCTTTGCGCCGCGCGCAGCAAGCCTGTCCCACACGCGGCTCGGGGCCGCTCCAATCACTGGTGTATGGTGTAAAGTCGCGGCCTCCAACTGCGAGGCCTGCGCCCAATCTCTATGGAACAAGCCATCTCCCTGCCCATCCACGGCGACGTGCTGCGCACACCCGAAGCCCGGTTTGCCAACTTGCCGGACTTCCCCTACCAGCCCCGTTACACCGAAGTCGGTATTTTGCGCATCGCGCATATCGATGAAGGCCCGCGCGATGGGCCGTTGGTACTACTGATGCATGGCGAACCTGCCTGGTCATTTCTGTACCGCAAGATGATTCCCGTATTCGTGGCGGCGGGCATGCGCGTGGTCGCTCCAGACCTGGTGGGTTTTGGCCGGTCTGACAAACTGGAGGACGCGGCGGATTATTCTTACTTTAACCATGTGCAATGGATGAAGGCCTGGGTGCAAGCCAATGATTTGCAGCACATCACTTTTTTCGGTCAAGACTGGGGCTCTTTGGTCGGCCTGCGCGTCGTGGCGGAAATGCCGGACCGCTTTGACCGTGTGGTGCTGGCCAACGGCGGCTTGCCCACGGGCATGGATGCATTGCCAAAGGCCTTCAAAATATGGCGCGCTTTTGCCCGTTACAGCCCCTGGTTTCCGATTGGCCGGATTGTTAAAACCGGTTGCCATAAAGGGCTGACACCCGCCGAAGAAGCCGCGTATGACGCGCCCTTTCCCAGCCGCAAATACACAGTGGCTGCGCGCGTGTTCCCTGGCTTTGTGCCCTCCACGCCGGATGATCCCGAACGCGAGCGCAACCTGGCCGCCTGGGAAGTATTTAAGCAGTGGGAAAAGCCTTTTCTCACACTGTTTAGCACGCGCGACCCGGTCACCAAAAACGGCGAGTTCATGTGGCAAAAACGCGTACCCGGCGCGCAAGGCCAAGACCATTTCAAAATCCGTGGCGCCGGACATTTTTTGCAAGAAGACAAGGGCGAGGAAGTGGCCCAACACATCATCCGCTTTATGCGCGCTACGCAAGCTGCCTCGCCGGTAGAGGCTTGAATACATGGCTGCCTAGCGACCCAAGCTACGAGCCAGTCAGCGGGCCGATTAAGCGCAGGCCTCTTGCCGGTTGCGCACCAACGGCGCACGCCATTGCAAGGTGCACAGCGCCATGCGCAAATAGCTGCCACAAGCGCCCTGTCAGTTTGAAAGCGCTTAATGGGGCATGAACGCCAACCCAGCCAACGCACCCACCGGATACCAAACCAAGCAGGAAAGTATTGCAGTCCACGGCGTAGACAACATCCTGATCCGCTCCCTATTGGACAAGCAGCAATTCCACGATCCGCATGAAGAGGCTTTGCAACAAGGCATTTCATCGGCGGCCTGGCCGTTGTTCGGCTTGCTTTGGCCCTCGGGCCTGCACCTGGCCGAGCGCCTGGCGCAAAGACCGGTGCAGACCGGTGAACGTATTTTGGAAGTGGGCTGCGGACTAGCGCTAGCCAGCCTGGTAGGCCATAGGCGCGGCGCCGATGTCACCGCCAGCGACTGCCACCCAATGGCTGCCGGCTTTATGCTGGAAAACCTGCGCATCAATGGGCTGCTTCCTTTGCAATACCGCCATGGCCGCTGGGGCGCGCTGCCCGCGTACGAAGGGCCTTCGGCGCCCATCGCTACTGGGTCACCCAAGTTGATTCCTTATGCACGCATGGGCGTCGCAGCGCCGGTGCAAGGGCGCTTCGATCTGATCATGGGCAGCGACATCTTGTACGAACGTGACGAGGCCGGCACCCTTCCCGCCTTCATCGAAGAGCACGCCGCCCAGGCCTGTGAAGTCTGGGTGGTAGACCCCAACCGGGGCAACCGCGCCCACTTTCACCGACATATGGCAGCCTTGGGTTTTGTCCTCAAAGAATATGCCTTGACCTTGGCTGCAACCTCCGACTTAGCGGCTTACAAAGGCCGCATGCTGAGTTATCAGCGGCATTAAATTTCCGGTGTGCAGTGACGGCTGACATGCTTAGGGAAGGTCTGCATAAGTTCAAACCCGTCATTGCGAGCGAAGCGAAGCAATCCTTTTTTGCTTACCAATCAAGCACTTATGGATCGCCGCGTCGCTACGCTCCTCGCGATGACAGACTTATGCAGACCTTCATTAGCTGTAGCGCTTAAAGCGTAGGGCTTACCGACTGCATGCTGTTACGCAAGCGCATTTGCAAACCCACAGGCATCATGGCAAAAGAGAGTCGCTCCTTGGGCGGCTGCCCGTCCGCCGTACCTACGAATTCGATATCAAAGGGGCCCAGTAATGCGGTCATTGCGATTTTCATTTCCAACATCGCCAGGTAGCGGCCCGGGCAAATGCGCGGCCCGGCGCCAAATGGCGTGGATGAGCGCTTGGCAGGGTTATCCGATTGCATCCAGCGCTCGGGCTCAAACCTAGACGCTTGGGGAACCAAATCCTCACGCACACTGTCACGGCGCAGCAGGTTGATCACAATCGTCCCTCGGGGCACCTGCACATCCCCCACCAACACGTCCGCATTGGCCTGCAAAGGCAATTGCGGCCCTACCGGCTTGAGGCGCATGGTCTCGTGGATGCAGGCCTCGATAAACTCCAAACCCGCCACTTCCTCCATGGTGGGCTGCTGACAATCTTGCACCTTGGTGCGCACTTCAGTACGCGCCCTATCAAGTGCCTGCGGGTGCGTCCACAGCAAGTAAATCATCCAAGCGATGGTGTTGGCTGTGGTGTCTTCGCCAGCGAGCAACATGGTCATCACATTGCCTGCGACTTGGGCATCACTCAAACCGCTGTCAGGCCGATCGGCAGCGGCCAACATGGCTTCCAATAAATTGTGGGGTTGGGTGTGGCGTTGCGGCTCGGCTTGCATACGCGAACGCGCTTGCGCGATAAAGCCGTCAACCGCTTTATTGACCTCAACCATGCTGCGCGCCAAGGCGCGGTCGGCGCGCGAAGGAAATAGGCGCCACAGCGGAATCGGCGCGGTAATGCGTCTGAACAAAGCGGGGAATACTTTGTCCAAATGCTGCTGGATCACGTCGCCGTCAGAGCCCAGCGTATCCACTTCGGCGCCAAAGGCCAGCCCGGCGATGGTGTCCACCGTGTAGCGCATCAAATCACTTTGCAACACAATGGTTTCCTGCCGAAGGGCGGCGTCTGTCCAACGCTTGATCAAGCGCTGCGCCACCGTGAGCAATGCTGGGTAATAAGCACGCACATGGCCTGGATCAAAACCCGCCATAACCATCCGGCGCTGGCGCATCCAGTCCTCCCCTTCCGCACTGAATAGGCCGGGCTGCAAGCCCATCTCCTGACCAATCTCGCGCAGGCGGGCGGTTCGGCTGAAGGCGGCGGGCCGGTTGCGTAGCACCGAGGCAACCACTTGGTGATCGCTCAGCACCAGAATACGCCGGCCTGCGGCGCGCAATTGGTAATAAGGACCATATTGCACAGCCCAGGCTTCCAAAGCCAAATGCAAAGTGGGCGATCGAAACTCCAACGCATTACCCAGAAAAGGCAGGCCGCGCGGACCGGGTAGATCAGCAATACGGCGGGCGGGCTTGGATGTAAGCGGTGTGGGCGAGGCGGGATTCGGAGTAGGCATGGTCAGCCACTAGTGTGTTGGCAGGAGCAGCACTGTAGGCGCTTCGGCATAGCAATCTCAAGGACAAGGCTTTAACGCCCACGTTCGCGCCGCGCAATCCACACAGTAGAAGCCAGAATCACCATCGCGCCCAAAATGGTCGAGTGGCTGGGGATGTCGCTAAACACCAACCAGCCCATGAGCGATGCCCAGAGCAAATCCAGAAAGCGCAAAGTCTGCGTAGCCGATATATCAGCCACCCGAAAACCGCGCGTCAATAAATAGTGGGCACCTGACCCCAGCACGCCCGCCGCTAAAAAACCCAGCCATTGCATCGGAGTCGGGTCGGTCCAATGCAAGAGCCCCAAGGGCAGGCTGAGCACCGTGACCGAGATCGCTTGCCACAACACTATCGCGCCCGCGCTTTCGGTGCGCGTGAGCGATTTGGTCAATAAAAACGAAGCGGCAAACTAGGGCGAGGACGCCAGCATGACCAGGAAATAAACCCCGCCTGATGCGGACATATGCGGGCCGACCACCACCAATACGCCAGCAAAACCAAACAATGCGGCGATCCAGCGGTCGGCGTACATTTTTTCGCCCAGAAACCAGGCGGCACCAATCATGATGAAGATAGGGCCGGTAAAGCCGATGGCCGTCATATCGGCCAAACCGATACGCGGCAATGCGGTAAACCAGAACACCAGCCCCAAGGTGTGTACCGCGCCACGCCACCACTGCCCCTGCATGTTCACCGGACGGTAAGCCGCATAGCCCTGGCGCAGCACCAGAGGTAGTATCACCAGGGTTCCCGCGAGGTAGCGCAAAAACTGTGCTTGAAACGGGTCGAGCGACAAGGTGATGCTGCGCACAATCGTATTTAAAAAGGTAAACACGATACCGCTGGCCGCCACCCACAGCATGCCGCGCCAGACCGGGGGCAGCAAAAACATGCGCATACGCGCATGGCGGCGTGCCAGCGCCATACGGGCCAGCGTGCGGCGCATCAAAGAGGGGGCAGTGCCTACGCGCACGAACTGGCAAATCGGGTCATGAAGCCTTCCAGTATAGGCCTCAGTGATGCGTGGACAGTCACCTAGCGCTAGCTAAAAAGCTGCCCGCGCGCGGCATCGGTAATGGCCAGCACACAAGGGTGTGTGATGCGCCGCTCCACTGAAACAGCAAAGAATTCTTCGACCAGTTCATCGCTGCGTCCGACACATTGCACCCCGAATTGGGAAGCCGTTTCCTGCTCCATCACTCTGGGCACCATGAACACGCCTCGGCCCTCGCGCCCGAAAGCGGTCATCAGCGCGCCGTCGTCAAATTCACCGATCACGCGGGGTGCGATGTTGTGGCGGGTAAACCAGGATTCGAGTTGCTGGCGTATCGAGGCCTGCGCGCCCTGGATCAGCAAAGGCGCCGCATTCAGACAATCGGGAAATGGGCCCTGTAAGCTGGCCGCCACTGCCGCTGTACACATAAAGGACATGCTGCTTCGCCCCAAGGGGTGGTTGAAGGCACGCACATTGATGCGCCGCGACATGGGCTCGTCGGCGATCACCAGGTCGAGACGGTTCAGTGCCAATTGAGATAAAAGGTCGGGGAATTTGCCTTCGCTACACGCCATGCGCACCGGCGCAGGCACCGCCAAGGCCGGCTCTAACAAGCGGTAGGCCACCGATTTATTCACCGAATCGGCCACGCCGACCCGAAACTCCAGCACCCGCGCACCACCATGGGCCTGGCGCACCGCCGATTCCATTTCATTGCCCAGGGTAAATATCTGGTCGGCATAGCCCAGCGCCAGGCGTCCGTGTTCGGTCAGCTCCAGGTTGCGCCCGCTTTTCTTAAAGAGCTTGCGGCCCAGCCAGTCTTCCAGCAGATGAATCTGCCCCGAAAGCGTTTGTGGCGTGGTGTGCAATTGCTCGCCAGCGCGCATTACACCGCCGGATTTGGCGGTTACCCAAAAGTAATAAAGGTGTTTAAAGTTCATTGCTAGCCTTTGCACATGCTGATATTCAGGGGGAAGGTGCTCCATTCACTTCGTAATTATCGAAGTGAATTACTTAAAAATACGAATTTACACGAAGCATAAGTGTTTTTATAGTCTGCTTTCCTCCGGCGCGCGCGCGCGTCGGTTTTGCACGTCCCGTGCGCTAGACGAAAGGACTATGTATGCGATTAAGTACCCGTGGCCGTTTTGCGATCAACGCCATGATTGACCTGGCCCTGCGCCAGCCCGATTGCCCGGTGGCGCTGAGCGAACTGGCCGCGCGCCACGGCATCTCGCTTTCCTACCTGGAGCAGGTTTTTGCGAAGTTACGCCAACACGGTCTGGTGGAGAGCACCCGCGGCCCGGGTGGCGGCTACACACTGGGCTTCCGTGGCGACGCCATTTCGGTGGCCGACATCGTGACGGCGATTGAAGAGGCCACCCCCGTGACGGAGGGTGCCCAAGGCGATATGACCCACGCCCTTTGCGAGCAATTGCACCACGCCATGTTGGAACACATGAAAACCATTAGCCTGCGCGGCCTGGCCTTAGAGCAAAAAGCCAAGGGCTTTCAAGTGCAAGCGCGCAAGCCGGGCAAAAAAGCCCTGCTCAAGCAAGCGGCACCCACGCTATCCCGGCCCAACGCACCCAACTCGGTATTTGCCTTGGGCAGCTGGTTGCCGACACGGGCCTAAGCCAGGCAGCACGCCAACCTTTATAGCGAGGCAGTTGGCGGCCTAAACGGGCCTGAACCAAGAGTGCAGGCGCCCGAGCCCACCATGTCTCAAGCCATCCAGTGCGCGCAACATGGTTGGCGTACCCCATAAAAAAGGGCCAGACCGTTGCCGGTCGGCCCTTTCCTTTACCACTTAAAAACTTACTTCTGGTAAGAGATGCGGTACACCGCACCGGCTTTGTCATCGGACACCAAAATGGAGCCGTCCACATACTGCTGCACGTCCACCGGACGGCCTAGGTAGTAGCCTGCTGCCGTCATCCAGCCTTCAGCAAAGGGTTCGGTTTTGGCCGCATTGCCTTTGTCATCCAGGTAAGTAACCATGACGCGTGCGCCACGCGGCTTAATGGCATTCCAGGAACCGTGCTGCGCGCTGAAGATGGCGTTCTTGTACTTGGCGGGGAACTGGTCGCCGGTGTAGAACATCATGCCCAGATCGGCTGCGTGGGCGATCATTTCAACTTGGGGTTTGACGTAATGGTCCGTCATGTCCTTGGGGATGGGCTTGCCTTTGTAGTCGTCGGTACGTACATCACCACCGCCATAGTAGGGGTGGCCATACCAGCCGCCTTTTAGCAACTTGCCGCCCGCGGACGGGATCTTGTTGAGCTCGCCGGGAGGCGTTTCGTCACCCATGCCGTCCACCTGGTTGTCGGTAAACCACAGGCTGCCGTCTTTGGGATTGAATGCAAGGCCCGAAGAATTGCGCACACCGGTAGCGATCACTTGGCGGTCACCGCCATCACGGTTAAAGCTCAGGATAGAGCCAATGCCCAATTTACGGTACATGTCCACTTTTTCGGCCGGCGTTACGTTGAAGGGCTGGCCCATGGTGATGTACAGGCGGTTATCTGGGCCAATGGCGCAGGCGCGTGCAGTGTGGTTGTAAGACTCTTCTTCGGCAGGAATCAGGTCGCCCTGTTTGACCACGGCAAAGGCCACGGTGTCCGAGCCTTCGGTGAAATACTCCACCGCAGGGAACATCATGACGCGGTTGCGTTCCACCACGTACATAAAGCCGTCTGTCGTGTAGCAGACGCCAGCAGGGATGTCGAACTTGACGCTGGGGCTGAAGTCTTCCACGGTGTCCGCCACGTTGTCCATATCGCGGTCATTGGCGAAATAGACATTGTTTTTGCGGGTACCGACCCAAACGGCGGCGGTATTGCGGCTCACGGCAATCGTGCGGGCGTCCGGCACGATGGCAAAGACCTCAATCTTGAAGCCGTCAGGCAGCTTGACGTTGGTCAGCATCTTCTTCAGATTGGCCATGTACGTCGGGTCTTGCGCAATGCGCTTGGGTGGCGGGGTGTTGGTTTTCTTGAAAGCGCCGAGTTTGTCCAGGTTGGCCTCGTCGCCAGCTGCAAAGCCTGCGCCAGAAGTCAGGGAAAAGGCCAGGCCGATGGCCAAGCAAGTCGCGCTGCGCCGCATGAGGGCGCCGATGGTTGTAGTCATGGGGGGTCCGATACAAAGAAGCCGGGCTTGTTGACTGCTTTTGTGCAGTGACCCGACGGCACCAAACCCAGCATGAGGATCCACGCAGGCAGCACGTGGGCCCACTCTAGTACGTGACCTTACAAATTAAGGGGTGATTACCCTTGGTAGCACATCAAGAAAATTCATGCCTTACCTGAATATTGATCCCCGCAGCGGGGCCATCCGAGCCCGGCGCGGCAAGATTGGGCGCGTAATCCGGCGGCTTCAGGGCAAAGGGCGCCGGGGCGCAGTCCTATTTCACTTCCACTTTGATGGAGTTGTACCAAGCCGCCAGGTCTTCGATATCAGCGTTGCTCAGAGGCTTGGCAATAATGCTCATGATCTCGTTTTGGCGCTTGCCGCTGCGGTAAGCACGCATTTGCTCAATCAGGTATATCAAGGGCTGGCCTGCCAAATTAGGCGCTTCATTCAAGGTGGACATTCCGTTGAGGCCGTGGCAAGTAGCACAAGGCATGGATTTGGCCTTGCCTGCGTCGGCATCTCCCGCCCAAACGGTTTGGCCCAGTGTTGCAGCCACAAGCGCCAGGGGAATTAGGAATTTCATAGTGTCAGCATCTCATTAAATTTGCATAAAAAAACGGGCCGGGCACAACGCCCAGCCCGCCCGGAGTCAAAGAAGTTTACTTCTGGTAAGTGATGCGATAGACCGCACCCGCTTTGTCGTCAGACACCAGGATAGAGCCATCGACGTACTGCTGCACGTCCATGGGGCGTCCCAGATAGAAGCCCGAAGCAGTCATCCAGCCCTCTGCAAACGGCTCGTGCTTGGAGGCATTACCTTTGTCGTCCAGGTAGGTCACCATGACGCGCGCGCCACGTGGCTTGACCGCATTCCAGCTGCCGTGCTGGGCGCTGAAGATGGCGTTCTTGTACTTGGCAGGGAACATATTACCGGTGTAGAACATCATGCCCAAGTCAGCAGCGTGCGCAATGGTCTCCACTTGCGGCTTGATGTATTTGTCAGCCAACTCTTTGGGGATTTGCTGGGCTTTGTAGTCGTCAGTGCGCACATCACCACCGCCGTAGTAGGGGTGTCCGTACCACAGGCCGTGGGTCAGTTTGCCATCGGCGCCCACTGGCACTTTATTCAGCTCGCCGGGAGGGGTTTCGTCGCCCATGCCGTCCACTTGGTTGTCAGTCCACCAGAGGGACTTGTCCTTAGGGTTAAAGGCCAAGCCGGAGGAGTTACGCAGACCCGTGAGCACCACTTTGCGATCGCCGCCATCGCGGTTAAAGCTTACGATGCCACCGATGCCGACCTTGTTGTACAGGGCTTGCTTTTCAGGAGGCGACACATTGAAAGGCTGGCCCAGGGTGATGTAAATGCGGTTATCCGGTCCGATGGTGCAAGCACGTGCAGTGTGGTTGTAAGACTCTTCGTCCGCTGGGATCAGGTCACCCTGCTTCACCACAGCAAAGGCCACAGTGTCCGAACCTTCGGTGAAGTATTCCACCGCAGGGAACATCATGACGCGGTTGCGTTCCACCACATACAGGAAGCCGTCGTCGGTGTAGCACAGGCCGTGGGGAATATCAAACTTCACGCTGGGACTGAAATCTTCAACGGTATCGGCCACGCCGTCCATGTCGCGGTCATTCGCGAAATACACGTTGTTCTTACGGGTGCTGATCCATACCGCTGCGGTATTGCGGCTGACGGCAATAGCGCGCGCGTCGGGGGCGATGGCAAACAGCTCAATCTTGAAGCCATCAGGCAACTTGATGTTGGTGAGCATCTTTTTCAGGTTGTCGGCGTAGACGCCCCCTTGAGCAAACTTCTTGGGAGGTGGGGTATCTGTACGCTTGAACGAACCGAGTTTTTGCAGGTTGGCTGAATCGGCGCCAACCTGGGCAAAGGCGCTACCTGCCCCCAGACTGAAGGCCATACCAATTGCCAGAGAGGTTGCTGTACGACGCACTAATTTGCGCAGGATGTGATTCATATTTTCTCCAATGGTCTAATCATCCGGGCGGATCCGTCACAAACAGCCACCCCGGAAGCGCCTAACCCCGCATGAACAACTCAAACAGGCAGCGCTTGAAGGCACTTTACTTTTTAGGGAAATTTGTTCCATAGTGAAAACCCTAGGTTTGAAGATACTCTGGCTATCTATTAATTCAGCCCTTATTTGAAAAAATTTTCAAACCGGTTTCCATGCGTGCAACCCTAGAATAAAGTTCGAATGACCACGGCAGGCAGGCCTTTCGTACGGTCTGCATCCGCCACCCACCCCATTTGGAGCAGTGCTTTATGCCTCAACTTTTGCGCTCTGGCTTATGCCTGGCCGCTATTACAAGCCTTGGATTTGCACCCGCCTATGCGCAGCAATTAGAGGAAGTGGTCATCAGCGCATCACGCGCGGAAATGCGAAGCTTTGATGCGCCCGCTGCGGTTCAGCGTATCGACCGCCAAGCTATCGAGGGCGGTGGCCCGCAGATTAATTTGTCCGAATCGCTGGTCCGCGCACCGGGCCTGACCATCCTGGAGCGGCAAAACTACGCCCAGGATTTGCAAATCTCCATCCGCGGCTTTGGCGCACGTTCCGCCTTCGGCGTGCGGGGCATCCGCCTGCTGATCGATGGCATCCCGGCTACAACGCCCGATGGGCAAGGCCAGTCCTCCTCGGTCAGCCTGACCTCCACCGACCGTATTGAGGTGTTGCGCGGGCCCTTGGCGCAACTGTATGGAAATTCGTCTGGCGGCGTGATCCAGGCCTTCACCAAAGACGCCTCCAAAGTGCCGACGGTGGGATACCAGTACTACCTGGGCTCGTACGGCATGCACCGGGCCGACTACCAGTTCTCGGACACGATTGATGGTTATGGGCTAGTCGCTGACTACGGCACGTTTTCTACCAGCGGCTACCGCGCCAACAGCGCCGCAGAGCGCAATCAGTTCAACGGCAAGCTGAGCTTTGAGCCCAATGCACAAACCAAAGTCAATGTGGTTTTCAATCGCTTTGACATGCCGCTGGCGCAAGATCCGCTGGGCTTGAACAGCGATGACAGCACTAAAAATCCGACAAAGGCGGGTACCGACGCAACCACTTATTCCGTGCGAAAAATTGTGTTGCAAAACCAATTGGGCAGTTCACTGAAATACGATTTAGGAAACGATCAGTCGCTATCGGCGCGCGCCTACTATGGCACGCGGGATAACACCCAATTCCAAACTGCGAGCAGCGGTAGTTGGGTTGGCTTGAATCGAGCCTATTACGGCACAGGGCTGCAGTACAACGGGCGTGGCCAATGGCAGGGAACCCCTTTGGAATGGGCTGCAGGCTATGAGCTCGACAAGTCCTCTGAACGCAGAAAAGGCGGCTTGAGCTCATCGGGCGAAAAAAAGCCTAATTCACTCACGCGTGATGAAGACAATGAGGCTCAAAACAGCGACTTTTTTATACAGGCAACCGCTCATGTATCCGATCAAATCTCTTTGGTAGGGGGCTTGCGCCAGAGTAATGTTACCTTCAACAGCAAAGACTACATCCCCGCTACAAATACAGACAAAGATGGCTCAGGTACGGCCAATTTCATCGCAACCAGTCCGGTGCTTGGCGTGACTTGGCACGCAAACGATACCCTGAATATCTACGCAAATTACGGCCAAGGTTTCGAGAGCCCTACGCTGGCGGAAATGGCTTATTCTGTGAAAAATAGCGTATTCGTCAATACCTTTAACACGGATGTCAAGGCCGCCAATAGCAAGCATTATGAGATAGGAGCGAAGTGGGTACCAGCGCGCAATTCTCGTGTAGACCTTGCCTTGTATCAAATTGATACCAACGACGAAATTGTTGTGCTTTCAAGTAGTTTTGGTAGAAATTCCTTTCAAAATGCTCCAAGCACATCACGCACGGGTTGGGAAGTTGCAGCAACCACGCAATTCAGTGAACATATTGCCGCCAGCATTTCAACATCTGCGATTGATGCAAAGTATTCGCAAGAATTCATTTCTAATATTTCTAATCCTGCTACTAAGAAAACAATACCGTCGGGAAGCAAAATACCGGGCATTCCTGACACCTCAACCTTCGCAGAAATAGCTTGGACCAGCGAGACTGTTACACCTAAAACTAAAACTCCCTTGGGTACCCGGGTGGCGTTGGAGTGGCAACAAGCTGGGCGCATTTTTGTAGACGATCTAAACAATAAAGCTCCGCCCACTGAAGTGCGCAACGTTTTCAACTTGTCGCTCAGCCAGCGCTGGGCCTGGAATCAGGGCCTGGTCACCGCCTACGGTCGCATCAACAACCTGAGCGATGTTCGGTACATAGGCTCTGTTATTGTCAATCAGGCAGCTAGCCAGTTCTACGAACCCGCCATGCCCCAAAACTGGATGCTGGGATTGAGCCTGAGCATGCCTTTGCGCTGAGCTTGCCACTGTCACAGGGATGCGCAACAATGTCCCATCCCTGACTTTGCGGCCCTTTTTGGTGCCGTCTTTAGAAATATGGCAGCACTCGCGCCTTTGCGATTCCTACAAACATCCATTCTTAGGGGCCTAGTACAGGGCTTTGTGGCCATAGTCATGGCGGGACTGGTGGCAGGATGTGCCGCGCCAAATAAAGTGGCGGATGGAAGGCTCGCCCCTCTCGAGCGAAACAGCTGGGACAGCGCTGCCATAAGCCATTGGGAGGGCATGCAATTTCCCAATAAAGAGCCCACGCGCTATACCTTGGACCGCCAAGCGCCGCTTGATGCCCAGGGCCTGCGCAGCGCCTTGCGGGCGCAGGCCAATTCATCTGCGAGTATGTTGCGCACCTCTTTGAACATCAACCCTGAAGACCTTAAGCACCTCCATTTTTCCTGGTTGGTGCCCACCTTGATTCAAGATGCGGACTTGGCCACACGGCAAGGCGATGACTCGCCGGTGCGTTTGGTGCTGGCGTTTGAAGGGGACCGAGGCAATTTTTCGGCCAAAGACGCAGCGCTTAACGAGTTGACGCGCCTCGTTACCGGCAAGGAAATGCCTTACGCCACCTTGATGTATGTCTGGTGCAACAAGCGACCGGTCGGCAGCATCATCCACAACGCGCGCACCGAGCGGATACGCAAAATCGTGATCGAGTCTGGTCCGCAAGGCCTCAAGCAATGGCGCAATTACGAGCGTGACATCCGCGCTGACTTCGAATCAGCCTTTGGCGAAGCGCCCGGCAAGCTGGTGGGCATCGGCATCATGACCGACAGCGATAACACCCATAGCCAGACCCAAGCCTGGTACGGCAAGATTAGCTTGCAATAAGTCGCCAAGGGATAATTCCCCGCTGCACCGGCCCACTACTATCGGGCCTACTCACATCTTGGAGCCCCCATGGCACATGCCACTTTTCTTTGGAACGACCCGTTTTTACTAGATGCACAGCTCAGCGACGAGGAGCGCATGGTGCGCGATGCCGCCGCCGCCTATTGCCAGGACAAGCTGCAAACCCGCGTGACCCAGGCCTTTCGGCATGAAACCACGGACCCGGCCATCTTCCGCGAAATGGGAGAACTGGGCTTGCTGGGGCCGACGATTCCTGAAGCCTATGGCGGCCCGGCACTCAATTACGTGGCCTACGGCCTGATCGCCCGCGAAGTGGAGCGCGTGGACAGCGGCTACCGCTCCATGATGAGCGTGCAAAGCTCGCTGGTGATGCTGCCGATTTTTGAATTCGGCACCGAGGCACAACGCCAAAAATACCTGCCCAAGCTGGCCACCGGCGCTTTGATCGGCTGCTTTGGCCTGACCGAGCCCGACCATGGCTCGGACCCGCAAAGCATGGTGACGCGGGCGCAAAAAGTGGCAGGCGGCTACAAGCTCAGCGGCGCCAAGATGTGGATCAGCAACAGCCCCATCGCTGATGTGTTCGTGGTCTGGGCCAAAGAAGTGAGCGAGAGCGGCGCCGTGGGCCCGATTCGCGGCTTTGTTCTGGAAAAAGGCATGGCGGGTCTCTCCGCTCCCGCTATCCACGGCAAAGTGGGCTTGCGCGCCAGCATCACCGGCGAGATCGTGATGGACGGCGTGTTCTGCCCGGAAGAAAACGCCTTCCCCGAAGTGCGTGGCCTCAAAGGCCCGTTTACTTGCCTCAATAGCGCACGCTATGGCATCGCCTGGGGCGCGTTGGGCGCTGCCGAAGACTGCTGGCACCGCGCCCGTCAATACACGCTGGATCGCCAGCAGTTTGGCCGCCCCCTGGCCGCCAACCAGCTGATCCAGAAAAAGTTGGCCGATATGCAAACCGAAATCGCGCTAGGCCTGCAAGGCTGTTTGCGCCTGGGCCGCATGAAGGACGAAGGCACGGCCAGCGTGGAAGTGACCTCCATACTCAAGCGCAACTCTTGCGGTAAGGCGCTGGACATCGCCCGCCTGGCGCGCGACATGATGGGCGGTAACGGTATCAGCGACGAATACGGCGTAGCCCGCCATTTGGTGAACCTGGAAGTGGTCAATACCTACGAAGGCACGCACGACATCCATGCCCTGATTTTGGGCCGGGCCATGACGGGTATCGCAGCGTTTTCCAACTAGGAAGGCCTAGGGGGGCTCTGCGTAAGTCCAAACCCGTCATTGAGCGCAGCGAAGCAATCCATTTTGGCTTGCCAATCAAACAGTTATGGATCGCCGCGTCGCTACGCTCCTAGCGATGACGGACTTATGCAGAACTTCCCTAAGGCTCTTCGCGCATAAACGCGCGGGCGAGGCATACAGCGCCTTGGCACGGGCAGGAGCGCGTTGCAGGTTAGCATCCGCGCTCAATCAACTTTCATTCTCGTGCCTGCCATGACCTACCAAGCCGACCCACAGCGCTATGAAGACCGCATGCCCTACCGCACTTGCGGTCATAGCGGCCTGAAATTGCCCGCCATTTCATTGGGCTTGTGGCATAACTTTGGCGATACCACGCCGTTTCAAACCCAGCGCGTCATGCTGCGCACCGCCTTCGATTTGGGCATCAACCATTTTGACCTGGCCAACAACTACGGCCCACCCTACGGCAGCGCAGAAACCAATTTTGGCGAGCATATGCGGCGCGACTTCCAACCCTACCGTGACGAGCTTTTGATTTCGAGCAAAGCCGGCTGGGACATGTGGCCCGGCCCTTATGGCCAAGGTGGTGGTTCGCGCAAATATGTGCTGGCCAGTTTGGACCAAAGCCTCAAGCGCATGGGCCTAGACTATGTGGATATTTTTTACAGCCACCGCTTCGATCCAGACACACCGCTGGAAGAAACCTGCGGCGCCCTGGCCACGGCGGTGCAACAGGGCAAAGCTTTGTATGTGGGGGTGAGCAGCTACTCGGCGCGCAAAACCCGCGAAGCGTCCAAACTACTGAGCGCCATGGGCGTGAAGGCGCTGATTCACCAGCCGTCTTACAGCCTTCTCAACCGCTGGGTAGAAGAAGACTTGCTCGACACGCTGGACGATTGCGGCATGGGCTGCATCGCTTTCAGCCCGCTGGCCCAAGGCCTGCTCACCAACAAATACCTAAGCGGCGTGCCTGCGGATGCGCGCATCAACCGCCCCGGCGGCGGCTCATTCACCGCCGACCACCTGAGCGAGCAAAACCTGGAGCATGTGCGCGCGCTCAACACCATCGCGCAAAGCCGGGGTCAAAGCCTGGCGCAAATGGCTGTAGCCTGGGTGCTGCGCGATAAGCGGGTCACCTCGGCCTTGATTGGCGCGAGCAAACCGTCGCAAATCATCGAGCTGGCAGAGACCGTGAAGCACCTGGATTTCACCCCCCAGGAGTTGGCCGCGATAGACCACCATGCAGTGGAAGGCGGCATTAATTTGTGGCAGCGCCCCAGCACCGACCAACGCCCCGCTTAACGCCCAACATAACGCAGACGCATGCAAGATAAAGACGTGCCGGTGGCATCCCGGCACCAGGCCACGCTTTTGGCATTGGGTGCCATCGCGCTTTGGGGCAGCTTGGCGCCGCTAGGTGTGGCTCTTCAAAGCGTGCCACCGTTTTTGCTCACTGGCCTGGGCTTGCTGGCAGGCAGTGTGCTGGGCTTAGGACTGTACGGCGTGCAAGTGCTGCGTGGAGGCGCTGCGCGAGCGCAGGCGCTGTCCGCTTTGCGCCTGCCGCTGACTACTTTGCTACTGGGCGTTTACGGCTTGTTCGGTTTTCATTTTTTACTGTTCCTGGCTTTGCGCTATGCGCCGCCGGTGCAAGCCAATCTAGTTAACTATTTGTGGCCCTTAGGCATGGTTTTATTGGCGCCGGTTTTTTTGCCAGGTGTTGCTTTGCGCGCAGTCCATGTGCTGGCCGCGCTAATGGGCTTTGGCGGCGCGGCCTTGGCCATTTTGGGTGGGCCTGCGGCGCAACAAGGTGATGCTTTGGGCGGATTTGCCTGGGGTTATATGCCCGCGCTGGCCTCGGCCTTTGTGTGGGCTAGCTATTCCTTGCTGACGCAAAGAGTGGCGCCGTTTGCAACTGCATCCATCGGTGTATTCGGCTTGCTCTCGGGCCTCTTGTCCTTGCTGTGCCATAGCGTATTGGAGAACGCAGTTGACTTAGACGCGCAGGCCCTGTTGCTGATCGCCGGGCTGGGTCTGGGGCCGCTGGGCGGTGCGTTTTATTTATGGGATGCCGCCCTCAAACGCGGCGACGCGCGACAGATTGGCCTCTTGTCTTTTCTAACCCCTTTGCTTTCCACGCTGGGATTGCTCTGGATGCGGGGGGAAGCGGCCAGCCCCTCGATTGTGCTGGCTGCGGCACTCATCGTAGGCGCGGCGCTGCTGGGTTCGCGCGCGCAATAAAACTAAATACCACCGCCCGATAAAAGCAGCGCCGGATTGTCCGAGGCCATCACGCGCTGCGCCCAAGGCGCCAGGCGCTTGACGTCGGCGCGCAATATTTCCTGCTTGACCGCCAGTATCTGCGCCGGGTGCATGGAAAAACTGCGCAGCCCCATGCCCAGCAGCAGGCGGGTGAGGCTGACATCACCGGCCATTTCGCCGCACACGCTTACCTCTTTGCCTTGCTTGTGGCCTTCGGCAATCGTGGCCGCGACCAATTGCAAGATGGCGGGGTGCAGCGGGTCGTACAAATGCGCTACCGATTCATCTGCACGGTCAATAGCCAGGGTGTACTGGATCAGGTCATTGGTGCCTATGGACAAAAAGTCAAAATATTTCAAAAACAGTGGCAGGGTCAAAGCTGCGGCCGGTATTTCAATCATGGCACCCACTTTTATCGGACCATAGGCCAGACCGCGCTTGTCCAACTGCTTGCGCGCAGTTTCGATATGCGCAAAGGTTTGCTTGATCTCCGAGGCGTGCGCCAGCATGGGTATCAGCAAATGCACCTGCCCAAACGCAGCGGCGCGCAAGATCGCACGCAACTGGGTCAGAAACATCGCCGGGTCGGCCAGGCTCCAGCGGATAGCGCGCAAGCCCAGCGCGGGGTTGAGGTGTGCTGCGTCATGGGTGCTGGCATCGAGCGGTTTGTCGGCACCCACATCGACGGTGCGTATGGTGACGGGCAGCCCGTGCATATCCTGCACCGCGCGCTGGTAAGCCGCAAATTGCTCTTCCTCATCCGGCAAATTCCCGCGACGCCCCATAAACAAAAATTCGCTGCGAAAAAGCCCTACGCCCAGCGCCCCAGCTTTGAGCGCCACTTGCGCGTCTTCGGGCATTTCGATATTGGCCAACAACTGGATTTTTTCACCATCGAGTGTGACGGCGGGTGTATTGAGCAGGCGCGCGAGGCGGCCGCGCTCTAGCTCCAACTGGCGTTTTTTGAAGCTGTATTCGGCCAAGATGATGGGCGAGGGATCGACGATGACCACGCCGGCATCGCCGTCAATAATGATCCAGTCATCCTGGCGCACCAACTGGCTGCAAGTGCGCGCACCGACCACCGCAGGAATGTCCATGCTGCGCGCCACAATGGCGGTGTGCGAGGTCTTACCGCCGACATCGGTGATGAAACCGGCGAACACGCTTTGCTTGAATTGCAGCATGTCGGCAGGCGACAAATCATGTGCCACCAAAACCAAGGGCACATCCACCGTGTCATCGAGCAACAAGTCGTGTGCCGGGTTTTTCGGGGTGCTGCGCGGCGACACCGCGACGGGGTTGGCCACGCCGCGCATAGCGCGCAATATGCGCTCTACGATTTGCTCCAAGTCCCCCTTGCGTTCTCGCAAATACGGGTCTTCCATTTCATCGAAATTGCGCACAATCACATCCAACTGGGCGGTCAGCGCCCATTCGGCGTTGTATAAGCGCTCCACAATCCAACGCTTAATTCCCGCTTCCAACTCAGTGTCTTGCAAAAGCATTAAGTGCACATCGAGCAAAGCGCCTAATTCTTGGGGCGCGTCTTTGGGGCTCATCTGCGAAATACTCAATTGCAGGCGCTGCAACTCCTCCACCACCTGGTTACGCGCTGCGCGGAGCCGCTTGATTTCCGCCTCCACGTCGGTCTGGCGTATAAAGTAATGCGCTACGTCCATACGGCTGGAAGCCACCAGCACCGCCCGGCCAATGGCCACGCCGCGGGATACCGCCAGTCCGTGGATGGAAAAAGTCATGTTGGTAAGACCTTGGCGGCTTATTGGCCTTCGCCAAAACGATCGGCCAACAGCGCCAGCAGTGCGTCCATGGCCTCTTGCGCCTGCTCGCCTTCGGTCTCAATGCTGATCTCGGAGCCCAGCCCGGCGGCGAGCATCATCACGCCCATGATGCTTTTTGCATTAACCCGACGCTCGCCTTTGCTGATCCAGATTTCACAAGGGAAGCTGCCGGCCAGTTTGGTCAGCTTGGCCGAAGCGCGGGCATGCAAACCGAGTTTGTTGCTGATGGTGGCGTTAACTTGAATCATGGGCTCAGGCAGGTTGGGTGAGTGGGGGCGAAGGGGCGACTTCTACGATACATTGGGTGCCGCCTGCAAGCGCGCGCGCCAGCAATGCGTCCATGGACTCATAGCGGTAATTCACAGTGCGCAGCAGCATGGGTAAATTTACCCCGGCGACTAATTTGCATTGCTGCCCATCGACTGCTTTTTGCGCAATATTGCAAGGCGTGGCACCTAGGACGTCCGTCAGTACCAACACTGAATGTTCGGCGCTAGCCTGCAAGCTGGCCTGCACCCGCTGCTGCGTCGCTTCCGGCGCCTCATCGGGCAGCACATCCACCGCGCGCAGACTATCGGCCACTTCTGGGAACACATGCAAAACGCAACTGCGCAAGGCGCTGGCAAGCGGCGCATGGGCGATGATCAAAATATCGATGGGCATGAATTCGTGTCGGAAGTCTTGCCCGATTATGCGTGTTCCCGATGAAACCGCGTGCGGCGCTTGCGCCTTGCAAAGGGCTTTTAAGCCGCACCTGCGGCAAGCGCGTCTGCGACTATTGCCATTGCATGGCGCTGAAAAACGGCTCCTCCATCTCAGCGCGGATTGCGGGTGCATACAAGGCCCAATGGTAAATATCGCGGTCGCGCTGCACCCAGATCCAACGCGCTTGCACCGCTTGTCCACGCGGGTTGGTCCCGCTGGCCTGGTACACCGTCAGCGCCGGTCGTGCTCCAAGCGCTGCTAATGGGCTTGCCACCGGCGCCGCGGTGGCGCGCATGGTCTGCAAAGCTTGGTCACGCCAGGCATCGATAAGCGGCTGGGCTTGTGCACCCTGCGCAAGTCGAAGGTGGCTAATGGCATACAGGCCGCCGTCGGCTTCGCAACCAGCCATGGATAGGTTCAAGTCCAGGCTGGCTAACTGCACTGGGCGCTGCGCCTGGTCGGGTTTGCAAGGCAAAGTGGCCTGCACGCCTTCCAGCGTCACGCTGCGCCAATTCAGCGCTGGGCTGCAAGCGCACAGCAACAGGCACAACGCCAGCACTCGGATGGCACTTGCGCGCCCACGAGCCGGGATTTCCGATAGGCTGCTTTTGATTGGCAACCTTGCTATCGACAAAGTATTAGGTACTCGCTTATTGCCTGAAATTGTCATGGCAGTTTTTGCAAGTGCCCGCCACGCTGGACACTGCAGGCTTGAGGGCATCGAGCGTGCCCACACGCGCTGCTACGTTGAGCTTAGTCATTTCGGCCTGCATCTTCTCTGCCGCTTCGGCAAAACGGGCCTTGTCCGACCAAATCTCAGGCTTGGCCTTGGTTTCGCCTTTGTCGCTGCCGTCCGGGAATGCCGCCCAGGGCAGTTTGGCCATGGATTCGGCGATCGCCGCGTTTTCAGCGGCGGCTTTGGCATCGTAGGGGGCCTTTCCGCCAGCCATGGCCGCGACGCGACTGAAATGGGCGCCCATCACGGTGAGCGCGCCTTTGCGGTATTTGATGGCATCTTCGGGTTTGGCAAATTGGGCGTGTGCAGACATGGACAGTGTGCTCATGCCCAGCAGAAGGGCGGCGGCATAGCGGGCGGATGATGATGGTTTGTGCTTCATGAATGGTTCCAATCCTTGAGTTCTTGCGCCTATACAAATGGCACACAGAGTATTTTGCCGTCGAAAATTCGGCGCGTGCGCTTAGGGGCTTTACCCTTGGCCTGGCGGAGCAAGACGCCAGCCCGCCATTTATGGCTAGACTAGGGCTTTAACCCTTGGTCAGCTTCGTAGGAGCGGAAAATTTGTTTTCGGTTCGGGTCTGGGATTTGCCAACGCGTGTGTGCCATGGGGCCCTGGCCCTGCTTTTTTTCGCGCTGGTGCTCAGCGGACAAATAGGGGGCGATCTCATGGTCTGGCATATGCGCTGCGGGTACGCCATGCTGAGCTTGGTGATCTGGCGCATCCTCTGGGGCTTTATCGGCGGCTATTGGTCGCGCTTTTCCAGCTTTATGTCCACGCCGCGGCAAGCCTGGCAATTCGCGCGGCGGTCTTTGACGCAGACTGCGCGCCTTGCGGGGCATAACCCTTTGGGCGCTTGGTCGGTTCTAGCGATGTTGTGCTGCCTGGGCCTGCAAGCGGTGGCCGGCTTATTCAGCGATGACCAGATTTCCACCAGCGGCCCACTTACCGCCCTGGTCAGCGGGGCCTGGGTCGAGCGGGCTACGCAATGGCATACCGGACCTGGGAAATGGGCGCTGATTGCTTTGGTTGTATTGCATCTGGGCAGTATTTATTGGTACCAACGAATACGCAAGATTGAATTGCTCAAGCCTATGCTGACCGGGGACCAGGTACTCGAAAAACCGACGCAGGACAGCAAGGACAGCGCGGCTTCGCGCTTACTGGCTGCCATGCTCTTTTTGCTCTGCGCCTTGGCGGTGGGCTTGATAGTTACAAGCAGCGCGCCTTGATCACTTCTCCACCAGGGCCCAATCCACCACCTGTGCAGCTTTGCGTGCCTGATTCGCCGCGGATGCTGGACGCCACCCGGCTGATATTCCAAGAATATGCCGGCTCGTTGACGGTAGCCGAGTGCTTTACCGATTTTGAAGAGGAATTGAATACGCTACCAGGGGACTACGCAGCGCCACGGGGGCAACTGCTGGTCGCTATGGTGGGCGACGAGGTGTTGGCCTGCTGCGCCCTGCGGCCTTTGGACAATGTGGATTACAGCAATGCCTGCGAGATACGGCGCCTGTACGTGCGCCATTCGCAGCGCGGTTTAGGGCTAGGCCGTCGGCTCACCGAAGCGCAAATGGATTTTGCACGTATGCAGGGCTATAGCTGCATGCTGCTTGATACGCTGAGCGACATGGAGGCTGCGCGCGCGCTGTACGAAGACCTGGGATTTGAAGAAATTCCGCCCTACTACTTCAACCCGATAGCGGGAGCCCACTATCTGAAAGTGGAACTCTAGGCAGCGCAGCTGCCCAGAGTAGCCAGTCAGCGCCGGTAATTAGGCCCTGGCCTGCGCCAGCAAAGTGCCTGCGTCGCTGACCTCAAATTTGCCAGGGCCTTCGACGTTGAGTGTCGCGACCTTGCCGTCTTTCACCAGCATGGAGTAACGGTTGCTGCGCACGCCCATACCACGGGTGGTCAGGTCCAAGATCAGTCCGGTGGCTTTGGCGAAGTCACCGCTGCCGTCGCCCAACATGCGCACCTTGGTGCCGGTCTTTTGCTCGCGCGCCCAGGCGCCCATGACGAAAGCGTCGTTTACGCTGAGGCACCAAATTTCATCCACGCCAGCCGCTTTGAAGTGCTCGTAATGCTCTACGAATCCGGGCACGTGCTTGGCCGAGCAAGTCGGCGTGAATGCGCCGGGCAGTGCGAACAAGGCGATGGTTTTACCAGCGCTGGCTTTGGCCACATCGACGGCATTGGGGCCAATGCTGCAACCCTCCGCCTCGACTTCGTGGTATTCCATTAGGGTGGTCGCGGGAAGGGTGTCTCCAACTTGAATCATGGGTGCTCCTTAAGTTACAAAAAAGAAAACGGCCCGCGTATTGTGGGCCGTTTGCCGGTTTCGTGCAGCGCGAGGCTGCAAAAACTTATACCGCTGCGGCTTTTTCCACCAAGCGGGTAGCTACCCAGTTCTTGGTTTTGGAAATCGGACGGCTTTCGGTGATTTCGATCATGTCACCCATTTTGAACTCGCCCTTTTCGTCATGGGCGTGGTACTTGCTGGATTTACCGACGATCTTGCCGTAAAGCGCGTGCTTAACGCGACGCTCGATCAGCACCGTCACGGTCTTGGTCCGCTTGTCGCTTACTACCTTGCCAATCAAGGTGCGCTTGAGGGATTGTTTAGCTTCCGTCATGGCGTGCTCCTTATGTGGCAGATGATTCAGCGCGCTGCTTTTCGACCAGAATGGTCTTAGCACGGGCGATGGCGCGACGTGCTGTGGGCAGCGTTGCGGTATTGGTGATTTGTTGCGTTGCCTTTTGCATGCGCAGACCAAAGTGAGCGCGTTGCAGCTCTTTGATCTCCGTTTGCAGGCCGGCAATGTCTTTTTTGCGCAGTTCAGTCGATTTCATAGTCTTGCTCCTGATTACTGGCCGATCATGCGGCTGACAAAAGTCGTACGCAGAGGCAGTTTGGCACCAGCCAGGCGGAAAGCCTCGCGCGCCAGGGTCTCGGACACACCCAGGATCTCGAATACGATTTTGCCGGGCTGGATTTCAGCCACGTAGTACTCGGGATTACCTTTGCCGTTACCCATACGCACCTCAGCGGGCTTTTGGGAAATCGGCTTGTCCGGGAAAACACGGATCCAGATACGGCCACCACGTTTAACGTGGCGCGAAATGGCACGGCGAGCGGCCTCGATCTGGCGGGCCGTCAGACGACCCCGATCGGTGCACTTCAGACCAAAATCACCGAACGCGACCGAGCTGCCCCGGGTAGCGATGCCGGTGTTACGGCCTTTTTGCTCTTTGCGGTATTTGCGACGAGCGGGTTGCAACATGATTATTCTCCTTTGCCGTCAGCTGTTGCAGCTGGCGCGGCGACGGTGCGTACGCGCTTAACGGCGGGTTTAGGGGCTTCTAGGCCACCGGCTTCAGCAGGCTTGTCGCTGCCGTCAGACGGCGCGGCATTGCTGCCCAAAGTGCGGCGGGCACCACGGGGTGCGGGACGGTCAGCACCGGGACGGCCAGGGGCGCCACGGTCATCACGACGCGGTGCACGCGGACGGCGTTCTTCTTCGGTGCGCTGCTCGGTCGCAGCAGGCAAATCGTTACGACCCAAAGTGTCACCTTTGTAGACCCAGACCTTCACGCCAATAATGCCGTACGTAGTCTTGGCTTCGGAAACACCGTAGTCGATGTCCGCACGCAGGGTATGCAATGGCACGCGGCCTTCGCGGTACCACTCGGTACGGGCAATCTCGATACCGTTCAAGCGGCCAGCCGACATGATCTTGATGCCCAGGGCACCCAGACGCATGGCGTTTTGCATGGCGCGCTTCATAGCGCGGCGGAACATGATGCGTTTTTCGAGCTGCTGCGTAATGCTGTCCGCGATCAACTTGGCATCGATTTCGGGCTTACGCACTTCTTCGATGTTGACAGCCACCGGCACGCCAAGTTGTTTGCCCAAATCGCGCTTGAGGTTTTCGATATCCTCGCCCTTTTTACCGATGACGACACCGGGGCGCGAAGAGTAAATCGTGATACGGGCGTTCTTGGCAGGACGCTCGATCAGCACACGCGAAACCGACGCATTTTTCAGTTTGACCTTGAGGTATTCACGTACCTTGATGTCTTCGGCCAACATGCCGGCAAAGTCCTTGTCGCTGGCATACCAGCGCGAGGACCAGTTACGGCTCACCGACAGGCGAAAACCGGTGGGGTGGATTTTTTGTCCCATATTTTCCAGGCCTTTATCAGTTACCGACCGTCACGTACACATGGCACGTGGGCTTGCGGATTTGGTTGCCGCGACCTTTGGCGCGGGCGGTAAAGCGACGCAGCGATGCACCTTGCTCGACGTAAATGGTTTTCACCTTCAGTTCGTCGATGTCGGCACCGTCGTTGTGTTCTGCGTTGGCAATGGCGGACTCCAGCACTTTTTTAATGATGCCGGCCGCTTTTTTCTGCGTAAAGGTCAGGATGTTGAGCGCCTGGTCCACTTTTTTGCCACGGATCAGATCCGCGACCAGACGGCCTTTGTCCACTGACAAACGCACGCCGCGAAGGGTTGCACGAGTTTCCATGGTCGCCTCCTATTTCTTCTGGACTTTTTTGTCCGCAGGGTGGCCTTTGAAAGTACGGGTGAGTGCGAACTCGCCCAACTTGTGGCCGACCATTTGGTCAGTGATATACACAGGCACGTGCTGCTTGCCGTTGTGCACGGCGATGGTCAGTCCGATGAAATCGGGCAGGATCATGGAGCGGCGCGACCAGGTCTTGATAGGCTTTTTATCCTTGGTGGCCACGGCTTTTTCCGTCTTGGCGACCAGGTGGTGGTCCACAAAGGGACCTTTTTTGAGAGAACGAGTCATTTACCTACCCCTTATTTCTTGCGACGCGAGACGATCATGACCTGCGTACGCTTGTTAGCGCGGGTACGGTACCCCTTGGTCAGATTGCCCCATGGATCGACAGGGTGACGGCCTTCGCCAGTCTTGCCCTCGCCGCCGCCGTGCGGGTGGTCGATCGGGTTCATGACGGTGCCGCGGACCGTTGGGCGGATGCCCATCCAGCGCTTGACACCGGCTTTGCCGAGTTGGCGCAGGCTGTGCTCTTCATTGGCAACCTGGCCAATAGTGGCGCGGCAGTCAATGTGGATCTTGCGCACTTCACCCGAGCGCAGCCGCACTTGGGCGTAAGTGCCTTCGCGCGCCAGCAAGGTGGCCGAGGTGCCCGCTGAGCGGATGATTTGCGCACCGCCACCCACTTGCAACTCCACGCAATGGATGATGGAGCCCACAGGGATGTTGCGCACTGGCAAGGTGTTACCGACGCGAATCGGCGCTTCCGGGCCACTCATGATGGTGCTGCCCACTTCCAAACCGCGCGGAGCGATGATGTAAGTGCGCTCGCCATCGGCGTAGCAAATCAGCGCCAGATGGGCAGAGCGGTTGGGGTCGTACTCGATACGCTCGACCTTGCCGGGAATGCCATCTTTCATGCGACGGAAGTCCACCACACGGTAGTGGTGCTTATGACCGCCGCCTTTGTGACGCACGGTGATATGACCGTTGTTATTACGACCGGCGTGCTGGAATTGTGGCTCCAGCAGCGGCGCATGGGGCGCGCCCTTGTGCAGGTGATCGCGCGAGATCTTCACCACGCCCCGACGGCCTGGTGAGGTAGGTTTCATCTTAATGACAGCCATGATTACGCAGCCTCCCCGCCCAGGTTGAGCTCTTGTCCGGGTTTGAGCATGACATAAGCTTTGCGCACGTTGTCACGGCGGCCCATGGATTTGCCAAAACGCTTGGATTTGCCCTTGGTGTTCACTACGGTAACGCCTTGGACTTCGACTTTGAACATCAATTCCACAGCGGCCTTGATTTCATATTTGGTCGAGTCTTGCAGCACTTTGAAGGTGGCGACGTTGTTCTTCTCGGCAACCATGGTGGCTTTTTCAGACACGATGGGCGCGATCAGAACCTGCATCAAGCGGCCTTCATCAAATTTGGTGGGATGTGAACCGTGGCTCATGCGAACATCTCCTTGAGTTGGTCCATGGCAGCCTTGGTCACCAATACCTTGCGGTAATGCACCAGCGACACCGGATCGGCGTAACGGGGCTCCACCACCAAGATGTTGACCAGATTGCGCGAAGCCAGGTACAAGTTCTCATCGACCTGGTCGGCGATCACCAGCACCGATTGCAGGTTCATCGCTTTGAAGCGCGCTGCCAGCGGTTTGGTTTTGGGCGAATCCACGGTCAGCGAATCAACCACCGCCAGACGGCCTTCACGGGCCAGCTGCGAAAGAATAGCGGCCATACCGGCGCGGTACATCTTTTTGTTGATTTTGTGGCTGAAGTTTTCGTCAGGCATATTCGGGAAAATGCGACCGCCTCCACGCCACAGCGGCGAAGACGTCATACCGGCGCGTGCGCGACCGGTTCCCTTTTGCTTGAATGGCTTTTTGGTCGAGTGCTTGACCTGTTCACGGTCTTTTTGGGCACGGGTACCTTGACGCGCATTTGCCTGGAAGGCGACGACGACCTGGTGTACCAGGTCTTCGTTGTAGGCGCGACCGAAAACGGTTTCAGGCGCGTCGTACTTAGCGGTCGGCAAGCCTTGTTCGTTGAGGAGTTCGAGCTGCATCAGTTCGCCCCTTTCTTCGCTGCGCCTTTGGCCTTAACGGCTGGGCGCACGGTGACAAATCCACCAGCAGAACCGGGAATAGCACCTTTGATCATGAGCAATTGACGGGCTTCATCCACACGGATCACATCCAGATTCTGGGTGGTGACGGTTTCGTCGCCCATGTGACCCGTCATGCGTTTGCCGGGGAACACGCGTCCCGGGTCTTGCGCCATACCGATAGAGCCGGGAACATTGTGCGAACGGCTATTGCCGTGTGAGGCACGCTGCGACTTCATGTTGTGGCGCTTGATGGTGCCTGCGAATCCCTTACCGATGCTGGTGCCTTGCACATCGACTTTTTGACCGACAGCAAACAAACCATTAACGGCAATAACCGAGCCTGGCTGGTACTGGGCAGCGACGTCGGCTGTGGTGCGGAATTCTTGGATGATTTCGCCGGCCTCTACACCCGCCTTAGCGAGGTGACCTGCAACCGGCTTGGTCACGCGTGATGCTTTGCGCGAACCGAACGTTACCTGCAAGGCAACGTAGCCATCATGGGCTTGGGTTTTAACCTGCGTCACACGGTTGTTAGAAACGTCTACCACCGTGACAGGGACTGCATCCCCCTCGTCGGTGAATAGGCGCATCATGCCCACCTTGCGACCCAGCAACCCTAAATGATTGCTAAGACTCATTGTTTTCTCCGTAACTTCCACCGCTGCCACTTCAATTGGCGGCAACGTTGTGATGTGAAAGACTGTTGATAAATCCGTCCTTAATTGGCCAGCTTTGCGCAGGTCCAATTCAGGGACAGCCAATCAGTATAACCCGAAGAGAGGGGCTATAGGCGTTTCGCGGCCACAAAAACGCCAGATTCTGTGGCCAGGCGCGCATTGCGCCTCGCCACAGAAGCTTTATTGCAGCTTGATCTCGACGTCCACGCCTGCGGGCAAGTCCAATTTCATCAGGGCGTCCACCGTCTTGTCGGTGGGGTCCACGATGTCCATCAGGCGCTGGTGGGTGCGGATCTCGAACTGGTCGCGGCTGGATTTGTTGACGTGCGGCGAGCGCAGAATGTCAAAACGCTTCATGCGCGTCGGCAGGGGCACGGGGCCCTTGACGATGGCGCCGGTGCGCTTGGCGGTGTCAACGATTTCGGCTGCCGATTGGTCGATCAGTTTGTAATCAAACGCTTTGAGGCGGATGCGAATTTTTTGCTTGGTGGCCATGGTAATTCCTCGGTTGGATGCGAATTACGCAATGATTTTGGCAACCACACCGGCGCCGACAGTACGGCCACCTTCGCGGATAGCAAAGCGCAAGCCCTCTTCCATCGCAATGGGGTTGATCAGCTTGACCGTGATCGAGACGTTGTCGCCCGGCATCACCATCTCTTTGCCTTCAGGCAACTCGATCGCACCGGTCACGTCCGTCGTGCGGAAGTAAAACTGGGGGCGGTAGTTGTTAAAGAACGGGGTATGACGGCCGCCTTCGTCTTTAGACAAAACGTAGATCTCACCGGTGAAGTGGGTGTGCGGCTTGATCGAGCCGGGCTTGCACAGCACTTGGCCGCGCTGCACGTCTTCGCGCTTGGTGCCGCGCAGCAAAATACCCACGTTATCGCCCGCTTGGCCTTGGTCCAGCAACTTGCGGAACATTTCCACGCCGGTGCAGGTGGTCTTTTGGGTGTCAGCGATACCGACGATCTCGATCTCTTCGCCCACTTTGACGATACCGCGCTCTACGCGTCCGGTCACCACGGTGCCGCGTCCGGAGATGGAGAAGACGTCTTCCACAGGCATGAGGAAGGCGCCGTCCACTGCGCGCTCGGGCAGGGGGATGTAGGTATCCAGGGCATCAGCGAGTTTCATGATGGCAGCCTCGCCCAGATCGCCTTTGTCGCCTTCCAGGGCCAGCTTGGCGCTGCCGTGGATGATGGGGGTGGCGTCTCCTGGGAAGTCGTATTTGTCCAGCAACTCACGCACTTCCATCTCGACCAGCTCGAG
>CAJBBZ010000287.1 GCA_903951445.1 uncultured beta proteobacterium
AGGGCGCCGTGCTTGAAGATAGAAAAAACTTTAATCGGTAATTTTTGGTCGCGGCACAGCGCAAAAGCCGCCGCATCCATGATGCCCAAATTTTGCTGCATCGCACTATCAAACGTCAGGCTGGCGTAGCGCTTGGCAGTAGGCACTTTTTTCGGATCGGCATCGTACACGCCATCCACCTTGGTGGCCTTGAGCACAATTTCTGCGCCGATTTCGGCGCCCCGCAAAGCGGCGGCGGTATCGGTGGTGAAAAACGGGTTGCCGGTTCCGGCGGCAAAGATCACTACCTTGCCTTCTTCCAGGTATTGCAATGCCTTGGGCCGCACATAAGGCTCTACCACTTGCTCAATGCCGATGGCGGACATCACACGGGCTGTCAGGCCGGCCTTGTTCATCGTATCGCCCAGCGCCAGCGCGTTCATGACGGTAGCCAGCATGCCCATGTAGTCGGCAGTGGCGCGGTCCATGCCTACCGAACCACCCGCCACGCCCCGGAAAATATTACCCCCGCCGATCACCACCGCAAGCTGCACCCCGAGGCGGGTAACTTCGGCAATCTCGTCCACCATGCGGACAATGGTGTCGCGGTTGATACCAAACTGGTCATCACCCATCAAGGCCTCGCCGGACAGTTTCAACAAAATTCGACTGTAGGCGGGCTTTTTCTGGGTCATTTCAGCGTCCGGGTGCGGCAGGGTTTAGTAAGTATTTTGACGCCACCATGCGTCCATTACATGCACGCCCAACGCGGGCATGGCGGCTGGGCGAAGTTTAGGCGCCTTGCTTGGCGGCTGCAACCTGGGCGGCCACTTCGGCGGCGAAATCGTCCACCCGCTTTTCGATGCCCTCACCCACCACATACAGGGTAAAGCCATGGACCGTCGTGGCGCAGGCCTTGAGCATTTGCTCTACCGTCTGCTTGTCGTTCTTTACAAAGGTCTGGTTCAGCAGCGACACCTCTTTAAGGTATTTCTGCACTCCACCTTCAATGCGTTTTGTCACAATTTCGGCCGATTGCACCGGCTTGCCAGCCGCTGTGGCCACTGCTGCGTCTTCGGCGGCCTTGGCAGCCGCGACGGAACGCTCGCGCTCCACCAGCTCAGCGGGCACATCGGCACTGGACAAGGACACCGGCTTCATGGCCGCCACGTGCATAGCCACATCTTTCGCGGCTACCGCGTCGCCGTCGAATTCCACCACTACCCCAATACGGGTGCCGTGCAAGTAGGAAGCCACTTTGGCACTAGATGCAAAACGCTTGAAGCGGCGGAAAGTCATGTTCTCGCCGATCTTGCCGATCAGGCCTTTGCGCACATCTTCCAGCGTCGGGCCAAATCCGTCCTGGCTAAAAGGCAAGGCCGCCAGCGCTGCGAGGTCCGCTGGATTGTGCTGGGCCACTAACTGGGCCGCACCTTTAACGAGGGCCAGGAAACTGTCGTTTTTGGTCACGAAATCGGTTTCGCAATTGACTTCGATCATCGCGCTGGCAGTGCCTTCGCTGGCAATGGCGACCACGCCTTCAGCCGTCACGCGGGCAGCGGCTTTACCGGCTTTGCTGCCCAATTTCACGCGCAAGAGTTCTTCGGCCTTGACCATGTCGCCCTCGGCCTCGGTCAGGGCTTTTTTGCACTCCATCATGGGGGCATCGGTTTTGCCGCGCAGTTCGGCGACCATGCTTGCAGTAATTGCTACCATTTCTTTACTCCGTAAACAAATTAATCGGTTTCTTTGCTAAAAAAAAGGGGCTAGCAAGCCCCCTTTTAAGGGTTGCGGGCGCGCTTAAGCTGCCTCATCAACCTCTACAAACTCGTCTTCACCTTCGGCGACCACGGCCTTGACCAGGTCATCCACCGCATTGGCGCGGCCTTCGAGCACCGCATCGGCAATGCCGCGCGCGTACAAAGTGACGGCTTTGGAGGAATCGTCGTTGCCGGGAATCACGTAATCAATGCCCTCGGGAGAGTGATTGGAGTCCACCACGCCGATCAGCGGGATGCCCAGTTTGCGCGCTTCTGCAATCGCAATCTTGTGGTAGCCCACGTCGATCACAAAAATCGCGTCCGGCAAAGTCGCCATATCCTGAATGCCGCCGATGTCTTTTTCCAGCTTGGCCAATTCACGGGCGAACATCAGTTGCTCTTTTTTGCTCATCGCATCCAGACCGGCTTCCTGCTCAATCTTCATGTCCTTGAGGCGCTTGATCGAAGTTTTCACGGTCTTGAAGTTGGTCAACATGCCGCCTAGCCAGCGCTGGTCTACAAAAGGCATACCCGCGCGCTTGGCTTCCATAGCGACGGTATCGCGCGCCTGGCGCTTGGTGCCGACCATCAAGACGGTGCCGCGCTTGGCAGACAGTTGGCGCACAAACTTGCTGGCGTCCTGGAACATCGGCAGCGATTTTTCCAGGTTAATAATATGGATTTTGTTGCGATGACCGAAGATAAACGGGGCCATCTTGGGGTTCCAAAAACGGGTTTGGTGTCCAAAATGGACGCCCGCTTCCAGCATTTCACGCATGGTGACTGACATAAATACTCCAAAGGTTAGGTCTTAAATCCGGTTCGATTTTTCCCCCGAAGCGGCATGCGCCCAGGAGGAACACCTTGATAGAACCGGTTTGTGATTAACTTTGCCGTACCCGCCTGTATCAAGCGCGCCCAGCAAAGCCTGCTGAGTTTACATCAGGTAGCGGTCGCCTCTTCCGACTTGGACCGGCCTTCCCGCTTGGGCAATGGCTGGATGTCCAGCAAAACCTCGGTTTTCGACTCGTCTTTGTCGTCCAAGTCCACCGTAAGGCGGCCACCGTCGGTCAGGCGACCGAACAGCAGTTCGTCCGCTAAAGCACGGCGGATGGTGTCCTGGATAAGGCGCTGCATGGGTCGTGCGCCCATGAGCGGGTCAAAGCCCTTCTTGCCCAAGTGCTTGCGTAGCTTGTCGGTAAAGGTGACTTCCACTTTCTTTTCGGCCAACTGGGTTTCCAGCTGGAGCAGGAACTTGTCCACCACCCGCAGGATGACGTTTTCGTCCAGAGCCTTAAAGCCCACGATCGAATCGAGCCGGTTGCGGAACTCAGGCGTAAACAAACGCTTGATGTCGATCATTTCATCGCCCGCTTCGCGGGGATTGGTAAAGCCGATGGTCGCCTTATTCATGGTTTCGGCGCCCGCGTTGGTGGTCATGATGATGATCACGTTGCGGAAATCAGCCTTGCGGCCGTTGTTGTCGGTCAAGGTGCCGTGGTCCATGACTTGCAGCAGCACGTTGAAAATATCCGGATGCGCTTTTTCAATCTCGTCGAGCAAGAGCACGCAATGCGGCTTTTTGGTAACCGCCTCGGTGAGCAAGCCACCCTGGTCAAAGCCCACATAGCCTGGAGGCGCGCCAATTAAGCGGCTGACCGCATGGCGCTCCATGTACTCGCTCATGTCAAAGCGCAGCAACTCAATGCCCATGATGTAGGCCAGTTGCTTGGCCGCCTCGGTCTTGCCCACGCCGGTGGGGCCGCTGAACAGGAAACTGCCGATGGGCTTGTCCGAACGGCCCAGGCCGGAGCGCGCCATCTTGACCGCCGAGGCCAGCACGTCGAGCGCCTTGTCCTGCCCAAAGACCACGCTTTTCAGGTCACGGTCCAGGGTTTTGAGTTTGCCGCGGTCGTCATTCGACACATTAGCCGGGGGAATCCGGGCAATTTTGGCTACTATTTCCTCGACTTCCGTCTTGGAAATCGTCTTTTTGCGCTTGCTGGGAGCCAGAATCTGTTGGGCGGCACCTGCTTCATCGATCACATCAATCGCTTTGTCGGGCAAATGCCGGTCATTGATGTACTTGGCGCTCAACTCTGCGGCGGCCTGAAGGGCAGCAACGGCGTATTTGACTTTGTGGTGCTCCTCAAAGCGCGACTTGAGCCCTTTGAGGATTTCCACCGTCTGCTCCACCGTCGGCTCGACTACATCGATCTTTTGGAAGCGTCGGGACAAGGCGGCGTCTTTTTCGAAAATACCGCGGTATTCGGTAAAGGTAGTGGCACCAATGCACTTGAGTTGGCCCGAGCTTAGGCTGGGCTTGAGCAGATTGGACGCATCCAGCGTACCGCCAGAGGCCGCACCGGCGCCAATCAAGGTGTGGATTTCGTCGATGAACAGCACCGCATTGGGACGATCTTTTAGCGACTTGAGCACGCCTTTGAGGCGTTGCTCAAAATCACCCCGGTATTTGGTACCGGCAAGCAGCGCGCCCATGTCCAGGGAATACACCACCGCATCGGCCAGCACTTCGGGCACGTCTTTTTGGGAAATACGCCAGGCCAAGCCCTCGGCGATCGCGGTTTTTCCCACGCCGGCTTCGCCCACCAGCAGTGGGTTGTTCTTGCGGCGGCGACACAAAATCTGGATCACGCGCTCGACTTCGTACTCGCGACCGATCAGGGGATCAATCTTGCCGTCTTTGGCCAGTTGGTTCAAATTCTGGGTGTACTGCTCCAGCGGGGATGATTTTTCATTTTTCTCGCTGGAGGCTTCTTCGGTCTCGGGGCCACTCTCGTTGCCTTTGGCGGCTTCGGGCGGGTCGCTCTTTTTGATGCCATGG
>CAJBBZ010000288.1 GCA_903951445.1 uncultured beta proteobacterium
ATTTCCCAAGGCAACGGTCGCGGTGTCATTGGTCGCGCTGCTTAGCGCGGCGTTCCCGCTTTCCCAGTTGGGCGGTGAATTCATGCCGCCCATGGACGAGGGCGACCTGCTGTACATGCCGTCCGCATTGCCGGGCTTATCGGCGGCCAAAGCGTCAGAGCTACTGCAACAGACTGACCGCATGATTAAGACCGTCCCGGAAGTCGCCAGAGTCTTTGGTAAAGCTGGGCGGGCTGAGACCGCTACGGACCCGGCGCCCATGGAGATGTTTGAAACGACCGTGCAATTCAAGCCGCGGGAAGAATGGCGTGCCGGCATGACACCTGACAAACTGGTTGAGGAATTGGACAAAGCGGTGAAGGTGCCAGGCCTGTCGAACATCTGGGTGCCCCCCATCCGCAACCGGATTGACATGTTGGCCACGGGTATCAAGAGCCCGGTGGGGGTGAAAGTGACTGGGCCAGACCTCGCAGTCATCGACCGACTGGCGGGTGAAGTGGAGAAAAGCGTCAAAGATGTGCCTGGAGTGACCTCAGCACTGGCGGAGCGCCTGGTGGGTGGCAGGTACATAGACATCTCCATAGACCGTGTAACAGCCGCACGGTACGGGCTCAACGTCGCGGATGTCCAAACCTTGGTGTCATCGGCGATTGGTGGTGACAACGTTGGTGAAGTGGTGGAGGGTCGTCAGCGGTTCCCCATCAACGTGCGCTATCCCAGGGAAATTCGTGACTCCTTAGAAAAGCTGCAGGGGTTGCCCTTTGTTACCGAAAAGGGAGCGCAATTGCAATTGGGTGATGTAGCCACCATCAAGTTTGACGACGGCCCGCCCATGCTGCGCAGTGAAAATGCCAGGCTCTCGGGCTGGGTCTATGTCGACTTGCACGGCAGGGACCTGAAATCAGCGGTGACGGAGATGCAGCAGCGCGTGACCAAGGAGGTAAAACTCCCGGCTGGCTACTCCATCGCATGGTCGGGGCAGTTTGAATATCTAGAGCGTGCCTCACAGCGACTAACCATGGTGGTGCCGTTCACGCTGGCCATCATCTTCTTGCTGCTGTACCTGACGTTTCGCCGTGTGGACGAAGCGCTGCTTATCCTGCTGGCGGTTCCCTTCGCACTGACAGGTGGGTTCTGGCTCATTTGGTCGCTTGGGCATGCCGTCTCTGTGGCTTCAGCGGTCGGATTCATCGCACTAGCGGGTGTCGCAGCTGAGTTCGGCGTCGTGATGCTGGTTTACTTGAAAGGCTCGTGGGAGCAACGAATGGCGCAGGGAAAGGAACCGACGGAAGCGCTGCTGATAGAAGCCATCACAGAGGGTGCCGTCCACCGTGTTCGTCCCAAGGCGATGACAGTCGCCGTCATTCTTGCTGGGTTGCTCCCCATTCTGTGGAGCGGGGGCACTGGCTCTGAGGTCATGCAGCGCATTGCTGCACCGATGGTGGGCGGCATGGTGACGGCGCCGCTTCTGTCGATGCTTGTGATCCCCGGGGTTTGGATGCTACTGATGCGACGACAGTTAGGGGTTAAATCCCAGGATGGCCGCTTGGTTAAGGCTTAGCGTCGGTGGTTTGATGCCCAGCTGTCTGATCATGGCAACGATGCTATGAGCGGTCAAGTACATCACGGGAGATATCAATAAGAGATGGGATCAACAACAAAGCGTAGACGATGTTTTACGATTTTCTCACTGTGGAGGCCTGCAGCTCCGTGTACCGCTTGATGTACCAAAAGGTCATATTGCGCAAATACTGCCCCACGAGGTATTTCGTGGTGAACGATGCAATCGCCGCAGCGTTGACTCCAATGTAGGATTTTTCCCCTTAGAAGAATGACCTGTGGATTACAAGTCGGTCACGTGGCTGAGAACATGGCGACAGGATGTCCGAAACAGTTTTCACCATCAGGAGATGGCGCGCGTGTCTGCTGAATGTAATTCTGCATTTGGAAAACGCAGCGAAAAGTATGTCTCCCCAGACTTTGATGACACCATGATTCCACCACCATGGGCTTCCATGATCGCGCGCGTGATCGCCAATCCTAAGCCTGCACCATCGCTCTCAGGATGAGCCCGAGACTTGTCCACCCGGAAGAAACGATCAAAAAGGCGCGGCAGCATCTCTGGACTGATGCTGGCCCCATGATTGATCACTCGCACTTCTGTAGTTTGGTCCAATGCCTCAATTTGGATAGTCACAGCCGTTTGGGGATCTGCATGACGCAGTGCATTGGAAAGCAGGTTGCTCAGTGCGCGCCGAAGCATCAAGCGGTCACCGCTCACCGTCCCGTTCCCGATCAGTTCCAGGCGAATACCTTTCTCCGAGGCCAAAGCCTCGTAGAAGTCAAACAAGGCCTGCACTTCTGTGGCTACTACGATGGCTTCTCGGCTGGGGAGTGCGAGACCATGCTCAGTCTTTGCCAATAACAGCATGTCCGAGACCATTCGGGCCAAACGCTGGAGCTCTTCCGAATTGGAGGCAAGCACGTCCTGGTAGTCACCGTTGCTTCTTTTGGCAGATAAAGTGACCTGGGTTTCCGTCAGAAGATTGCTGATCGGAGTTCTGAGTTCGTGCGCTAAGTCCGACGAGAACTCGGACAGTCGGCGAAAGTCTTCCTGCAGGCGGTCCAGCATGTCGTTCAGAGTGGTGGCCAAGTCTGCCATTTCCACTGGAACAGCGTCCACTGGCATGCGCTCCCCCAATTTGTTGGAAGTGACTGCTTGGGCTCTACTCTTCATGGTCCGCAGTGGCGCCAGCCCTCGGTTGGCCGCAATCCAGCCCAGCACACCACTGAATAGGGTGGCCAGAATCACATAGATCGTCAGGGTTGCCTGGAAATGTATCTGGAAATGGTCATGCAGCTTGGTATCCAGTGCGACCCATACGGTCAAAGGTTCGTCTTTTTGCAAGGGCGATGACACCAATGCACCCAAGGCACGGTACTGATGTCCCTCGTTTTGCCAGGTCAGCATGGTTTGAGGCTGCAGGTCTTTGTCTACATTTCGAACGGACTCACGAGGAATTTTCAGATCTTCTGTCGCGTACAGGGGCACCCCATTGGCCCCGATGGTTACGATCAGGCCTTCGTGGCTGTGCAGCACCTCGCTCAGACGTTCCTGCAGATCTGCCTTCGAGCTAGCTTTGGCAGCTACCTCCTGGATGAGGTGGATTTTGTCCTGCAGGATGCCGCGGTCCAGATCCTCAAAGTGCTGGTTCATAGCCAACGATGTCAACCAACCCAGGCCCAGCAAAACAGTTGCTGATGCCAGTGTGTAAAAAAGGGTGAGACGGGTCGTCAGTGAGAAACGCGGCGTCATGGGGTGAATAGCGGTGATTCAAGAACATACCCCATGCCGCGCACCGTCTGGAGCAGCTTGGGCTCAAACGGATCATCAATCTTGCTGCGCAAGCGCCGTACCGCCACCTCAATCACATTGGTATCGCTGTCGAAGTTCATATCCCAAACCTGGGATGCAATCAGGGACCGAGGGAGCACTTCACCTTGCCTGCGCATCAGCAGTTCCAGCAAGCCGAACTCTTTAGAGGTGAGCTCTATGCGCTTCCCCGCACGACTCACGCGTCGGCGCAACAAATCAAGTTCTAGATCGGCCACCTTCAGCGCGGTCGCTTCGACCCCGGACTTTCCCCGGCGCAAAATCGTTCGCACCCGGGCCAGCAACTCTGCAAAGGAAAACGGCTTGACCAAATAGTCATCCGCCCCCAGCTCCAAGCCCTTGATCCGGTCTTCCACCTGGTCTTTGGCCGTCAAAAAAAGCACCGGCACGCTGCGCCCTTGCCTGCGCAAGCTGCGCAGCACATCCCAGCCATCCAGCCCGGGCAGCATCACATCCAGAATGACCAAGTCGTACTCACCTTCGAGCGCTGTGTGCAGTCCGTCATTGCCGTTCTGGGCCAGATCCACGGTAAAGCTAGCTTCCTTGAGCCCTTGGCGCAGGTATTCGCCCGTCTTGGGCTCGTCTTCAATGATCAATATCTTCACAGTCGGCATCCTTTTCCCGAGTGTGCCCCGATTGGAACGCCCGACATCGTAAATTACAAATTTGTAATCTAAACGACAGCTTGATGTTGGGTACCCCCCGATACAGTTCGGGCAGTTTGAAATAACCTGAAAGGCAATGCCATGCATCGTGTTCCGATTCTGCGACGCAAACCGTTACGTCTAGCGACGCTCGCCCTATGCGTTTTGGTGGGTTCGGTGTCTGCACAGCAGCTACCCCAAGAGACCGACTGGCGCCGAGCCAATGATGCCGTTGGCGCGTTTAAGCGGGGCCATGTCGACATCCTCAAGTGGGAGCAGGCCAACCTGCCCGCCGAATCGCCCCAGATTGCCAAGCCCCAGGGAACAATGCTACTCACCATTGAAGATGCCGTGCGCCGTGCTTGGCTGGTCCATCGTGAGCTGGCGCAGGTTCAGTCTCGATTGGGTGCGCAGAACGTGCAGATGATCGCCACAGGGCGCTGGGTGGACCTAGATCCTAGTTTGCAACGCAGGGTGGAAGACATGGGGGAGTTGTTGGAAGTGGCCATGCAAGCACGAAAGGCTTGGGTGGAAGCTGTCACGGCGCGTCAGATCGTGGGCCACCAGCAAGCCAGTCTGGAGGCAGCCCAAGCCGCCAGCGATCTGGGTAAGCGGATGGTCGCCCTGGGCAACTGGAGCCGGCTGCAACAGTCGCCTGTGCAACTAGCCGAGGCCAAAGCCCGCATGGAGCTGCGGCGCGCCAAGTTGGCCGCCACCCAGGCGCAGTCCAAAATGATCAAGCTGCTGGGTCTTGCTGGCTTTGAAACCTCGCTGGTCTTACCAGAACAGTTGCCCGACGTGCCGGCCAACGCTATGTCTGAGGCCGATCTGCAAAAAAGCGCTGCTGCCATCCGGGGTCAGCTCCCATACGCAGAGGATCTGCGCAACAAGGCACTCGCCCGGTCGGCCATTGAAGCCTACTTGGCTGCGCACAACCAGGCGCTGGACAGCCGCAACTTCGTACTCAAAGAGCGCGAGTACATCACCGAAGAAACTGTGCTGCATTACAACGGCATGCTCAAAAGCGTGTGGGACCTGCTGGAAGCGACTCGCAACCAATCGCAGGCCACGGCGGATGCCATTGGTGCACAGCGCGACTTCTGGATTGCGGAGGCCGATCTGCAGTGGGTTCTGCAGGGCGGTGCCCCGAGTAGCTTTGTCTCCTTAAGCGGTGGTAGCGGTGAATCCGCTGTTGCCGCCGGCCACTGATTGCATCGAACGCATTGAAAGAAAAATAGCATGAGTCTCCTCAATTCACGTCGTCAATTTTTCGCAGGTGCTGCCGCGTCGGTGGCCGGACTAGCCGTTGCGCGGTCTGCCATGGCCGCTTTGCCTGAACCTGTTTACCAAACATCGGTAGAGACAGCGCCCCCGTTGGTGCCCACCACCGGCAGGCCCTACAACCCGGTGGTGACGCTCAACGGCTGGACCCTGCCCTGGAAGATGAACAACGGTGTCAAGGAATTCCACCTGGTGGCCGAACCGGTGGTGCGCGAAGTCTCGCCAGGTTTCAAGGTCAACATGTGGGGCTACAACGGCCAAAGCCCGGGTCCGACCATCGAAGTAGTCGAGGGTGACCGCGTACGCATCTTTGTCACCAACAAGCTGCCCGAGCACACCACCATTCACTGGCACGGCCAGCGCTTGCCTAGTGGTATGGACGGTGTGGGCGGACTTAACCAGCCCGCTATCCCCGTGGGCAAGACCTTCGTGTATGAATTCGAAGCGCGCCGCCCCGGCACCTTCATGTACCACCCACATGCAGATGAGATGGTTCAGATGGCCATGGGCATGATGGGCATGTGGGTCACGCACCCCAAGGGCAAGCACCCGCACATCAGCGAGGTGGACCGCGACTTTTGCTTTCTACTCAACGCCTTCGACGTAGAGCCAGGCAGCAAGACGCCCAAGATCAACACGATGCTGGACTTCAACATCTGGTGCTGGAACAGCCGCGTATTCCCGGCTATCGACACCCTGAACGTGCGGCTGAACGACCGCGTGCGTATCCGGGTGGGCAACCTGACCATGACCAATCACCCCATTCACCTGCACGGACATGAATTTTTGGTTACAGGCACCGACGGCGGCCCAACGCCGCCCAGCACGCGTTGGTATGAAGTCACCACTGACGTGGCCGTTGGTCAGATGCGCCAGATAGAGCTGATTGCCGATGAGGAAGGCGATTGGGCTATGCACTGCCATAAGAGCCACCACACCATGAACGCCATGGGCCACAGCGTCCCCACCATGATTGGCGTGGACCACCGGGGGCTGGTCAAGAAGATTCAGAAAGTTGCACCGGACTATATGCTGATGGGTGAGCGCGGCATGGCCGACATGGGCGAGATGGAAATGGCCATCCCCGAAAACACGGCCCCCATGATGACGGGCACCGGCCAGTTTGGCCCGCTGGAGATGGGCGGAATGTTCACGGTATTCAAGGTACGTAAGGACCAGAAGCCGGGCGATTACAAAGACCACGGCCCTTACAAGTTCCCAGAGGGCACAGTCGCCCAGGAATGGACTGGTGCGCCTTTGCCTGCCGTGAGACCCAAAGCCAGCGCAGATGGCGGCCCCGCATTGGCCACAGCGGTCAAACCCAGTGGCTCAGCTATGAAGCACTGAAGCATTGCCCTCCCACGTTTTCTTCCTCTCAAGTTTTCTCAACCCTTCACTTAAAAGAGTTTTCATGACGTTCAAACAAGCCCCTCGTTCCAAGCGTTCCAGTCTTTTGTTCGTTGCTGCCTTGCTGGCTGCATCGGCCGCCACCGCAGCAGGTAAACACGCTGGAGGCCATGGCGAATCTCCGATCGGTGAGCCCGGCGTCGCAAGCAAAGCAACCCGAACGATCCAGGTCGATGCTGCGGACAGCATGCGCTTTACTCCGGCACTCGTGGCTGTGAAGAAGGGGGAAACGGTCCGCTTCGTCGTCACCAACTCTGGAAAGGTGCCGCATGAATTCAGCCTGGGCACCGAGCAGGAATTGAAAGAGCACTACGAAGTCATGAAAAAGTTTCCGGGCATGGAGCATGACGAGGCCAACAAAATCTCATTGAAGCCTGGCCAGAAAGGCGAAGTCATCTGGCGTTTCACCAAAGGTGGTGTTGTTGACTTCGCCTGTCTGCACCCTGGTCACTACGACGCGGGTATGAAGGGTCAGATCAAAGTGGCAAACCAGTAGGCCGGTGATCCGCTTCGCCCGCTCACCAACCCGAACATTTTCTATAAGGAACATCCCATGAAAAAAATTGACATTATTTTGGTGGCATCTGCTGCGGCTCTGTCATTGGTACTGACCGGACCCGCTCTGGCACAAATGACCATGGACCACGGCAAGATGGGCATGGATCAAGGCAAGATGCCAATGGCGGCTGCACCCAGCATGACCGACGGCGAGATACGCAAAATCGACAAAGAGAACGGTAAAGTCACCATCAAACATGCAGAAATTAAAAGCCTAGACATGCCCGGCATGACCATGGTGTTCACTGCCAAAGAAAAATCGTTACTGGACAAGATTCAGACTGGCGATAAGGTCAAGTTCGCAGTCATCAACGAAGGCGGAAAAATGGTGGTCACCGATATACAGACGGTCAAATAAGCGACCTATTGCAAGTGAGGCTTGAACGCAATTTCAGGAATTGACAAGGCGCCACTGCGGCGCTTTGTCATTTGTCAAAGCGGGAAGGCTGCATTTGCGTCCAAACTACCGAGGATCGGCCATGAGCACTCCATTGAAGACACAACTGCAGCGCCGAATGCTGCTCGCATCCGTTTTGGTTCTGGCTTTGCCATGCGCACATGCCGCCAGCCACGGCACCTCCATCGAGGTCTGGAAAGATCCCAACTGTGGGTGTTGCAAGGACTGGGTTGTGCACCTGGAGAAAGCCGGCTTTACGGTGAAGGTCAACCAAAACGGCAACGATGTGGTGCGCGAGCGATTGGGCATGCCACGGCAATTGGGTTCCTGCCATACGGCATTGGTCGGTGGCTATGTCATCGAGGGACATGTGCCGGCGAATGACATCAAACGGCTGTTGAAAGAGAATCCCGCCGCAATCGGTTTATCTGTGCCGGGTATGCCGGTGGGCTCGCCGGGTATGGACGGATCAGTCTACAAGGGCCGTAAAGATCCCTACGACGTCTTGCTGGTCTCGAAGGATGGCACTTCGCGTGTCTATCAGGCCTACCGCTGAAATCGAAAGAAAGCTCCCGTCGTGCCCTTAAGCGCGGTATCCCGCACGCTGTTGGGACAGCCTCCAAAATGCCAGCGCGGGGATCAGCACCCATTGCAATACGGGAGACAGCCCGATTCCGCCCAGTGTGGGCATCCAGGACGAATAGGCCCAGGTCCGCGTGACGACGGTGTTATTCCATTCACTAAATACCGTGTAGCAGACCCCGAAGATGCCTGCCATAAGCGCAACCCTCCCATAGTGCTGTTGAGGCCAGTTGTTTGCACTGGACAAAACCAGTGCGGCAAAAAATGAGATCGTTGCGATAAGGAGGTCCCCCAACGTGCAATGCACCACCGCGAACGCGATAGTTGCAGGTGAACTCTCGTACCAAAGTGTGTACAGGGGCAACTGTAGTATTTCCCAGAAAAGGTTCAACAATCCGACGCAGGCTATGTAGCGCAGAAACATTCGTGCTCGCGAGAGGGCTGGTGAAAGGAGAGTTTGATCGTTCATGTTGATGTGGGTCAATATCCCAATCCCTGCAGTATCTAAAATTGGCACATTGCAATAGCAATTTTGTACCGCACATTAAACCTATGAAGTCCGCATTCAGTCACCGTCACACACGATACACCGCTGTCGTGATGCTGTTCGTATGGCTGATGACTCTCGGGATTGGCATTGCAAATGCATGTATTGTTTCGGACGCACGGGGGCACCATACAGCTGCGGCGCAGGTTCAGACGTCGCATCATGAAGACGCAAATCAGCAGCCAATTTCATCTGACAAAGTGGTTTGCCTCACGGTTTGTGACGCGCAGCAATCAGCGGTTTACAAGACCAAGCAGGTAGACGCTCATTTGGATTTGCAGGCCGCCCCTGCTGTACATTGCTCGCCACTCACTGTTGCGGCGCTCGATCTCAATGATCGTTCTGTTCCGTCAGTAGTCCCCGACTGGCGTGAGCCACCTGTGTCGATCCGCTTTCTGCGGCTGACAATTTAAATCTCTTTTTGCAGCGGTTGATACCCAGCGCACAGACGCTGGATAGCCCGTCTGCTTCCATGCCTCTGGTCCCTTCAACGGGTTGACCGGATGCCACCCAATTCTTGCCAGTTTCTCGTTCCTTGTTCTTTAAATGGAGTTCCAAATGACTACTCTTCGCCATACCGTTCTATCAGTTGCCATTGCAACCGCCTCCCTCGGAGCATTTGCCCAGACCGCTGCAGAACACACCCAGCATCACCCCGCGGAGCCCGCGAAAAAAGCCACCAAAGCAGTTGCGCCCAAAGCGCCTGCTAAAGCTGCAGAGTCAATGGCAGCCATGGACATCCAGATGAAAGCCATGCGTGAAATGCACGAAAAAATGATGGCAGCCAAAACCCCTGAAGAACGCAAAGCACTCATGGGCGACCACATGAAAGCCATGCAAGACGGTATGTCAATGATGGGAAAAATGGGTTCCATGGGTGCAATGTCTGGAATGGGCGATATGAAAGGCATGGGCGGCATGGGCGGCATGGGCGGCATGGGCGGCATGGGCGGCATGGG
>CAJBBZ010000289.1 GCA_903951445.1 uncultured beta proteobacterium
GATCCGCGTCGTTTACCAGCCGATCCTCAAAGCTTTCTAACGGCAGGTTCGTTAGATGCGTTAGCCGCCGAGATCGACCCAACGCGGGCGCTGCCTTGGCCAGATCCTGCTGCTGCTGGGGACACCATCTGGATGGGCGCAGTTGATGCGCAAGGTCGCGCTGTTAGCTTCATTCAAAGTGTTTATTGGGAGTTCGGTTCAGGTGTGGTGCTGCGCGACACCGGTGTGACCTTGCAGAACCGGGGGAGCAGTTTTTCACTGGACCCGCGCGCACTCAATGTGCTCGAGCCTGGGCGCAAACCCTTTCACACGCTCAATCCGTCCTTGGCGCATTTCGACGATGGCCGTGTCATGCCCTATGGCACGATGGGTGGTGAGGGTCAGCCGCAAACGCAGGCCGCAGTGTTCACGCGTTATGCGCGATTTGGACAGACGTTGCAACAGGCCATCACTGCGCCGCGCTGGCTGCTGGGCCGCACTTGGGGCGACGTCAGCACCTCCCTCAAACTTGAGAGCCGCTTTGACCCAACCTTGATTCAAGCGTTAAAGGATGCAGGCCATCAGGTGGAGTTGCTACCGGAAGCCTATAGCGACACCATGGGTCACGCGGGCGCCTTGGTGCGTCATTCGGACGGTTTGATTGAGGGTGCAGCAGACCCGCGCAGCGACGGATTGGTGGCTGGAGTCTGAGGGAACTCGGGCCCAATCTCGTGAATTGCACTCAGTGCAAGGAAGATAAAAACTGTTGGAGTTCAGGTGTTTTGGGATTTGTAAACAGAACGTCAGGTGTGCCCTGCTCATGCACTAAGCCTTGGTGCATGAAGATCACGCGATTACTGACCTTGCGGGCAAAGTTCATTTCATGAGTGACCATCAAAAGCGTCATGCCTTCTTTCGCTAGAGATTCCACCACTGCCAACACTTCACCTACCAATTCAGGGTCAAGGGCGGAAGTAATTTCGTCGCAAAGCAAAATTCCGGGTGACATGGCCAGCGCTCTGGCAATCGCCACACGTTGTTGTTGACCGCCCGAAAGTTGGTCTGGAAAAGCGTCATACTTTTCCGCGAGACCCACTCGGGCTAGCAACTGTCTCGCTTTGGTTTCGGTTTCCGTTACAGAAAGCTGCTTGACCAGACCGGGTGCGAGTTGGATGTTTTTTCCAACTGTAAGGTGCGGGAACAAATTGAAGGACTGGAGAATCATGCCTACTTGCTGTCGCAACACGCGCATGGCTGAAGGGTCTGAATAGTCCAAGGCCTGACCTTGTACCGTCAAGCGTCCGTGCTGAAAGGTTTCAAGGCCATTGATGCAACGCAACAGTGTGCTCTTGCCCGAACCACTTTTGCCGATGATGGCAATCACCTCTCCAGGTTGCACATTCAGGTCTATGCCTTTGAGTACTTCGTTAATCCCATAGGACTTTCGCAAACCCGAAATGGCGACTGCTGCTGGTGCAAATGAATTAGCGTTGGACATGGAATTTGCCTTCAAGAGATCGTGCATACAAACTAATGGGGTAGCAGATTAAGAAATACAGCACAGCTACACAGCTGTAAACCACAAACGGTTTGAAGGTGGCGTTGGTTATCATGGTGCCTGCCTTGGTCAATTCGACAAACCCAATGACTGAAGCAAGAGCCGTTCCCTTGACAACCTGGACCAAAAAACCAACGGTGGGTGCGATAGCAATGCGTGAGGCTTGAGGAAAGATGATGTAGCGCAATTGCTCCCCGAAATTGAGGGCCAAGCTTTGCGCAGCTTCCCATTGGCCTTTGCCGATTGATTTGACGCAGCCGTGCCAAATTTCTGCAAGAAAAGCGCTACTGTAGAGTGTCAGCGACACTGCAGCTGCTGTCCAGGCCGAGGTCTCCACACCCAATATGGCCATACCGAAGTAGGCCAAAAATAACTGCATCAGCAACGGCGTACCCTGAAAGACTTGAACATAGAGCGCCACGGCATACTGCAAGCTTCGACTGTGCGTAGTGCGTGCAACCAGCAAAGCTAAACCAACAAA
>CAJBBZ010000290.1 GCA_903951445.1 uncultured beta proteobacterium
AGCCTGAGTGCGTGGAACTTGTCGATGTGGGCAACGATGCTTTTGGTCGCCCAGCCCGGCTGCAGGCCGCTACTGCCACTGCCTGGCAGCGGTTGCAGGTTGCGGCTTTGACCGATGGTGTCGAGCTGCAATTGGTGTCGGCTTTCCGCAGCGTCGATTACCAATGCCAGCTGATCCAGCGCAAGCTGGAGCGCGGCATCGGCATTGAATCCATTCTGCAAGTCAATGCCGCGCCCGGCTTCAGCGAACACCACAGCGGGCGCGCGCTGGACATAGGCTGCCCTGGCTATGCGCATCTGGAGGAAGAGTTCGAGCAAAGCCCGGCGTTTGCGTGGCTGCAACGGCGGGGAGGCGAGTTCGGCTTCCGTATGTCGTTTCCGCGCAACAACAGCTTTGGTGTGTTGTACGAGCCGTGGCATTGGTACTACGAGGGGGTGGCGCGAAACTGAAGAGTGGGGTTTTTAAAGCAAGGGAACCAGCCCGCCGATTATGTGTCCATAGCTTAATGGGGGTGCGGCAAATGCAGGCACTGCCAAAAAACGATGCAACATCCAAACACCGCATCAACTTCAAATCAAGCTGTTTTTCCCGTATTAAAATCAAATTTGTCAGACCTTGATATTTACACTGAAAGCGTTTGACAGTGACTTTGCCCATGGGCGTAGTATCGGCCACAGGGGAAAGCTCCCTTGTGGAGAACACCCCGATGGGGCCTTGTACCAAAGCTGTGCAAGGCCACATCCCGAACCAACAGCGTACAGGAGGCGCACCGATGATCAGTAAGACGCAAGTGCTGTTTCGTGGTATTGAACATAGTCAGGCTGTTGAAGATGCAGTCCACAAACGATTGGAAAAACTGGAACGTTACACCGACAAAATCCAGAGTCTTAAAGTCATTCTTGAAGCTCCCCACAACAACCACTACAAGGGTCGCGTTTACCACGTGGGTGTAGAGGCAATGATGCCGAGTCATGACATCGTGGTCGCGCATGACCACCATGACAAACACGCGCACGAAGACATCTATGTCGCCATACGCGACGCTTTCAACGCCGTGGAACGCCGGCTCAAGACCGTTTCCGGCAAACAGCGGGCGAAACGCCATGGTGAGAGACTGAACGAAGTGGGTGTGCTGAGTGAAGCGTTGCCCGTCCAGGAGTCCGGAGCAGCCTGAACCAGGGCCGTCATTGAACACTGATCCATGACGACGGTTACCCCGTCCCTCTCCATTGTCTGTCCAAACAGGTGTCAGTCTAACTACCCGCTCGTCGTCCGGACCAACGGCCCACAAGGACAACGCAAGCAAGTTAGTCTGGCACCGAATCCTCCGCTCCTCCCTCACGATTCACCTGGAACAATTTCTTGCGAACCAGCTCGCGATAGGCGCTGGGTGACGATTTCATGTGCTTGCGGAATTGCACGGCAAACTGGCTGCTGTCGCCGTAGCCAGTACTGAATGCGATTTCAGCAATGCCGAGGTTGCTGTTGCGCAGCAGTTCCTTGGCATTGTCGAGCCTTACCTGCTGCAGATACTGC
>CAJBBZ010000291.1 GCA_903951445.1 uncultured beta proteobacterium
GCGCCTTCTTTTTCAGTGATGCGGGGCTGGCCGGCCACGCGCAGCTTGGCTTCGTTGGCGGCGTCAGAAAAGGCCTGGCCGACTTTGTCGTTCATCACTTCGTAGTGCACCGAGTAGCCATAGCGCTGGGTCACCACATTCATGGGGACCTTGCCAGGGCGAAAACCATCCATCTTGACGGTGCGGGCCAACTTGCGCAAACGGGCTTGTACCTCGTTTTGAACCGCGTCCACGGGAAGCTTCAGGGTGATCTTGCGCTCCAGCTTTTCCAAAGTTTCAACTACTACCGTCATGACAGGTGCTCCAAATAAAAATTCAAGGCCGGGCCGTGCCGCCGAATGCGGTCACAGGACTGGCCGCACGGGGACTCTCAGTACCTTTTGGGTGGTGCGCGGGGGGGGACTCGAACCCCCACAGTATTGCTACCGTCAGGACCTAAACCTGGTGCGTCTACCAATTTCGCCACCCGCGCAAAAAAATTCAGCAACCCGCCGCGCCCTGCGTAACACCCTCAAAGTGCTGGCTGGCCCGGCCGATCGCTGGAAATCGGTTAGCCGAGCATTTTAGCCTGCACGCCCACCGGCTCACGCCGCACCCTAAACCATGCCGCATACATGGCGGGCAAAGCCAGCAAAGTCAAGGCCGTCGCGACAATTAAACCGCCCATGATGGCCACCGCCATCGGGCCCCAGAACACCGAGCGCGACAAGGGAATCATGGCCAACACCGCAGCGGCCGCCGTCAGCACAATGGGCCGCAAGCGGCGCACCGCCGACTCGACGATGGCGTCCCAGGCCGGCACGCCGTTGGCCCGGTCCTGCTCGATCTGGTCGATCAAAATCACCGAATTGCGCTGAATCATGCCCATCAATGCAATCACGCCCAGCAAAGCCACAAAGCCAAAAGGCCGCCCAAAGCTCAGCAAAGCGGCCGCCACACCGGCAATGCCCAGCGGGCCGGTCAGAAACACCAACATAGACCGGCTGAAGCTGTGCAGTTGCAGCATCAGCAGGGTAAAGGTGATGAACAGCATGATGGGAATGCCCGCCGCAATCGAGCTAGAGCCCTTGCTGCTTTCTTCCACCGCGCCAGCCACCTGAATACGGTAAGCGCCCTGCCCTTTGGCCGCCCAGCTGGACTCCAGCTTGCGCATATCGGGTGCCAACTGCCCGGTCACGGTGGCGCCTTGCAGGCCTTCGGCAATGTCGCCTTGCACGGTGATCGCGTAGTCGCGCCCCTCGCGCCACAGCACGCCCGGCTCCCAAACAAAAGTCGGTTTGGCAATTTGCGTCAAGGGTATGGACTTGCCGCTGGCCGTAGGCACATAGGCGTTGCCGATATCGGATATGGCGTTGCGTTCGGACATGGGCTGGCGCAGCACGATGTCGATCAACTTGTCGCCCTCGCGGAACTGACCTACCGTGCTGCCCGACAGCAGGGTGCGCGCCGCCTGCGCAATCGACTGGCTGCTCACCCCCAGCGCGCGCGCCTTGGCCTGGTCCACGTCCAAGCGGATGACCTTGACTGGCTCGTTCCAGTTGTCATTGACGCCACGCATATTGGGGTTGGCGCGCATCTGCGCTTTCACTTCGTTGGCGCGCACACGCAATTGGTCAGCGTCCGGCCCGATCACGCGGAACTGCACCGGATAGGCCACCGGCGGGCCGTTGGGCAATATCTTCACCCGCGCCCGCACTTCGGGAAACTCCTGTGCCATCAGGGCAGGCAACTGGATACGCAGACTTTCGCGCCGTTTCAAATCGACGGGCAGGACGATAAATTGCGACACATTGGACTGCTGAAAAATCGCATCCAAAGGCAAATAAAAACGCGGCACGCCAGAGCCGATCCAGGTCGCCACATTGACCACGCCGCTTTCCTGCATCAGGCGCGCCTCTATCCGGCGGCTGACTTCTTCATTGGCAGCGATCGAGGTGCCCTCGGCAAACCACACATCCATCATGACTTCGGGACGGCTCGAGTCCGGGAAAAACTGTTGCTGCACCTTGCCCATACCCACAATGCCCAAGGCAAAGGTCAGCAGCATCACGCCAATCGTGATCCAGCGGTGCGTCACGCACCAGTTCACCGTGCGCCTGAAAGCGTTGTAAAAAGGGGTGTCGAACACCTCATGGTGCTCTGCCTCTGGCGCATTGCTTTTGGCCTTGAGCAAGACCGTGCCCAAGTAGGGCACAAAGTACACCGACACCAGCCAGCTCACCAACAAGGCCAACACCGTCACACCAAAAATAGCGAAGGTGTATTCACCGACGGTAGAGCGCGCAATACCAATGGGCAAAAAGCCGACGGCGGTAATCAAGGTGCCGGTCAACATCGGCATGGCAGTGATCTCATAGGCGAAGGTGGCTGCGCGCACTTTGTCGTAGCCCTCTTCGATTTTGCGCACCATCATTTCCACCGCGATGATGGCGTCATCGACCAGAAGTCCCAGCGCGATGATGAGCGAGCCCAGGGAAATTTTGTGCAGGCCTATGCCCCAGTAATACATACCCAAAAAAGTGACCGAAAGCACCAGTGGTATCGTGATCGCCACCACCAGTCCGGGGCGTACATCCACGTAGTATTGGCGGTACCAGGCCTGCGTGCCCGGGCGCTTGTGCAAACCTAGTGCAACAAAGCTGACCAGTAGCACGATGACAATCGCCTCGATCAGCACACCAACAAATTCATTCACCGATTTAGCGACTGCGGTTGGCTGGTCCTGCACTTCCACTAGGCTGATACCCGCCGGCAAGGCTGCGCCAATGCGCGCGGTGGTGGCCTTCAAGGCCTTCCCCAACGCGATGATGTCGCCGCCCTTGGTCATGGACACGCCCAGGGCGATGACTTGCTGGCCTTGAAAGCGCACCTTCACCCCGGCAGGGTCGATATAGCCGCGCTTGATCTCTGCAATGTCGCCCAGGCGCAGTTGGTTGCCCGAGCTGCCGCGAATCGGCATGGCGCGCAATTGCTCCTCTGCCTGGAAGGCACCGCTGACGCGCACCTGCACCACGTCCAGCGGGGTTTGCATGGTGCCCGCGCCTTCCATGGCGTTTTGCTGTGAAAGCTGGGCCAGCACCTGGTTCATGTCCAGCCCCAATTGCGACAGGCGGCGCTGCGACATTTCGATGTACAGCTTTTCGTCCTGCACA
>CAJBBZ010000292.1 GCA_903951445.1 uncultured beta proteobacterium
ATGGCCTTCCATTTATCCCACTCCTGCCCACGTATGAATTCCCAGGACGAATACCGGTTGTGGTAGGTGGCACCACCGTCCTCCCAGTAGTGGTAATGATCCGAAATCAGGTGTGTGTAAGTGCCCTGGGTGCGAAGCAGTTCGCAGAAGGACTGGTCAAAAGGCTCGAGTGCACCCCAACTGCGGTGCAAGAAATTCAGACGCCCAGTATGCAGATCTCGCCGAGCCGGCATGCATGGCAGACTCCCCACATAGTGATTGTCAAATGTCACTGCACGCTGCGCAAACCGCTTGAACTGCGGAGTGGCTACGGCACTACCACCGTAGCATTCCAAGGCATTCCGCACCAGAGAGTCAAACAGTACAAATATCGTCTTCATCCATGCCCTTGTGTTGTGGGTTCTGTCCTTCGCTGTTAATGCGAGTGCGTCGCACACAGTCGACCCGAAAAGCTATGTTACTATAGATAGAACTATCGGATTTTTAATGCAGAGTTCGACCCATCCCATCTTTCCTGACAGCCCGGTGCCGCTGTATTCCCAGTTGGCAGACCTTTTGCGTCAGCGCGTGCTACGTGGCATGTGGGAGCCGGGAACCAAAGTACCTTCTCTAGAGGCCTTGGTAGCTGAATTCAAGGTGGCGCGCGTCACCGTGCGCCAAGCTATTGACATCCTCACGCGCGAAGGCCTCTTACTGCCTCAACGCGGGCGCGGTACCTTTGTCACCGAGCAAGTGCGTACCGTGCGCTCACTCACACTGGAAACCTCTTTACGCGGTCTAGCTGATTCTTACCGCAACGACAGGCCCGAACTCACTTTGCTGGAAGAAGCCGGGGTGCAGCCCCCGCTCACACAATTAGACGGCAAAGCAGCACCCGCCTATCACTTTATGCGTCGGGTGCATTCGCGCGACGGTCAGGCCTATTGCGCGGCATCTATTTTTATCGACCAGCGGGTATTTCGTCAGGCGCCCAAGCGCTTTCGGAAAGAAACCGTTGTGCCAGTGATGATGGACTTGCCAAAATTGGACATCGCTGCTGCCCGCCAGACCTTACGCATCTCGACAGCTGACATAGAGATAGCCGATCTGATTCAGGTGCCGGTGGGATCGCCGGTAGCAGAAGTACGCCGCATTGTGCAATCAAGCGACGGAACCGTGCTGTACTTCGGGCTAATTATCTATCGGGGCGACTTCATCCAATTCGAAATGCAACTAACGCTGTAACTTTTTTTGTGCAACCACTACAAGGCCACTACCATGCTGACTACACGCTATTCTTGCCGATATGTGCTGCGCACACTGTTGGTAGCCACTGCGACCCTGACAGGATTCTTTTCATCAGCGCAAGCACAAAACTACCCTAACAAACCAGTGCGTGTGGTCGTACCTTGGCCTGCAGGAGGACTAGTCGATGTGGCGGCGCGCCAACTTACCAACCGCATGCAAACTATGTTGGGTCAACCCTTTGTTGTGGAAAATAAACTTGGTGCTGGCGGCAATATTGGCGCAGACCAAGTGGCTAA
>CAJBBZ010000293.1 GCA_903951445.1 uncultured beta proteobacterium
GTGGAAGCAAATGTGGAAGCAACATCTAGGGGGCACAAACAAGCTGCGGACAGGTACTCTTTTGCAGCGTAGTTCTTTAGGCGTTAGACGCGTAGGGTCTTGGCAGGCACAGTCAAATCCAAGCGCAAAAAGGCTTCAGGAGGCGCGTCATTTTTTTCCATCAGGTTACCAATCTGTGACAGCAAGCGCTCCTCTACTGCCGCGTCCCGGATGGGTTGCAACTGGGCCGGATCGGAGGCTAAATCAAATAGCACCGTAGTGGTGTCTTCGTAGCCGCTTCCCTGCCCCGTGTGCCCCACCGGCTGGCCCTTTGCATTACGCCGTGCCGGAACTTTTAGAAGAGGAACCCCTTGCGTGAAATTAAAACCGCGCGCCAGCTCGGCCTGGGCCAGATCAGCAACGGCAAACATGGACTTTAGGTGCATAGGCATCAAGGTGTATTCATACAAATCCTGACGCGTCATGTCATGCGGATAGCGGAAATATGTATAGCGCCCGTCGGTGATGTTGGTAGCTGCCCCAAACATGCCGTATATGGCTGCTTCGCGCAACGGCATGTCTTGCGCCAACAATGGCATCAGGGAATGACCCTCGACCGTGGCCGGCGGCTTCATGCCATGCAAATCCAGCAAGGTAGGCATCAAGTCGGTGGTTTGGGTCAATGCCTGGCGGCGCTGGCCGGCTTGGGCGGCAAAAGCCGGATGCGCAATCACTAAAGGAATATGCGCAATTTCATTAAAAAATGGCATGCGGTATTTGCCCCACCAGTCATGCTCAGCTAGCAAAAAACCATGGTCAGTGCTCAGGATGACAGTGGTGTCCTTCCACATATCGTGGCGATCCATATAGTCGAGCAATCGGCCGAAGTATTCGTCGCACATGCTAAGTAAAGCAGCATAGTTGGCGCGCAATTCCTGCACTTCTAACGCGGTTTCCTCATGACGTTTGTAGCGCGGCCAGTCCAGAATCGGGCCGGTGTAACCGGTGGGATAGCGCTCGCGGAAACGCGCGGGGGCAGCAAACGGCTCATGTGGGTCAAAGCATTCCAGATGCAGCAGCCAGTTATCTGCATCGCGGTTAGCATCCAGAAAATCAAATCCGGCCTTGAATGTGCGCGGGCAGCAATAGTCGGCCTCGTTTTTCATGTATTCGCGGTTCACCATGGTCTGCAAGCGACCATCGTTCGGTCCTTCGGGCTGTTGCATGGGGTGGTACATCTGCTTGAAGCGTTCTAAGGGCGGTTGCACCATGGCCTTCCACTTGTCCCATTCTTGCCCACGTATGAATTCCCAGGATGAATAGCGGTTGTGGTAAGTGGCACCACCATCCTCCCAGTAGTGGTAATGGTCCGAAATCAGGTGGGTGTAAGTGCCTTGGGTGCGGAGCAGTTCCGAGAAGGACTGGTCAAAAGGCTCTAGTGCACCCCAACTGCGGTGCAAGAAATTAAGACGCCCAGTATGAAGATCTCGCCGAGCCGGCATGCATGGCAGGCTACCCACATAATGATTATCAAATGTCACTGCACGCTGCGCAAAGCGCTTGAACTGCGGAGTGGCAACGGCACTACCGCCATAGCATTCCAAGGCATTGCGCACCAAAGAGTCAAACAGTACAAATATCGTCTTCATCCATGCCCTTGTGTTGTGGGTTCTGTCCTTCGCTGTTAATGCGAGTTCTGCGCACACAGCCAACCCGAAAAGCCATGTTACTATAGATAGAACTATCAGATTTTTAATGCAGAGTTCGACCCATCCCATCTTTCCAGACAGCCCGGTGCCGCTGTATTCTCAGTTGGCAGACCTTTTGCGTCAACGCGTGCTACGCGGCTTGTGGGGACCGGGTACCAAAGTACCTTCTCTAGAGGCCTTGGTAGCCGAATTCAAGGTGGCGCGAGTCACCGTGCGCCAAGCTATCGACATCCTCACGCGCGAAGGTCTCTTACTGCCTCAACGCGGGCGCGGTACCTTTGTAACCGAGCAAGTGCGCACCCAACGCTCGCTCACATTGGAAACTTCTTTACGTGGTCTTGCCGAGGCTTACCGCAACGACAAGCCCGAACTCACTTTGTTGGAAGAAGCCGGGGTACAACCCCCGCTCACACCACTCGATGGCAAAGCAGCACCCGCTTATCACTATATGCGCCGAGTGCATTCGCGCGACGGTCAGGCCTATTGCGCGGCGTCTATCTTTATCGACCAGCGGGTGTTTAGGCTGGCGCCCAAGCGCTTCCGCAAGGAAACCGTGGTGCCAGTGATGATGGACTTGCCAAAATTGAACATCGCCGCTGCCCGCCAGACCTTGCGAATCTCGACAGCTGATGTAGAGATCGCCCACCTGATTCAGGTCCCGGTGGGATCGCCAGTAGCCGAAGTGCGCCGCATTGTGCAATCAACCGACGGGACAGTGCTGTACTTTGGGCTAATCATCTACCGAGGCGACTTCATCCAATTTGAAATGCAGCTAACGCTCTAATTTTTTGTACCACCACTTCAAGGCCAATGCCATGCTCACCACACGCTTTTCCAGCCAATATGTGCTGCGCACACTGTTGGTAGCGACCGTTACCCTCACAGTATTCCTTTCATCAGCGCAAGCACAAAACTACCCGAACAAACCGGTTCGCGTGATCGTACCTTGGCCTGCTGGAGGCCTAGTCGATGTGGCGGCGCGCCAACTTACCAACCGCATGCAAACTATGTTGGGTCAACCCTTTGTTGTGGAAAATAAACTTGGTGCTGGCGGCAATATTGGCGCAGACCAAGTGGCTAA
>CAJBBZ010000294.1 GCA_903951445.1 uncultured beta proteobacterium
CAGACGGGCCGCCGCATTCTGAAGCAGGCCTTGGCGTATCGACTGGCGGGTGATGGGGGCATCTGTATCGCTGCCGGTGTACAACACGCGTGCCTGTTTGCCACCGATGTCCAGCGCTGCAGTGACCTGGCGCTCGCTGCGCGAGGCTGGGTTGAGCACAGACAGGTAGAGGTCTTCCAGGCCAGCCGGACCCTGGTTCTTGAGCCCAACGTCACCAAAGTACTTGTCCACCAGACTCAGCTGTTTGTGAACACTGAGGTCAAGAATGGCCTTGGGGTTGTCTGCATAGCCAGCAGATGCCGCGCCTCGCGCCGGACCATCGCAGAACTGGATGATCCCGTGGCACCGCTGGTTGCTAGCCCGAGGGTTCATGCCATCGCTTTCCATGAGCGTCATGCGGGCAAAGTCATCGGGTGCAAATCGATGCTCTTGCGCCATTTGCAAAATCTTCTCGTACACTGGCACCTTGTCGCTGGCGGGTATGAAGCCCTTGGCAACTGCGCGGTCCAGTGTTTTTTCCAGAACTGGGTGGTTGACCGGGGTGGATGTTTTGGGAGCCACGGCGGCCAAAGGTGCCGCAGTAATTTTGCGGGAGTTCAGTGCTGCGGCGGCGGATGTGTCCGTCAGGGTCTTCGCGGTCGTAGCCGGTACCGACGCGCGCGCCGTATTGCTTTTGAGGGCCTCTAATTCCTGGTTGATGGGGGTCAAGTCAATGAGTTGGCCGACATGAATCAAGTCTGCGTTACTGATTTTGTTGGCGTTGGCCAATTGCTGGGCCAGTCGGTGCTCGTCTGGCCCGCTGAGCTTGAGACCTCTGGACTCTGCCTGGGCGCGCACAATGCCCGTGAGGGTGTTGCCATTGCCCACGGTCACCTGGGCGGCTGGTGACGGCCGGGCTTTTAGCATGGCCTGGGCAAAATTCGTGGATGGTGGCCGGACCGCTACGCGGTCACGCGGACGCTCGGCCAAACCCGGGCTGGCCGCTTGAGTTCTGATGTGCGTGATGTCTCTGGTCACCTTGATGCTCCAATGGTCAATAGCCCGATTGATGTCAATGAATGTTTTTCTATCACTGGTGTCTCTAATATGCTCGGATCGAGTCGCCACGCTGGTGGCATTGTTCTTGCCTGCTCCTGCCTCGTGCCAAACCAATCTGTCATTTTTCCAACACCACCTGGCTGGATACAGCAATTGCTGTGCCATGCCCTGTTGTCCCTTGCCTTGACGCTCAGCTGGCCTGCGCTGGCGCAATCAGGATCCAACGCATCGCGTTTGTTGACTGAGGTCGGTGATTGGGTCCAGCAAACACAGGGGCTGACGCCCAGCGAGTTCAGCTTCGCGCCCATGGACAGCCGTGTACAAGCACAAACCTGCGACCGGGCTCTGGTGATGGACTTGCCTTTCGCGTCGCGTGAGACGGTGCGGGTGCGCTGCCTGGGGTCGCCGTCTTGGCAGTTGTATGTGCGTTTGGTGCTGGATCCCTCCGTCAAGCCGCAGCCGCGCAAGTCAGTGAGCGAGGCCGCTGGTGTCGCACAAGCGCCGGCATCGGTGCCTTCGGCGGTGAAGGATCCTGCGCCTGCTGCTGCGCTGCGCCGGGTGGTCGTGGCGCGTCAATTGCTGGGTGCCGGGAGCCTGGTGACGGCAGACATGCTGGTTGAGGTGGATGTGCCTGCC